>DAORJJ010000715.1:0-3218 GCA_035439005.1 Polyangiaceae bacterium | reverse complement strand
CCCCGCGCCTGCCGCGTCCGAGGCGGCGCCCGCCGCGCCGCCTGTCGCGCCCGCCGCGCAGGCCGACGGGGGTGTGAGTTGAGCCGCCGCCCGACGCTCCGCCTCGTGGCGCTCGGCCTCGCGGTCCTCGCGCTCGCGAGCGGCTGCGCGATGGCGCGGCCGGTGGGGCGCGTGAACATCCTCGACCGGGGCGTCCCCGCCGGCGCGAAGCCGCCCAAGAACAACTACCTCGGGATGCCGCTCCGCTCGGGCCAGATCGTGCTCACCGAGTCGCCCGACGCCACGAGCTACGCGTTCCTGATGCTGCCGGACAAGTTCTATCCGTTCACGCACGCGGCCGTGCTGTCGATCGAGGACGACGAGCCGTACGTGTACGACGTCACCGGCGAGGTCGCGTCGGTGCCGCTCCACTCGCGCATGCTCGACAACATCTCGGGCAAGATGTACCGCCGCCCGCTGTTCGAGTACGCGAGCCCGAACATCCACACCGAGATCTACGACCCGCCGCCCGGCACCGACGGCGAGAAGATGGCGGCCTACGCGCGCGCCCTCTACGCGCGCGGCGACGTGAAGTTCGACACCCACTTCGACACCCACGATCACTCGGCGCTCTACTGCTCCGAGCTCGTGGCGCTCTCCATCGAGGCGGGGGGCGGCAAGCCGCCGCCCGTGGGGCCCGCGAGCAACCTGCCCTCGATCGACGCCATCATGAGCTACCTCGGCGTGCCCCGCGGCGAGGCGTACCCCGTGGGCCTCTTCGCCGAGCCGTCACGCTACGTGGCCGCGCTCGGCCCGCTGCCGAACCGCGGCGCGGCGTGGGCGTACTTCGAGGCCAAGCGCGAGGTGTACCGGCGCTTCACCGCCGACCAGCGCATCGGCGCCATCCTCGCGGTGAGCGGCAACGGCGAGCTCAGCGTGCGGCCCGAGATCCTCGCGTTCGCGTCGGAGGCGACGCGCCTCTTCGATCGCGATCCGTCGCCGCCGCAGCCCGGCGATCCGCGCATCGCGCGCGCCGTCCGCGCGCTCGCCGATCAGCGCTTCGGGCCGTTCCCCGACGCGCTCGAGCGCGGCGCGGGCCGCCCATGAGACGCGCGCTCGCGGGGCTGTGCCTCCTCGCGCTCGGCCTCGCGCCGCGGCCCTCTCGCGCGCAAGGCGTCGACTGGTCGCGCGTCACCGGCGTGCGCCCCGCAGACGAAGATCCCCGCGCGCTCCCGCGCAAGAGCACGAAGCGGCGCGGCGGGCTCTTCGACGCCTCCAACACCACCGTAGGGCTCGAGGTCGACGGAGGCCCGGTGTGGTACCGCGCGCGCGGGGAGCCGCTGCGCCTCGGCACCGTCGAGCTCGGGGCGGGGCAGACCACCACCGCGGCGACTGACCACCTCCACCTGACCGGCTCGCTGCGTAGTGTCTTTCGCGCCTTTGACTCGAAGACATACCTTTGGACGCTCGTCCAGCTTGGATACGCGAGCGGCGTTCAGGCGGGGCCGCTCGAGCTGGAGGCGCAAATTGGCCTTGGATTACTCGGAGTTAGCGCGGTGCACGGCGAATGGAGCGTCGACATTTTCGCACCTCGCGCCGGCCTCGCCGTCGCCGCCCACATGGGCCGATTTCGTTTTGCTGTGGGCGCGCACACCGAGTACTTGTGGAGACTCTTCGGGATGGGGTACACCGCTCAGGGCCTGACGATCTCATTTCGATTCGACCTGGCCCCGGCCCTGCCGAAACTGGCAGACACCTCGGGGCGGTCGGAGAGTCCTTAAAAAACGCCAGGCAAGTTTTCGTAAGAAGAACCTAGGGAGATTTCGAATGAACAAGCTCGGACTTTTCGCGTGTGGCAGCATTCTCGCGGTCGTCGTCGGTTGTGGCGGCGGTTACCCGATGGGCTCGGCGTACAACGGCTCCACCGTTCCGCACGGCATGGCCCGCAACGAGACGGCGGGCGCGGCCAAGACCGGCGCGAAGAACGGCGAGGCCTGCGTGTCGGGCGTCCTCGGGATCGCGTCCTGGGGCGACGGCTCGCTCGGCGCCGCCAAGAAGGCCGCTGGCGTCACGGACGTCCACTCGGTGGAGTTCCACGGCACCAACATCCTCGGCATCTGGCAGCAGGGCTGCACGGTCGTCAACGGCAACTGAGCCGCTGCGCCGTACGGCACTTGGGGCCCGCGAGCGATCGCGGGCTCCTTTTTTTTGTCGCGCTCAGCAGCCGCAGCCGAACGAGCGGGGCGCGAGCGAAGTGACGTCCGGCGCCGACGTGTCGGCGCGGGCGTCTTCGAAGAAGAGCGCGTAGCCGCCCGCCCGTGGCCCGACCGCGCCGAGCTCGGAGGCGAACGCGTCGAACACCCGCACGACGGAGAGCGCGCCGTCGTCGGAGCGCCGGAACAGCGCGGAGAGCTGCGCGGAGAAGTCCCCGCACCCCTCACCGACTGTCGCGGAGACCCACACGAGGGTCTCGCCGCCGAGGACGACCTGGCGCACCGTGGGGCGCGCCTCGGCGTGCGTGTCCCACGTGGCGTGGAGCTTCGGCGCCTCCGGGCGCTCGCCGCCGAGCGCGATCTCTCCGCGTCGCGCGGCTGCGCTGTACCGCTCGAGCGCGCGCACCTCCTCGAGCCAGCTCGTCTCGTAGTCGACCTCCACGCGGGCGTGCTGGGGCAGCGCGCGGAAGGCGCGCAGCGCCTGGGACTCGAGCGCGTCGCTCGGGCGCTCCGGCGTCGAGAGCGTGGGCCTCGCGTCGCTCGTGGTGCTCGCGGCCACCGCGCCGTCGCAGTCGCCCGACACGGGGCGCAGCGCGGCGACGAGCGGGTGGTCTTGGGCCGTCCCGTCCGCGTCCGTCTGCCGCCACAGCTCGCGGGCGATCGCCTCGGACGACAGGCGAGGCAGCGCGCGGCCTCGGTCGTCCAGCGCCGTGCCCGACCACCGCGCGTAGTCCTCGCCGTCGGGGTAGACCCGCTCGAGGAGCGAGATCTCCCCGACCGTCGCCTCGCACACCGCGCCGCGCGCGCCGACGAGGCGCACGCGCCTCCCCACGAGCGCTCGCGACGCGTCGGAGAGCCGCCCCACGGCGACGGCGCGCTGCGCCGCGAACGCGCCCTCCACGTCGGTCTCCACGAGCCGCGGGGCTCCCTCCGCCAGCTCCGCGCCCGCGGCGTCGCGCGCGCCGCTCGCCGCGAGCACGAGGAACGGGCGCTTGCCCGCGTGGACGACGGGGAACGTCGCGGGCT
>DAORJJ010000714.1:0-3222 GCA_035439005.1 Polyangiaceae bacterium | reverse complement strand
AGTCTCTTCCCGACCCACACTCCTCGTAGTCCCGGGGCGCCGACTCGCGTGCACAGGCACGGAACCAGACTCCCCTCCCTCTCTCGCATCCGCGTGCAAACTGCACGCAAGCCGCCCTCCGCGCCGTCGGTCGCGCACCGTCCGAGCGCGCTCTCAGGTCGCGACGCCGGCGCGGGGTCGCATCACGACGCGGAGCGTGAGCTCGGCGGCGAGGAGCGCGAGGAGGGCGAGGGCCAGGGTCCACGAGAGGTCGACCTGGGTGCGGGCCGAGCCCCCGCTGCGCTCGCCGGCGCGTGAAGGAGGCGCGGCGCGGGGGCGCGTGTCGAGCTCGCGCGGTGAAGCGGACACCACCCGGAGCTCGGCGCGGTCGCCGCGCCTGAGCTCGTACGCGCCGATGAGGCCCGGGCTCGCCCTCACGCCCTCGGCGTCGCGCGTGGTGGGGAGCGGCTCGCCGTCGGGGCCCTTCACCGCGATCGTCGCGCGCGCCCCCGCCTCGTCGCGGAGGAGCCACGGCGCGCCGACCTCGGTGCGGCGCCGCGCCGCGCGCGTGCGCGCCAGGTCGGCGAAGGCGTCGAGCAGCGAGAGGAACCCCGGCCGCAGCACGAGATCGCTGTCGTTGACCGAGAAGGGGAGCGCGACCACCCACACGACGCCCGCGCCGACGTCGCGCCGCGCGACGAGCGGGCTGCCGTCGGAGAACGCGAGGAGCGCTTCGAAGGCCGGGGCGTCGGCGGGGCTGAGGGTCGCGCGGTCGGGCGCGGAGAGATCGCGCAGGCTCGGGGCGGCCTCGGCGAAGAGCGCGTGCGCGGACTTGGGGTCGGCCCCGTCGGCCTGGGACGCGGCGCCCGACACGTGCCCGGGGTTCTTGCCCCACGTGACGGCCTGCGCGAGCGCCGGGGCGAAATTCGCGCCGAGCGGGGCCTGCGCCGCTCGCGGGCCGAGCGCGAAGAGCGCGACGCCGCCGCGCTGGAGGAACGCGCCGAGCGCGCCGCGCTGCTCGGGCGTGAGCCCCGGCGGATCGTCGACGACGACGCCCGCGAACGCGGCCAGGTCCTCGAGGCGGTCGGGGAGCTGCGGGAGCGGGCGCATGGCGAGCTCGGTGTGGAGCGCGGCGTAGGCCTGCTCGACGACCGGGCTGCCGCCGGTCACCACGGTCTCGCTCGCAGGATCGGCGACGATCGCGAGCGCGGTGGGGCCGGCCTCGCTCAGCACCGGCGCGGCGTCGTTGCTCGCGACGGCGTCGGCGCCGGCGAGGCGCGCGACGAGGTCGTCGGGTGTGCCGGCCGCGAGCGTGATCGACACCTCCGTGGCGGAGGACGCGACCCCGGGCGAGCTGCCGAACGAGCGGCCGCCGTCGCGCGCGACCACCTCGATCGAGCGCCCGGCGAACGTCTCACCTGGCGTGCACGCGACGCGCACCCGCACCGTGGGGCCGGCGCGGTCGGCGGTGATCACGGCGCAGTCGGTCACCTTCTCGGCCAGCTCGGGCAGCGGCGCCCACACGGGGAGCTTGCGCTCGGCGCCGAGGGGCGCGCCCTCGGGGTGGCCGTCGGCGCGGTCGCTGAGGAGGACAAGCTTCTTGTCGATCTGCGGCAGCCCCGTGAGGAGCCCCTCGCCCATCGCGAGGGCCTCGACGAGCTCGGTGCCGCGGTCGCTCGGGCGCGCGTCGCGGAGGGCCGCGCGGACCGCGCGGAGATCGGTCGTGGGCGCGACGAGGACCCGCGGCGGCGCGCCGGCGAGCACGATCGCGACAGCGTCTCCCTCGCGCGCGCTCGCGACGAGCTGCTCGGCCCCCGCGACCGCGGCGGCGAAGCGCGTCTTGCCGGAGGGCAGCGTCGCCCGCATGCTGCCGGAGTCGTCCAGCACGAGGGCGAGCGCCACGGAGGCGCCGCTGTCGCGCTCGAGCGCCAGGTGCGAGCAGGTCACGAGCGGGGACGCGCCGAGGAGCGCGAGCACCACCACCGCGAGCGCGCGCACCGCGAGCAGGGCCCGGTCCTCCAGCCGCGAGCGACGGCGCGCCTTCGGCGGCGTGGCGGGCACGAGGTGCGCGGGCGCGAACGGGACGACGTCGGCGCGCAGTCGCCGCAGTCGGTGGGCGAGCACGGGCGCCGCGACGAAGAGGGCGACCGCGAGCGCCAGCGCGGTGACGAAGCTCACTCGAAGGGGGTATCACGAAGCGCGCCCCCGGCCAACGCGGGCGAGGCGCGCGGCCACCGTGCGCGGGTTACCTGAAAAAGTCCTGGTTTATCCAGAGCTTGCCCGAGGGTGTGGTGAAGAAGCCGCACGCGACGCCGGTGTAGGCGGGGCCGGTCATGTTGATGTAGTGGCCGTGGTCTTTGTAGGGCTCGCCCGGGCCCTCCGCGAACATCTGCGCGAGGCAGTCGGAGAGCGTGCTCTCGGGGCTCTGGCCGGGGTAGTTGGGGCACGCGTTCTGGGCCGACTCGTGGCAGCGGCCCATGGTGGCGTGGGGACCTGCGCTCGTGTCGGAGGCGGCCTCGCTGTCGACGCAGGCCTCCTGGTCGGGGCGGCGGACCACCGGCCGCACGCCGACGCGCGCGCGGTACTCGTTCGTGCGGGTGACGCAGAGCTGCCGCGCCGCTTCGAAGCGGTCTGCGGTCTGAGGCGGGACTTGAGGAGGCGGGACCTGAGGCGGGACTTGAGGAGGCGGGACCTGAGGCGGGACTTGAGGAGGCGGGACCTGAGGCGTCGGCGTGGCCTGGGGCGCGCCGCCGAAGCGCGCGAGGCACGCGCCCCCGAGCGGCGTGGGTGTGCAGGCGGCGTTGGGCTTGCAGTCGGCGTCGGTCGCGCAGCCGCCGCAGGCGCCCGCGGCGCAGTGAGAGAACGCGCACGCGAGGTCGGCGTCGCTGGCGCACGGGAACCCCGGGGCGCGCGCGAGCGCCGGGCCCGGCGGCGGCGACTGCGGCCCGGGAGGCGCGGCCGTCCCGTAGCCGGGCGGGGCGCTCGGGCCATAGCCGGGCGGAGCGTACGGTGTCTGCTGCGCGTACGGCGGCTGCGGCGGCGGCTGCGGCGGGGGCGTCTCGTCTCGGCGGCAGCCCCCGAGGACCACCCAGGCGAGCGCGGCGACGAGCGGCGCGCGCGACGCGGGCGCGAGTGCGTGGGTCGTGATCGTGCGGGGAGCGCGCTTCATGCGGCATTGTCGCGCCTCCAGGCGCGGAGGTCACGCGCGGCGCGCTACTCGCCGTGGCGGTTGAGCGGCTTCGG
>DAORJJ010000713.1:0-3222 GCA_035439005.1 Polyangiaceae bacterium | reverse complement strand
CCCGCGCCGAAGCCCGTCGAGCCGAAGCCCGTCGAGCCGAAGCCCGCGGACCCGAAGCCCACCGAGCCGGTTGAGCCGAAGCCCGCGGATCCGAAGCCCATCGAGCCGAAGCCCGCCGAGACCGCGGCGCCCGACCCGAAGCCCGCCGAGCCGAAGCCGATCGAGCCCAAGCCCGCGGACCCGAAGCCCGCCGAGCCGAAGCCCGCGGCGCCCGCCGAGCCGTAGAGCGGCGCGCCGCTCAGGCGCGGAGCAGCTCCCCGGCGCGGCGCGCGAAGCGCTCCGTGTCGCGGAGCGCGCGGCCGCACACGCCCGTCATGAGGGCGAAGCCGTGCGGGAGGGAAGGGGAGCGCAGCACCTCCGCGGCGACGCCCGCGGCGAGGAGCTTCTCGGCGTAGGCCTCGCCCTCGTCGCGCAGCGGGTCGAACCCCGCCACCACCACGAGCGCGGGAGGCGCGCCGGTGAGGTCCGGCGCGTGGAGCGGCGACAAGAGCGGATCGGTGCGCGAGGCGTGCCCCGGCTGGGAGGCGGCGCCGGCGTACTGATCGAGGTACCAGTCGATCGACCGGGAGGTGAGGAAGTAGCCCTCCCCGAGCTCCCGGTGCGAGGGGAACGACCGCGTCGCGTCCACCGCGGGGTAGATGAGCAGCGTGACCTTCGGGCGCACCGCGTCGTCCCGGGTGAGCTGCCCCACCACCGCCGACAGGTTCCCCCCCGCGCTGTCGCCCGCGATCCCCAGGCGCGCGGGGTCGAGCCCGAGCGCGCTCGCCTCGCGCACGGCGTAGCGGAAGGCGGCGAGGGAGTCGTACACGGCCGCGGGGAAGGGATGCTCCGGGGCGAGCCGCGGCTCCACCGAGAGCACGCGCGCCTGGGCCTCGAGGGCGAGCCGACGACAGAGCGTGTCGTGGGTGTCGAGATCGCCGACGACCCACCCGCCGCCGTGGATGAAGACGAACCCAGGCGAGGGCGCGGCGAGCCCCTCGGGCTCGTACAGCCTCGCCCGCATGACCCCGCCGGCGTCGTCCCGGAGCTCTCGCTCGCGCACGCCGACCGCGCCGCGCGGGAGGTCCTCGACGATGGCGACCGACGCCAGGATGGAGCGCCTCGCCGACCCCGGCGAGCGGCCCGCGACCTCGGAGTCGCCGGTGTGCTCGCCGATCACGAGCAGCAGCGCGATGTCGGGGTCGAGGCCGCGCGCCAGGTCGGCCTCGCGGGCGCGGAGCAGGCGCTGGCGGAGCCACGTCGAGCGAAACATGCGGCGTATGAGCGGGCCGCCGTACCGCACCTTCACGCGGTCGGCGGAGGAGAGCCGCGTCGGGGCGGCGCGCGCGCTCACGGCCTCAGCTCACCCACGTCGGCTCACGCATGTCAGCTGACCCAGCGCGCGAGGATGACCGTGATGTTGTCGGGGCCGCCGTTCTCGTTGGCGCGCTGAATGAGCTGCGAGGCCGCCTGCTTCAGGTCGGGGGCGCCTTGGACGATCTCGAGGAGCTCCTCGTCGGTGACGGGGCCCGACAGACCGTCGGAGCAGAGCACGTAGACATCGTCGGCGCGCGACGCCTCGAAGCGGGTGTCCACCTTGACGGTGTCCTTCATGCCGAGCGCGCGGACGATCACGTTCTTGTGGGGGAAATTGGCGATTTCCTCGGCCGTGAGGCGCTTCATCTTGATGTAGTCGTTCAAGAGCGAGTGGTCGTCGGTGAGCTGCTCGATCTTGCCGTCGCGGATGCGGTACCCGCGCGAGTCGCCGACGTGGGCGCAGTACACGCCGTCCTCCACCGCGAAGAGCACCACGATCGTGGTGCCCATGCCGCGCTGCCGGGCGTCGCGCTGCGCGCTCTCGTAGATGCGCAGGTTGGCGAGCTTGATGCCGGTGATGAGGCGGTTCTCCTCGTAGCCGCGCGACCGGTCCATCTTGTACGGCCAGGTCCGCTCGGGGTCTTCCGAGGTCGAGATGAAGAAGTCCTTCAGCGCGTCGACCGCCATCTGGCTCGCCACCTCGCCGGAGGCGTGACCGCCCATGCCGTCGGCGACGATGTAGAGACCAGCTTCCTCGAGGATGGAGAAATTGTCCTCGTTGTGCTGGCGCTTCATGCCGACGTTGGTCTCGCCGGCGACTTCTATCCGCAGCTGGGTGGTGGTCAAGGTCGGGTACCTGGGGCGAAATCGTCGCGAATGAAGGGCCGATGTGTCAACCCAACAGTGGAACGAGGAGGCAGATTTTCCCTCCTGCGCGGACGCGGGAGGAGCGGACAACGAGCGCCTCTCCGTGCATTACCACGTCTCTGGTCGCAGCGTACGGGCCGCTTCTCCGCTTTGCACGCCCACCTTTGCCTACCCTCAGGGCAGCTAGGCCGCTACGGGGCAGGGCGGAGCGTGACGGGCGCCTCGCGGAACTTCGTGCCGTCGAAGACGAGCAGCTTGGCCGTGTCGCCGATGGCCTTGTGACCGATGGCGTCCGCGAGCTGCTCCGGCGTCTCGACGGGGGCGCCGTCGACCGCGACGATGATGTCGCCGCCGTCGGGCTCGGCGCTCGCCTTCAGCCCGGCGCGTTCGGCCGGCGACTGCGGCGCGAGCGCGAGCACGCGGACGCCCTTGATGCTGCCGGCCTGGGAGGGCGCGCCGCGCAGGCCGAGCCAGGGCTGCGGCGCGACGGCGGTGGCGGGCGTGCGCATGAGGAACGTGCGGATGGCCGAGATGGGCGCGCCGACCGACACCGGCGCGCAGCGGGCCGTGGACCGCACCTGGCAGGCGTGCACGAGGAGCCCGACCGCGTTGCCTCGGCTGTCGAGCACCGGGGCGCCGGGCACCGAGAGCGCGCCCTTCATGTCGAGGTCGAGCGTGTTGAGGAGCGGCGCGCCCCCGCGCGACTTCGCGTCGGTGCGCCCCTTCAGCGCCACCGGGATGGCGCCGAGCTTCCCGCGGAGCGGCAGCACGAGGCGGAGGTCGGTCGCGTTCGGCTCGATGTCGCTGGCGGCCAGGCCCTCCTTCCACTTGATGGACTGGGGCACGAGCAGCGCGAGGTCCCAGTCGATGTCCTTGTGGCCGACCTTCGCGGCGACCGTGGAGCCGTCCGCGTAGCGCACCTGCACGGTCTCGGTGGCGCCCATCCCTGCCAGGCCCGACAGCGACGTCAGGATGCGCCCGTCGTTCGCGAGCACGGTGCCGATGGCGACGGGCTTGCCCGCGACCTCCACCGCCACCACGCCGCGGCGGGCGTGCTCG
>DAORJJ010000712.1:0-3242 GCA_035439005.1 Polyangiaceae bacterium | reverse complement strand
GGCGGCGCAAGGCGCGGGCGGCGGCGCGGCACCCGCAGGCGGCGGCGGCGCGGCACCCGCGGCAGGCGGCGGCTCGACGGTCGTCTTCCCGACCTACCCCAACGCGGTGGTGGCGCCGGTCCCGGAGGGCGGCGTCCTCGGCGGCGGCAACGTGACGGGCTCCTCGTCGAAGCCGATCACCGGCCCCGGCGATCGCGACGGGTTCGACCTCCGCGCGGCAGGCGGCGGCGGCGGCACGGTCCGCGGCCGCGAGAACGGCTCGTTCATCTTCGGCGGGGTCAACGCGCGCAGGAACCCGAACGCGACGGTCCACTCGGTGCGCAAGGGCGACACCCTGTGGCACATCTGCGACCAGTACTTCTCGAACCCCTACCAGTGGCCTCGCATCTGGTCGTACAACCCCGAGATCCAGAACCCCCACTGGATCTACCCCGGCGACCAGGTGCGCCTGCGCCCCGGCGCCGACGTGGACGCGCCCGCCACCACCGCGGCGAACGCGATCCGCGGCCCCGCGCTGGTGCCCGCCGGCACCGTCTTCCTGAGGAACGGCGGGTACATCGAAGATCAGTCGAGCAACTGGGGCGAGATCAACGGGTCCCCCGAGGACAAGATGCTCCTCACCGAGGGGGACGAGGTCTACATCCGCTTCGCCGACAACCGCGAGGTGAAGGAGGGACAGCTCCTCACCATCTACCGACCCCAGGGCGCGGTGCGCGGGAACGGCCAGATGATCGCGATCCAAGGCACGGTCCGCGTCGACAACTGGCGAGCGAAGGACCACACCGCCCGCGCGCGCATCGTCGAGGCGCTCGACGTCATCGAGCGCGGCGCACGCATCGGCCCCATCCAGCGACGCTTCGAGGTCGTGCCGCCGCAGCGCAACGAGGCCGAGACCGCCGCGCAGGTGATCGCGAGCGTGCGGAACCACAACTTCTACGGGCAGGACCAGGTCGTCTTCATCGACAAGGGCGAGGACGCCAAGGTGAAGCCTGGCAACCGCCTGCTGGTCCTGCGCAAGGGAGACGCGTGGCACGAGAGCTTCATCGAGCGCCGCGCCGTCGACCGCATCGCGCTCGAAAGCAACTCGCCGGCCGCCACCGAGACCGTGCCGCGACCCAAGGACACCACGAAGCTCCCGGAAGAGATCGTAGGCGAGCTGCGCGTCATCACCGTGGGCAAGCACAGCAGCATGTGCATTCTCCTCGGCACGCGGCGCGAGATCGAGCTCGGCGACAAGGTCTTCCTCCGCAAGGGGTACTGAGCGGCGCGGCGCGCGACCGCTCGCCCTGCGCGCGCCCGGTCGCCGCTCGCCACGGGGGCTCAGTCGTAGCGCTCGGAGTGCACCTGCTGGCGCTCGAGCCCCATGTCCTTGCGGAGCAGATCGCGCACGGCGCCCACCATGCGGTGGAGGCCGCAGATGTACACGTTCGTCCGTCCGAAGGCCGACAGCTCGTCGTAGAGCTCGCGCACGTGGGTCTGCACGTACCCGCGGCGCCCGTCCCAAGACTCGGGCGCGCGGGAGAGCGTGAAGGCCCCGCGGAAGTGCGGGTAGCGGGCCTCGAGCTCGGCGAGCTCGTCTTCGTAGATGCGGTCGTTGGGCGTGCGCACGCCGAAGATGAGGCGCATGGGCGACGTGTCGCCGTCGGCGAGGGCGTGCTTGAGCATGCTGCGGAGCGGTGTGTAGCCGGTGCCGGTCGCGACGAAGAGCGACGGCCCGCGCACCTTGCGCACGAAGATCCCCTGCGGGCCGACGACGGTCACCTGGTCGCCGGGGACGAGCGCGTGGAGGCGCGTCGAGCCCGGTCCCCCTTCGACGCGCGTGACCGCGAGTTCGAAGCGGCCGGTGCCGTCGGGAGGAGACGCGAGGCTGTACGCGCGTCGCAGCGCGCCGATGGTCTCGCCGAGCTCGAGGTTCACCCACTGGCCAGCGAGGAAGGAGAGCGGGCGGCCGTCGGTGCGCTCGAAGGTGAGCTCACGCACGCCATCGGCGAGGGGGCGCGCGCCGACGAGGACCGCCGTGAACGTCTCAGGGGGCATCATTCGCGCGTTGTACCTCAGCGCGCGGCGGGAAGGCGATACGCGAAGCTCGCTTTTACGCGCGAGAGGGTGGCGAGGCGGTGCTCCATGAGCAGCAGGGCGTCCGCGACCTCCTCGAGGCCGAGGCCGCGCGCGCGCGCCTCCGCGAGCACGCCGAGCGCGAAGGGCGTGGCGTCCTCGGGGTGAAAGAAGGCCCCCGGGAGCAGCGCGACCTCGGCCTCGTCGCTCGCGACGAGGCGCGCGTCACAGAGCCCACCCTCGTGCCGGAAGATGCCGGCGGCCGACGCGTCGTCGAACGCCTCCACGCGAAACATCGCCCCGGACCAGAGGTCCTCGAACACGACGTGCCCCGCGCCGGCGTCCGGGACGAGCTGAAAGAGGCCCCGGTGCGCGTTGGTGAACGTCCGGGCCGCGGGACGCAGCTCGGCGGGCAGCGAAGGCCCGAGCTCGCGCGCGAGGCCACCCCGGGTGAGCGCGGCGTCCCAGAACGCCCGCGTGCGTCGCTCGTCCTCGAGGGAGAAGCTCCCGGCGCGCTCGCCGAAGGCCGCCCTCAGCCGCTCCACCCGCCCCGCGTGCGCGGGCGCCCCCGCGAGGGCCACGAGCGCGTCGTACGCGGCGAACACCCAAGAACCTGCCATGTCTCCGCGGAGAGTCGCTCGAAACGGGGCGGAGGTGGTAGGCTTTCGCCCACGGAGCGCCCTGCGCACCCCCTCCCATGGAAAACCGCTTCTTCTTCCCCCAGCAGGCGCTCGACGAGTGGATCGTGGACGGCCGCATCGAGCTCGCCAACGGGGAGCTCACCATCGTGTCCGAGGGCCGCGTCTACCGGGTCGCGGAGGCGGTGCGGGTCCTGGTCGAGGTCACCGGCGCGGAAGACGCGAACGAGCTCGTGGGCCGGGTCAAGTCGCTCGCCTTCTTGCAGGAGCTCGGGGCCGAGCTGCTCGAGGGCTCGATGCTGATCGGCGACAACGCCTACGACGTCGTCCCTGGGTTCACGGCGCTGCCGCCGGTCCCCTACGAGGAACACCAGAAGCGCCGCGGCGGGGTCACGGCAGGCAGCGACGAGGCCCTCATCCGAGGCCTCGGGAGCCCCGGCGCGTGAACCTGGAAGTGAGCCCCGAAGGGGCGAACGCAGGTCGATGGCGAGCCCGCGCCGAAGGCGAGGTGTCGCCATGAACCGGAGTGAGCCCCGAAGGGGCGAACGT
>DAORJJ010000711.1:0-3251 GCA_035439005.1 Polyangiaceae bacterium | reverse complement strand
CCGCTGGCCGTGCCGCTCGGAGCCCTCTACCTCGACCTCTTCGCGTACGACGTGCTCGACCTCATCGGGAGCAACTCGGGCGGAGACGCCGCGCGCTGGTTCAACGCCGCGACGGCCGCGCTCGCCGTGCCGCTCGCGTTCGAGGTGGTCGCCACGTTCGTGGGCCAGCGGCGCCGGCTCCGCTGGGCGGCGCGGGGGCTCTGGGGCTACTTCGTCCTGGTCGCGCTCGTCTGCGTGAGCCCGCTCGCGATCCCGCAGCTCGGCGCGTTCGCGCTGAGCCCCGCGTGGGCCGTGCTCGTGGCCCTGGGCCTCTCGGTCACGCTCGTCGTGTCGTTCGGTCTGCTCGCGAGGCACCTGCGCCGGAGCGCACGCGAGGAGCGCGCGAGCGCCTGGCTGGTCACGGCGGCGGTCGCGCTCGGCGTCGGCGGGAGCGGCACCGACGTGTTCGCGATCGCGGGGGCGCCGGTGCCGCGCCTGGCGGCGTGGGGCCTCTTGGGGAGCGGTGTCCTGCTCGCGGCCGGCACGCTGCGCTTTCGCCTCGTCCGCGATCTCACCCCCCGGGCGATGGCGACCTCGATCGCGATCGCGTTCGGCGGCGTGGTCGCGCAGATCGGGCTCGCGCGCTCGTGGGGCGCGGGGAGCGCGCTGCTCGTGCTCGCCTCGGTCGTCATCTCCCTGGCGGTGTGGGGCGCGCTGCGGCACGTGGCCGGGCGCTACGCCGAGGGCGCCGCCCGCATGCGGTACCACGCGACGCTCGGGCGCTTCGCCGCGCAGATGGCGCACGACGTCCGAAACCCCCTGGCCGCCGCGCGCGGGGCCGCGCAGCTGCTGCTCGAGGAGCACGCGCAGGGCCGCCCGCTCGAGGACAGCGTGCGCTATCTCACCCTCATCGTGGAGCAGACCGACCGCATCGGGCAGGTGGTCGAGCAGTACCAGCGGCTCGGGCGCGTGGAGGCCTCGCTCGTGCGCGTCGATCTCGCCGTGCTGCTCGGCGAGCTCGTGGAGGCGCAGCGGCTCGCGGTGGGCGAGGGCGTGACCCTCACGCTGGCGCTCGAGCCCGGCTGCCCGGCCATCCGCGCGGACGCCGAGCTGCTCGCGAGCGCCTTCGAGAACCTCGTGCGCAACGCGAGCGAGGCGATGCCAAAGGGCGGCGCCATCCGGGTCGGCGCGGAGCGACGCGGAGACGGCGTGAGCGTGTGGGTGGACGACGACGGCGAGGGGATGGACGCGGTGACGCGCGAGAACGCGCAAGACGATTTTTTCACGACGAAGACCACGGGCTCCGGCCTCGGGCTCGCGTTCGTGCGGCGCGTCGCCGACGCCCACGACGCCGCCCTGTCGATCACGAGCTCCCTCGGCCAAGGCACCCGCGTCGAGGTGCTCTTTCCGCACGCAGAGCCCGCGAGCGCCGTGTTACGCTGAGGCATGGGGGGAGAGCCGGCGGATCCGTCTCGCAGCGTGCTCGTCGTCGACGACGACGTGGCCGTCGCCGAGGTGCTGGGCGCCCAGCTCCGGCAGGCGGGCTTCTCGTCTCGCGTGGTCCACTCGGGGGCCGCCGCGCTGGAGGCGCTGGAGGCGCGGCCGTTCTCGGTGGTGCTCTCCGACCTGCGCATGCCCGGGATGGACGGCCACGCCCTCATGCGCGAGATCGGCGCGCGGTGGCCCGAGCTGCCCGTCGTGATCCTCACCGCCCACGGGACGGTCTCGAGCGCGGTGGAGGCGATGAAGGCCGGCGCTGCGGACTACCTCCAGAAGCCCTTCGAGCGGGCCGAGCTCGTGTTCGTGCTCGGCAAGGTGCTCGAGGGCGTGCGGCACACCGCCGAGCGCGCGCCCAGCGCCGCGTCGGCCACCCGCGATCTCGTCGGTGAGTCCGCGCCCATGCGAGGCGTGCGCGAGCTCGTGGAGCGCGCGGCCCGGAGCACGGCCACAGTGCTCATCCACGGCGAGACCGGCACGGGGAAGGAGCTCATCGCGCGGGCCATCCACGACGGCAGCGCGCGCGCGAAGAAGGCCTTCATCAAGCTGCACTGCGCGGCGCTCCCCGACGCGCTGCTCGAGAGCGAGCTGTTCGGCTACGAGAAGGGCGCGTTCACCGGCGCCACGCAGCGCAAGCCCGGGCGCGTGGAGCTCGCGCACGAGGGCACGCTCTTCCTCGACGAGATCGGCGACATCACGCCGGCCACGCAGGTGAAGCTCTTGCGCGTGCTGCAAGAGCGGGAGTTCGAGCGCCTGGGCGGCACGCAGACCGTGCGCGTCGACGTGCGCTTCGTGGCGGCGACGCACCGCGATCTCCCCGCGATGGTCGCCGCCGGCCAGTTCCGCGAAGACCTCTACTACCGGCTCAACGTGGTCCCGCTCACCGTGCCGCCCCTGCGCGAGCGGCCCGGCGACATCGCGGCGCTCGCGCTCCGCTTCGTCGCGGAGCACGCGTCGCAGAGCGGGCGGCCGCTCGTGCTCGGCGAGCCGGCGCTCGCGCGGCTCTCGGGCCTGCCGTGGCCTGGCAACGTGCGGCAGCTCCAGAACTTCGTCGAGCGGCTCGTGGTGCTCTCCGACGGCCCCACGCTCACCGTGGCCGACGTGGAGCGCGAGATCGCCCGCGCGGCGCCGGCGTCCACTCCGCCCGCGTCCACCCCCTCCGCGTCGACCTCGGCCCCGGCTGCGCCGCCGCCGAGCGGCCCGCCGAGCGCTACGTCCGGTGGTACGCTCCACAGCGCCCAGCGCGACGCCGGCCGCGACGCGGTGCGCGAGGCGCTCGAGCGCGCGAAGGGCAACCGCACGCTCGCGGCGCGCCTGCTCGGCATCAGCCGCCGGGCGCTCTACTACAAGCTCGACGAGTACGCGATCGGGTAGAGGTGCCCGCGAGGGTGAGCGTGCGCGTGCACGTGTGTGCACCGCGTTGCGCAACCTCGCGCGGCGATTTGCTGAAATGTCCTGCGACCTTGGCGTGGCACGGGCGCTGCAATTGGCTCCGCGAAAGAAGGAGTCTCCCATGCGCACCCTCGTCCTCTCGCAGCTCACCGTCGCTCTCGCCGTCGCCTCGTTCGTCTCTCTCTCTCCCTCGCTCGCGCGCGCAGAGGGGCCCGCGCCCAGCGCGTCCGCGCCGCAGCCGAGCGGGTCCGCGCCGCAGCCGAGCGCGTCCGCGCCGCAGCCGAGCGCGGCTGCTCCGAGCGCCCCGACGGAGGCCGCGGCGCCCGCGAGCCCGCCGCAGGCGCGCGGCGCGTGGTGCCGTTGCGTCAAGTCGCCCCCTGGGT
>DAORJJ010000710.1:0-3253 GCA_035439005.1 Polyangiaceae bacterium | reverse complement strand
GAGCCGGCGCCCGCTGCGGGGTCCGACCGGCCCGGCGCCGGCGCCGCGCGCTCGAGCCTGCTCGCCGCCGCGCGCGACGAGCGCATCGGGGCCGCCCTGGCCAAGATCCACGCCGAGCCCTCCCGCGCGTGGTCGGCCGCGGCGCTCGCCGGCGAGGCGGCGATGTCGCGCACCCGCTTCTTCGACCGCTTCACGGAGCTCGTGGGCGAGCCCCCCGCGAAATACCTCGCGCGGTGGCGCGCGCTCGTCGCGGCCGACCTCCTGCAGCAGCGCAACCTCAGCACGAGCGAGATCGCCGAGCGGGTCGGCTATGCGGACGAGGACGCGCTCGCCAAGGTCTTCAAGCGCACGATGGGCGTCACGCCCGCGGAGTATCGGCGCCGCGAGGCCCAGCACTGACGCGCGCTGGCCGGGGGCCGACGCTCAGCCGGAGTTGCGCAGCCCCGCCGCCAGCCCGTTGATCGTGAGGTGAATACCGCGGCGCACGCGCTCGTGGGGATCGCCCGCGCGGTAGCGCGAGAGCAGCTCGATCTGCAGGTGGTTCAGCGGGTCGAGGTACGGGAAGCGGTACTGAATGGAGCGCGCGAGCGTGGGGTTCGCGGCGACCAGGCTCTCGGCGCCCGTGAGCATACGCACCGAGCGGAGGGTCGCCGCGTGCTCCGCCTCGAGGCGCGCGAAGATCGCCCCCGCGAGCTCGCGATCACCGACGAGGTCCTTGTAGCGCGCGGCGATCGACAGGTCGGTCTTCGCGAGCAGCATCTCGAGGTTCGAGAGCAGCGCGCGAAAGAACGGCCACGCCAAGCTCATCTCACGCAGGAGCCGCGTGCCCTCCTCGCCGCGCCGCGCGATGAACGCCTCCACCGCGTGCCCGACCCCGTACCACCCCGGGAGCATCAGGCGGCACTGGGCCCACGAGAACACCCAGGGGATCGCGCGCAGATCCTCGATGCGCTCGGAGCCCTTTCGCGACGCGGGCCGAGATCCGATGTTGAGCTCGGCGATCTCGCGGATGGGCGTGGAGGCGCGGAAGTACTCGACGAACCCGGGTGTATTATACACCAATCTCCGGTACGCCTCGTGCGCGTCGATCGACAGCTCCTCCATGGCGCCGTGATAGGCCTCGAGCTCGGCGTGCGGCGTGGCGTCCTCCGTGGCGCGCACGGCGGCGGTCACGAGCGCCTCCAGGTTGCGGCGCCCGATCGCGCGGTTCGCGTACTTGCTCGCGATGACCTCGCCCTGCTCGGTGAGCCGCAGCTCGCCCTGCACGCTCCCCGGCGGCTGCGCCAGGATGGCCTCGTACGACGGCCCGCCCCCGCGCCCCACGCTCCCGCCGCGCCCGTGAAAGAAGCGGAGCCGCACGTCCGCCTCGCGGAACACCCCCACGAGCGCGAGCTCGGCCCGGTAGAGCTCCCAGTTCGCGGTGAGGTACCCGCCGTCTTTGTTGCTGTCGGAGTACCCCAGCATGATCTCCTGCGCGCCGCCGAGCGACCGCACGAGGCTCTTCGCCTCCGTGAGGGCGAGCCACGCGCGCATGGTCTCCGAGGCGCGCCGCAGATCGGCGATGGTCTCGAAGAGCGGCACGATCTGAAGGCGCGACGAGGGCGCCTCCCCCGGCGTGACGAGGCCCACCTCCTTCAGGAGCACCGCCACCTCGAGCAGGTCGGAGACGCTGTCGGTCTTCGAGATCACGTATTGCGGGATCGCCGCGGGGCCGAGGCGCCGCACGGCCGCGGCCGCCTCCTCGAGGATCGCGAGCTCGCCGCGCGCCACCTCGCTGTACGCGACGAACGGGGAGCGGAGCGGCCGCGGCGACGCGAGCTCCGCGCGGAGCACGCGCTGGCGGCCTGCCTCGTCGAGCCCGAGGTAGTCGAGCTCGGCGCGCGCCTCGCGGAGGAGCTCGGCGACGACCACCTCGTGCACGTCGGAGTTCTGGCGAAGGTCGATGGCCGCGAGGTGAAACCCGAAGGCGCCTACCGCGCACCGCAGCCGCCGCAGCTCGCCGTCCGCGAGCAGCGCGTTGCCCGACGCGCGCAGGCTCGCGTCGAGCACGTCGAGGTCCTCTTGGAACGCGCGCGCCGACGCGTACGGCTCGCCCTCGCCCACGGCGGCGCGGTGCTCGCTCTGCACCCCGAGCGCCGTGGCGGTGGCCGCGAGGCGGGCGAAGATGCCCGTCAGCGCCCGCCGGTACGGCTCGTCGCTCCGCTGCGGCGACGCGTCGTGCGAGCGCTCGGCGAGGCGGAGGAGCTCGGGGCTCGGCGTCGTGAGCAGGCTCGAGAGCGCGAGCGACGCGCCGAGCGCGTGCACCGCGGCGAAGTAGCGCTCGAACACGAGGGCGCACTGGTGCGAGAACGCGTGCGCGAGCATCTCCGCCGTGACGAACGGGTTGCCGTCGCGATCCCCGCCGACCCAGCTGCCCACCGCGAGCACGTTCGCGAGCGCGGGGCGCGCGGCCGAGCCGGGGAGCTCGAGGGTCGCGTCCTCGAGGTCGGCCTGGAGCCGCGGCAGCTCGTCGAAAAACGTGTAGTCGAAATACGCGAGAGCGTTGGAGATTTCCTCACGCACGCGGAGCTTCCGTGGCCGCAGGATGCGCGTCTGCCAGAGCGTGGCCACGAGGCGCCGGAGCTCCGACTCCTCGGCCGCGCGCTCCTCCGGGAGGAGGTCGAGGGCGTCTTTTCGGGCGAGCGCCCGCGCGATGGCGAGCTGGCAGTCGAGGATGCTCTTGCGCTGCACCTCGGTGGGGTGCGCGGTGAGCACGGGGGAGACCCGCACCCGCGAGAGCGTCGCCGTGAACGCCTCGCGCGTGGTGCCGCGCGCCACCGCGTCCGCGATGAGCCCTCGCAGCGTCGAAGGCAGCGGCGCCGCCCCCTCGGCGCGACGCGCGCGGTGGCGCCGGAGGGTGTGGCGATCCTCCGCGAGGTTCGCGAGCTGGGAGAACACGCTGAACGCGCGCACGACGACGACGGCCCGGTCGATGGTGAGCGCGTCGAGCGTGCTCGCGAGCTCACGGCGCGACGCGAGGTCGTCGCGCTTTCGGCTCGCCACGGCGAGGCGCCGCACCGACTCGATGAGCTCGAAGGTGTCCGCCCCCTCGTGGTCACGGAGCGTGTCGCCGAGGAGGCGGCCGAGGAGGCGGATGTCGTGCGCGAGGGCCGCGTCTTTTTCGTCGGGCGAGATCACGCCTCAGGGTCGTGCATCGACGCCCGCGCGTCGCGGGCGACACGCGACGCGCGACGCGACCCGGGCTACGCGAGCA
>DAORJJ010000709.1:0-3276 GCA_035439005.1 Polyangiaceae bacterium | reverse complement strand
CGTGCGCGCCGAGGCCGGCCTCGTGGAGCGGCTGGAACGCGCCGAGCAGCACCGCCTCGCGCGCGGGCCAGGCCACGACGAGGCGCGGCTCGCCGAGGTCGTCGTCGAGGGCGCGCTGGGAGGACGCCGCGACGGCGGCCGGCGAGGGATCGTGCACGCTGCACCTCTACCACTCGGCGCGCGCCGCGCCGCTCCCGAGGCGTGGCGACCGGCGGCGCGATCGGCGAAGATGGCCCGATGACCAAGCCCTGGGGTGAAACCGTCACGACGCTCCTCCAGGACCTGATCCGCCAGCCGACGGTGAACCGGGGCACCGGAGGGGAGGACGACGGCCACGAGCACCTGTGCGCGGCGCGCCTCGCGGACTTCGCGCGCGACGCCGGGCTCGAGCCCAAGACCTTCGCGAAGGTGAAGAACCGCGACAACCTGGTCGTCAGGCTGCGCGGCACGGGCGACAAACCGCCGCTCCTCTTGAACGCGCACACCGACGTCGTGGAGGCCGACGCGTCCCGCTGGACGCACCCGCCGTTCGGCGGCGAGATCCACGACGGGTACCTGTGGGGCCGCGGGGCCATCGACATGAAGCACATGGCCGCGATGAGCGCCTGCGTGCTCGCGCGGCTGAAGGAGGAGGGCGTCCCGCTCGAGCGCGACGTCATCTTCGCCGCGGTGGCGGACGAGGAGGCCGGCTGCGGCCTCGGCAGCACGTTCCTCGTGGACGAGCACCCCGACGAGGTGCGTGCAGAGTACATGCTCGGGGAGGTGGGCGCCTTCTCGCTGAACCTGCTCGGCAAGGTGTTCTACCCCGTGCAGGTCGCCGAGAAGGGCGCCGTGTGGCTGCGCGCCACCTACACGGGCTCGCCCGGCCACGGCTCCATGCCGGATCCGAACAGCGCGGTCGTGCGGCTCGCCGAGGCCATCGCGAGGCTCGGGCGCACGCGCCTGCCGATGCACCCGGTGCCTGTCGTGACCGACTTCGTCACGCGGCTGGCCGCGTCCCTGCCGTTCCCGCAGAGCCAAGCCCTGAAGCGCCTCACCACGCCGCAGATCGCCGGGCTCATCCTCGACTACCTCGTGAAAGACCCCGACCAGCGGCGGAGCTTCGGCGCCATGCTCTCGAGCACCGCCTCGCCCACGGTGGTGCGCGCGGGCCACAAGGTGAACGTCATCCCCGGCCGCGCGAGCGTGGAGATCGACGGCCGCACGCTGCCCGGCCAGTCGGAGCTGGCCTTCCTGGCCGAGCTCCGCGAGCTGCTCGGCCCCGACGCCGAGGTCGAGGTGCTCCGCTCGCTGCCGGCCGTGGAGACCGACCCGACGACGCCCCTCTACGGCCACCTCGAGCGCATGCTGCGCAAGCACGATCCGCTGGGTGAGCCCCTTCCCTACATGGTGGTTGGGTTCACCGACGCGAAGGCGTACGCGCGCCTCGGCACGCACTGCTACGGGTTCGCGCCCGTAAAATTCGACCCCACCCACGAGGTGAGCTTCCAGAAGATGTACCACGGCCACGACGAGCGCGTGCCCGTGGACGGCCTAACGTGGGGGCTCGAGGTGCTGTACGACACCGTCCGCGACTTCTGCGCCCCTCGCCGCTGACGTGTCTTGCCGTGCTCGTGGGAACCCGATAAAACCGAAGCCTCACGTTTCAGCGGGTGCGTTTCGGGCTCTCCCACCGGCGGGACCCACGAACCGGCTCGAGGTCATATGCGCGCGTGCGTGCCCGCGGAGGACTCGGATGGCTAATCCCCAGATGGTGATGTACGAGGAGGAGTTCAATCAGATCCAAGCGGTCGTGGACCGTCTGGTTCGGGACGCGAACGCCAAGGTCGTCTTCATCGTCGACAAGAACGGGCAGCTCATCGCTGCGAGCGGCGACATCGACAACGTCGACACGACCAGCCTCGCCTCGCTCACGGCGGGCAACATCGCCGCCACCGGCGGGATGGCGAAGCTCCTCAAGGAGAACGAGTTCGCCACCCAGTTCCACGAGGGCGAGAAGGCGAACATCCACATCCAGCTCGTGGGCAACCGCGTGATCCTGGTGGTGATCTTCGACTCGCGGTCGAGCCTCGGCCTCGTGCGCCTGCGCGTGAAGAAGGCGAGCGAGGAGCTCAACCACATCTTCGAAGCGCTCCTCAAGAAGGTGGCGGAGCCCGGGGCAGACTCGCCCTTCGCGGAGATCACCGACGAAGACATCGACAACCTCTTCAACGACTGAGCGCCGAAGGAGAGGATCAATGAGCTTCATCAACTACATGGCGCGCGAGATCAACTGCAAGTTGGTCTACTACGGCCCGGGTCTCTGCGGGAAGACGACGAACCTCCAGTACATCTACGAGCGCACCAACCCCGACGCGAAGGGGAAGATGATCAGCCTCGCGACGGAGACCGAGCGCACGCTCTTCTTCGACTTCCTGCCGCTCTCGCTCGGCGAGATCCGCGGGTTCAAGACGCGCTTCCACCTCTACACGGTGCCCGGGCAGGTCTTCTACGACGCGTCCCGCAAGCTCATCCTGAAGGGGGTCGACGGCGTGATCTTCGTCGCCGACTCGCAGATCGAGCGCACCGAGGCGAACCTCGAGTCGGTCGAGAACCTGCGCACGAACCTCGCCGAGCAGGGCTACTCGCTCGACAAGCTCCCGTACGTTGTACAATACAACAAACGCGACCTCCCGAACGTCGGCACGGTGGAGGAGCTCCGCGAGCTCATCAACCCCACGAACGTGCCCGATTTCGAGGCCGTGGCCCGCACGGGCGTGGGCGTGTTCGACACGCTGAAGGCCGTCGCGAAGCTCGTGCTCACCGAGCTCCGCAAGGGCGGCACCTGAGAGCGCACTTCTACGTCAGCACCGCCGAGCTCGTGATCCTGGCGCTCGTCGTCCTGACGCTCCTCGTGGCCCTTGGCGCCGCCATCGCGCTGGTCGTGCACCTCGTGTCCAGAAAGAAGAAGTAGCCAGGCCGTCGCGGCGCTTGCGCGCCGGGCGAGCTTGGTCTATTCCCAGCTCCCCCTTTCCTCTCCTCCTTGGAGTCTGCCATGTATCTCGTCCTCTCGAAGAAGCCCCGCAAGACCAACCGCACCAAGACGAACCGCTTCCGCGCCAAGCTGAAGGCGAAGGACCGCGGTCGCCGCGCGCGCATCTACCAGGGCGAGTAGGCTTCGGGCGCCGCCAAGGCGCCGCCTCGAACTTCAGGGTGCTCGCTCCGGCGGGCGCCCTGTTTTTTTTTGTCTCCCCCTGGGGACTCGCGGCTCGGCGGGGGGCGGCGCGGCGCGATTCG
>DAORJJ010000708.1:0-3310 GCA_035439005.1 Polyangiaceae bacterium | reverse complement strand
GTCCCGGGTCGAGCACGCGCCCGCGATGCTGTTCGGCGCGCGCCGCCTGCTGATCCAACTGTGCGGCTGGCTCGCCGCGCGGCGCCCGACCCGCGGGCGGGCCCTCCTCGCCGGGGCGCTGTCCCTCGCGGCGCTCCCGTTCGCCGTAGGCGCCGCGATGCTCGAGGTCGCGCCGCACGCCTTCGAGGTGCCGCAGCACGTGTGTCCGTTCTGCCTCCTCAAGCCCGAGGTCCTCGGCCTCGGGTACCCGCTGTTCGGCGCCATGTTCGTGGCCGCCACCTGGGCCGGGGGCGCGGCGGTCGGCGCGGCGTTCGCGCGCAGCGAGGCGGCCCGCGCGACCTTCGCCGACTTCGCGCGGGAGCGGCTCCGCACCGCCTCGTACGCGTGGCTGGCCGTGCTAGTGGTCGGGGCCGCGCCGATCGTGCGGTACGCGCTCGTCTCGAACTTCACCCCTCTGTTCCCATGAAGCCCTCCTCGCTCGCCCCGTCCGCCATGCGCCACGCGCCGCCGCTCTCACGGCGCCGCGCCCTCGGCGCGCTCTTCGCCCTCACGCTGGCGCCCGCGCTCGCCAGCGGCTGCAAGAAGGACGCGAGCACCACGCCCGCGGCCGCGCCGCCCGGCCGCTGCGCCCACTGCGGCATGAAGCTCACCGCCGGCAGCGCGTGGCTCACCGAGCTCGTGGCGGCCGACGGGTCCAAGAAGACCTTCGACACGCCGCGCTGCGCCCTCACGGCGCGGCTCGCGGGCGGCGCGGCCAAGCTGCGCGTCCAAGACTTCTACGACCGGACGTGGCGCGACGGGGGCGAGGTGCTCTTCGTCGTCGGGAGCGACGTCCTCGGCCCGATGGGCCCCGATCTCGTGCCCGTCGACACGGCCCGCGCCCCGAAATTCCTGAAGGATCACGAGGGGGATCGCGCGCTCAAGCTCGAGGAGATCACCAAGGCCGTCCTCGAGGACCTCAAGTAGCGCATGTCAGCGCCGCCCCCGCCCCTCTCGCCCCTCTCGCCCCGGCTGCGGCGCATCCTCGAGCTCGTGTACGGGGTCGACGGCGTGGTCGAGGCGCGCGTCTGGGAGTGGGAGACGGGCGTCGCCGTGGGCGTGCGCCCCAGCGCGAGCTCGTCGGCGACCGAGCTGCTCGCGCGGGTGGAGTCGCAGGTGCTCGTGGTGCGGCAGCCGGGCGAGGCCTGGACCTTCGGCGTGCTCGACGACTGAGCGCGCGACCGCGCGTGAGGCTGGGTCAGCGCGGGCCGGCGTCGACCACGTCGACGCGCACGGTCGCGAGCGCGGCCTGGTCGATCTCCACCTTGTGCTTCTTCTTCAGGTCGGCGAGCACGGCCTGCTCTCGCTCGCGGATCTTGTCTTGGGCGAGCTTCACGCGGATGACGCGCTCGGCCTCGGCGAAGGTGCGATCGCGCGCGTCGAGCTTCTGAGAGAGGCGCACGACCCAGTATTTCCCGTTGGCCTTGATCACCTTCGGGAGCACTTGGCCCACGCCCTCGACCTGGAACGCGGCGGCGCGCACCTCCTCGGGCACGCGCGCGTTCTCGCCGCGCGCGTCGCCAGGCGGGCTCACGATGCCGAAGTCGCCCGCGAGGTCGAGCGGCACGCTGGCGCGGGCCTGGAGATCGGTCGAGCGCTGCCGAACCACCTCGCCCCACGCGGCGGCGGTGGTCGCCGCGCGCGCGGCGTCGAGCGCGGCCTTCGCGCCGGCCTCGTCTTTGGTGACGATGCAGGAGAGCCGGCGGCGCTCGGGATCGTGGTAGTCGGCTTTGTGGGCGTCGAAATACGCGCGCACCTCGCCCTCGGGGATGTCGGCCGGCGACGGGGAGCCCTTGCGCGCGTCGGCCAGCATGGCCTCGCGGAGGATGGCGCGGAGCTCCGCTTGGGCGACCGGGTCCTTGTCGTAGCCCTTCTGCGTCGCCTCTTGCGCGAGCAGCTCGACGCGGATCATCTCCTCTAGCAGCTCCTTGCGGCGCTCGGGGGCGCGGTAGCGGAGGCGATCGAACTGGTCCATGTGCTCGAGCGCCGCGAGGTAGTCGCCGAGGGTGATCGTGCGGTCGCCGACCTTCGCGAGCACCTTCGCGGAGAGCTCCGGGGTGAGCTGCTCGGTGGTGGCGTGCTGCTCCCCCGCGTCGACCTGGGGCGCGGTGCCGCTGCCCTTGCAGCCGTCGCAGCCGGCGCCGCCGACCAGCGCGGCCGCCAGGACGAACGGTCCGAGCGTTCCTGCGAGGGTGGGTCGGCCGAGCGAGCGCATGTCCGAGTGATGACTTACCACCGACCCGCGGCCTCGTGCCACGCTCGATTGCGGAGCGCTTCCGGCCCGAGTAGAACGCGACCCATGAGCTCCGACGACCGCCAGGCCGACCTCACCGTCTCCCCGCCCGCGCTTCACCCCGGGCTCCGCTACAAGCGCATCCTCCTCAAGCTGAGCGGCGAGGCCCTCGGCGGCGCGCAGGGCGGCCTCGATCCGAACGTGCTCCGCGAGACCGCGTCCGAGCTCGCGGGCGTCTACAAGCTCGGCGTCCAGGTGGGCATCGTCGTGGGCGGCGGCAACATCTTCCGCGGCCTGAAGGGCGCGGCGGCCGGCATGGACCGCACGCAGAGCGACTACATGGGCATGCTCGCCACCGTCATGAACGCGCTGGCCCTCCAAGACGGCCTCGAGAAGGTGAGCGTGCCCACGCGCGTGCAGACCGCCATCGAAATCCGCCAGATGGCCGAGCCGTACCTCCGCCGGCGCGCCATGCGGCACCTCGAGAAGGGCCGCTTCGTCATCTTCGCCGCGGGCACGGGCAACCCGTTCTTCTCCACCGACACGGCCGCCGCGCTCCGCGCGATGGAGATCGGCGCCGAGGCGGTGTTCAAGGCCACCAAGGTCGAGGGCGTCTACGACCGCGATCCGGTGAAGTTCCCGGACGCGTCGATGGTGAAGGCCATGACCTACGACCGCTTCATCTCCGAGCGCATCGGCGTCATGGACTCGACCGCCGCGACGATGTGCCGCGACAACGGCATGCCCATCCGCGTGTTCAAGCTGGCTCCCGGCAACATCACGCGGGCCGTCTTGGGCGAGTCGATCGGCACCACCGTCACCGGCTGAGCGCCACGCGACGCGGCGGCGCGGAGCCCACCTTACTGGAGCAGCGCGCCGTGCTGCAGCGCCGGCGGGTGCGACGGCGGGGCCGCCGTGGGGGGCGTCGGCGGGGCCGCCGGCTTCGCGGGCGCGGACTTGGCCGGGGCGGCGGCCGCGAGCACGCGCCTGGCCGAGGCCCTGGCGGTGCCGGTGGTGGCAATCAGCGCCAAATACGGC
>DAORJJ010000707.1:0-3311 GCA_035439005.1 Polyangiaceae bacterium | reverse complement strand
GGTGACCGCCTCCGCGGTCTTCGAGGCGCGGCTGTCGCTCTCGCGCTCCGTCGCGCTCGGCGTGTTCGCGCGCCGCCAGCTCGTGGCGGCCGACCTCGGGATATCAAGTCTTATCTATTTCTGAGCGCCCGTCGGGGCCTCGAGCACCTCGTCGAGCTCGAGCACGTTGCGGTCGGGATCGCGCACGAAGACGGCGAGGACTCCCTCGCCGAGGCGCACCGGCCCCTCCGACACCGCGATCCCCGCCGCCGCGAGGGAGGCCATCGCCGCCGCCGCCGAGGCCACGCGCAGCGCGATGTGTGTGTATCCTGCATGCTTAACCGGGTCGAGGTCCATGAGCACGTTCTGCCCTCCGGCCTCGGGGGTCGCGTTGACGATGAGGTTCAGCTCGACGCCCGCGGCGTTGCGCAAAATGGAGACCTTGGCGCGCTCGTGCCACGCGATCTCCGCGAAGCCGAAGTGCCCGTAGAACGCGCACGAGCGCGCGCGGTCGGCGACGCGCAGGCCCGCGTGACAAAAGGCGAGCACCTCGATGGTCGTGGACGCCTCGGTCGTGGACATGGCACTCGCTCCTCTCGCCGCCGGTCGGCCGCCCGAGCGTACCTGAAGTTCGGGGGGTGGCTGCCCGCCGGGGTCCGCTTCCGCTACGGTCTCCGGGTGAGCCAGAGCGACCACCCCACCGCGTGCATCATCTGCAGCATCAACTGCGGCGTCCGCCTGAAGACCGAGGGCGCGCGCGTCGTCGGGGTGCGCGGCGATCGCGAGCACCCCGCGAGCCGCGGGTACCTCTGCGAGAAGGCGCAGGCGCTCGGGCACTACCAGGGCGGCCGAGACCGGCTGACGTCGCCGCTGCGCCGCCGCCCGGACGGCACCTTCGAGGCGATCGACTGGGACACGGCCATCCGCGAGGTCGCCGCCCGGCTCGCCGCCGTTCGCGACGCCCACGGCGGGGACAAGATCTTCTATTACGGGGGCGGCGCGCAGGCGAACCACCTCGGCGGCGCGTACGGGCGCGCGCTCCGCGCCGCGCTCGGCTCGGTGCACACGAGCAACGCGCTTGCCCAGGAGAAGACCGGCGAGTTCTGGGTCGACGGCCAGCTCTTTGGGCGCCCTCGCTGTCACACGGTGCCCGACTTCGAGCACGCCGAGGTCGCCGTGCTGGTGGGGAAGAACCCCTGGCAATCGCACGGGTTTCAGCGCGCGCGCGTGGTGCTGAAGGAGCTCGCGAAGGACCCCGAGCGCACCCTCATCGTCATCGACCCGCGCAAGACCGAGAGCGCCGCGCTCGCGGACCTCCACTTGCGCGTGAGGCCCGGCGGGGACGCGTGGCTCCTCGCCGCGATGGTCGCGCTTCTCTTGCGCGACGGGCACGCCGACGACGCGTGGCTGGGCGCCCACGCGAGCGAGCTGCCGGCGCTGCGTGAGCTCTTCGCCGAGATCGACGTGCCTCGCTACTGCGCGCGCGCCGGCGTCCCCGAGGCCGACGTGGCGCGCGCCGTGGCGGCCATCGGGCGCGCCGAGCGGGTCGCGGTGCTCGAGGACCTCGGGGTCCAGCAGTCGCCGCACAGCACGCTCTCGAGCTGGCTCGAGAAGCTGCTCTACCTCCTCCGCGGGAGCTTCGGGAGGCGCGGCGGGATGAACCTGCACTCGCGCTTCGCAAGCCTCGGCGGCGGCGACGGCCCGCGCCGCCACGCCTCGCCCGTGTTCGGCCACCGGCTCATCGGCGGGCTCATGCCGTGCAACGCCGTCGCCGACGAGTGCCTCGCGGACCACCCCGCGAGGTTCCGCGCGATGATCGTCGAGAGCGCGAACCCCGCGCACTCGCTGGCGGACAGCAAGCGCTTCGCCGAGGCGCTGGCCGCGCTGGACGTGGTGGTCGTGATCGACGTCGCCATGAGCGAGACCGCCGCGCTCGCCGACTACGTGCTGCCCGCCGCCTCGCAGTTCGAGAAGTGGGAGGCGGCGTTCTTCAACCTCGAGTTCCCCGAGAACGTGGTGCACCTCCGGCGCCCCGTGTTCGCGCCGGCGGAGGGCACGCTGCCCGAGGCCGAGATCCACGCGCGGCTCGTGCGCGAGCTCGGGGCGCTCGAGGGGCTCGACCTCGCGCCGCTCCACGAGGCCGCGGCCGCGGGGCTCGACGCGTACGCCATGGCCTTCGCCGTGGCGGTCGGGCAAGACCCGCGGTTCATGCGGCTCGCGCCGGTGATCCTCTACGAGACCATGGGGCCGGCCCTGCCCGAGGGCGCGCGCGCGACGGCGGTGATGTGGGCGCTCTCGCAGCAGGTGGCGATGGGCTACGCCGACTCGGTGCGCCGCGCTGGCATCGACGCGCCCGGGCCGCTGCTCGGCAACGCGCTCTTCCGCGCGCTGCTCGAGCGCCCGTCCGGGGTGGTGTTCACGGTGGACGGCTACGAGGAGACGCTCGCGCGCGTGGAGACGCCCGACAAGCGCGTGCGCCTCGTCGTGCCGGAGCTCGTCGCGGAGCTGCGCTCGCTGAGCGACACCGCGCTGCCCACCGACGACGCGTTCCCGTTCGTGCTCGCGGCCGGCGAGCGACGCACGAACACGGCCAACACGCTCCTGCGCGATCCGGCGTGGATGCGCGGGCCCGGCACGCTGCGCATCGGCCTCGAGGACGCCGCGCGGCTCGGCCTCGAGGACGGCGCGCCCGCCCGCATCACCACGAAGCGCGGCTCGGCGATCGCCCCCGTGGAGCTCACGGACACGCTCGGGCCGGGGCACGTGTCGCTCCCGAACGGGCAAGGCCTCGAGTACCCCACCGAGGCGGGGGAGCGCGTCAGGACGGGCGTCGCCCTGAACGAGCTCACCTCGACGGACGAGCGCGACCCCATCGCGGGGACGCCGTGGCACAAACACGTGCGCGCGAGGATTGAGAGGGCGTAGGGGCCCTCGCGTCGGGGGTTCGGCTCGTCGCGAGGGCGTTCCCCTTGTCAACGTGGGCAGGAGCCCTCGTCGGCGAGCGCGCGGTTGGCGGCGTTGCGCACGGGGAGGCGGGCCTTCGGGTCGCGGAGGGGGGCGAGGCGCGACGCGAGGTCGGCGGGGTGGATGTGCCCGAGCGCGTCGAGGGCCGCGAGGCCGATCCGGAGATCGGCCTCGTCGGCCGGCGACGCGACGCGGCCCGCGGCGCGCGTGAGGAAGTCGAGCTCGGCCGTCGCGCACACGGCGCCCAGGGCGCGCGTCGCCGTGACGCGGAGGTCGAGCCCGACCTCCGCGTCACGGGCGATGCGCCCGATGGCCCCCGCGGCGCTCGTCGCGCGTCGCGCGCCGAGCGCCGCGAGCGCCGCTTGCTT
>DAORJJ010000706.1:0-3334 GCA_035439005.1 Polyangiaceae bacterium | reverse complement strand
CCGAGACCAGCTACTCCGCGCGGGCGGCCCAAGAGGCCGTGCGCTCCGCCGCGGTCAAGGTGGACCAGGCCTGGTCGAACTACCTCCCGCGCCTCTCGGGGAAATTCTCGTACACGCGGCTCTCCGAGTTCACGCCGCCCTCGGCCACCGGCGGCGGCTCGATCGTCGGCACGCCGCAGCCGGCCGGCACACCCAACCCCACGCCCACGGTGGCCGTGGGCTTCACCTTCCCGCTCGTGCTGAACCAGTGGGCCCTCGAGGCGCAGCTCGTGGTGCCCATCTCCGACTACTTCCTCCGCATCAACCAGGGCTACGCGGCCGCGACGAACAGCCAAGACGCGGCGCGCCTCGACGTCGTCACGGCGCGCGCCAAGTCGGCGGCCGAGGGGCGCGTGGCGTACTACAACTGGCTCCGCGCGCGCGGCGCCGTGGTGGTCGCCACGCAGAGCCTCGAGGCGGTGAAGGTCCACCTCGCCGACGCGAAGAACCTGCTCGCCGTGGGCAGCGCGTCGCGCGCCGACGTGCTCCGCGCCGAGACGGCCGTGGCCGGGGCGGAGCTCGCGGTGGAGCGCACGAAGAACCTCGCCGCGCTCACCGAGAAGCAGGTCTCGCTCGCCATCCACGCGAAGGAGGACGAGGCGCTCGTGCCCGGCGAGGGCATCGACGGCGAGGTGGCGCCGTTCGTCGGCAGCCTGCCGCAGCTCATCGCCGAGGCGAAGGCGGGTCGCTACGAGATCAAGAGCATCGACGCGAGCGCGTCGGCCGCGCGCAAGCAAGCCGAGGCGTACCGCGGCGGCGCGTACCCGAGCCTCGCGGCGTTCGGCAGCGCGCTCTACGCCAACCCGAACCAGCGCCGCTTCCCTCTGTCGAACGAGTGGTTCGGCACGTGGGCCCTCGGCGCGCAGGTCACCTGGTCGCCGAACGACGCGTACGGCTCCCTCGCAGGCGCGAAGGACGTGGAGGCCAACGTCGCCCGGGTGGAGGCCCAGCGCGAGGCCGTGCGCGACGGCGTCGAGCTCGAGGTCACGCAGGCGTTCCAGGCCGTGCGAGAGGCGGACTTCGCCGCGGTCTCGAGCAAGCGCCAGCTCGCGAGCGCGGAGGAGGCCCACCGGGTCGCGCGCGAGCTCTTCGTCAACGGGCGGGCCACGTCCACCACCCTGACCGACGCCGAGGCCGATCTCACCCGCGCCCGGCTCGAGCAGCTCAACGCCCGCATCGAGGCGCGCGCGGCCCGCGTGCGGCTCGAGCACGCCCTCGGGCGTGACGCGCGCGGCTACGACCGGTAGCCTCGCGGTGCGCGCCGTCGCGGCGCCCCCCGGGAGGTCCATGCAGCTTGCACCCTTCGAGCCCGTCCCGTACGGCGCGCTGCCCGCGCTCCCGCGCGTGGCGCACCCCTTCTTCTCGGCCGCGTGCCGCGACGAGCGCGTGCGCGTCCGCACGCCGCACTTCGGCGAGGTCACGCTCGCGGTCCGGCGCTACGGCGGGAAGAAGCCGGGCGCGAAGAAGCTCGTGTGCATCCACGGGCTCATGACGTCGAGCTACTCGTTCCGCTACCTGCTCGAGCGCCTCGGCGACGAGTGCGAGCTCATCGCGCCCGACCTGCCCGGCGCCGGCCGCAGCGACGCGCCCGACGTGCCCTACGGCCCCGAAGAGCTCGCCGACCTGCTCGCCGCGCTCTTCGAGGAGCTCGGCCTCGACGCCCCGCCCGTGCTCGGCAACTCGATGGGCGGCTACCTCGCCATGCGCCTCGCGATGCGGCACCCCGCGCGCGTGGGGCGCCTCGTGAACCTCCACTCGCCGGGGATCGTCACGCCGCGCATGCGGGCGCTCGACGCCGCCCTGCGGGTCCCGGGGGCCCACGGCCTCCTCGACGTGCTCGTGTCGCGCGATCCGCGCCGCTGGGTGTGGAAGAACGTGCACTACTACGACGAGTCGCTCAAATCGCGCGAGGAGGTGGAGGAGTACTCCGCCCCCCTCCAGACCCCCGCGGGCCGCCGCGCGTTCGCGCGGTACCTCTCCGACACCCTGTCGGTCGCGGGCATGGTGCGCTTCGCAGCAGACCTCCGCGGAGGAGAGCGGGGCAGGTTCCCCGTGCCGCTCCTGCTCGTGTACGCGCGGCGCGATCCGATGGTGCCGCCTTCCGTGGGCGAGCGCCTCGCCGCCCTCGTCCCCGACGCGCGCCTCACCTGGCTCGACCGAGGCTCGCACTTCGCCCACGTCGACGCGCCGGACGACTTCCTCGCGGCGGCGAAGGACTTCTTGCTTGGGGGCTCGCCGCGTTAGCCTCGCGGACACTCCCGCGAGCTCGTGGCCTTCGGGTAGCTCGGGTCGACCAAGTGGCTTGGGGGCACAAATCGTGAGTCTCGTCCCGCCGTTCCTTCGAAGCGTCACGCTCCTCCAAGAGCGGATTGAGGATCCCAGCGTCTACCCGTTCTCGCTCCCCGCGGTGCAAGCGCTCGACGGGCTGAAGCTGTCAGCGATTACGTACTTCATCGGGGAGAATGGCTCGGGCAAGTCCACCCTCCTCGAGGCCCTGGCCGTCGCTTCGGGCTTCAACGCCGAGGGAGGCACGATCCACTTCAGGTTCGCGACGAGGCGGTCGGAGTCGCCGCTGCATCGGTGCGTTCGTCTCAGTCGGGCCCTCGAGCGCCCGCGGACTGGCTTTTTTCTGCGCGCCGAGAGCTTCTTCAACCTGGCGACCGAGATCGAGCGCCTCGACGCCGAGCCGTCCTTCGGTCCGCCCATCATCGAGTCCTACGGCGGACGCTCTCTGCACGAGCAGTCGCATGGGGAGTCCTTCCTCGCGTTGATGAAGCACCGCTTCGGCCCGAACGGACTCTACATTCTCGACGAGCCCGAGGCGGCGCTCTCCCCCTCGCGACAGCTCTCTCTGCTCAGCCGAGTTCACGAGCTGCTCGGGGAGGGCTCGCAGTTCATCATCGCCACGCACGCGCCCATCGTCCTCGCGTACCCGGGCGCCACCATCTACCAGCTCGACGAGCGGGGCATCACCTCGATCGAGTACGATCAGACGGAGCACGTTCAGCTCACTCGCGACTTCCTCAACGATCGCGGCCGATACCTGAGGCGTCTCTTGAGCGACGGCGCGGACGAGGCCGACGAGTCCGACGAGGCCGAGCCGTGAGGGGCCGTGACGGCCGCCTCGTGGCTCGCGCCCTCGCCGTGGGCCTCGGCCTCGCGCAGGGCGCCTGCGCCACGCGGACCCCGGACGAGCCGGGGCACGCGACCACGGCCCCGCCCCCGGCGCGCCGGATCGCGGACGCCGCGCCGGTGCAGGCCGCCGACCGCCCCGACGCGTCGACGAGCGCCGCCG
>DAORJJ010000705.1:0-3355 GCA_035439005.1 Polyangiaceae bacterium | reverse complement strand
CTTGTCGGGCTGCCAGAGGCCCGCGCGGATCCGCTCGACGTTGCCGACGGCCTCGTCGAGCAGCGCCTGCTGCGTCTCGACCTCCGCCAGGACCTGCGCCACGTCCTTCTCGCCGGTCTCGCGCTGCACCTTCGCGGCGCTGAGCACCTCGAGGACCTCGCGGTGCAGCTCTTCCCCCGCGGTGACGACCCACGCGTCGAGCCGCGTCGCGAAGTCGTCGATCATCTCGTCGAGCTTGGGCGCGGCCTTCTCCGCTGCCTGCCGCACGACGTCCGGCGCGAGCTCCTTCGCGCGCTTCTTGTATTCTGCATCGATACGATCGCGCAGGACGAGGGCGAGCACCGGCGCGGCGAGCGTGAGGATGCCGCCGACCAGCACGTTCACGAACATCACCCCGAGGCCCACCGCGAAGAGGGCCGCGATGCCCGCGTCGTACCGGAACGTGTCGATCTGCACGTCGAGCCGCTTCACGTCGCCGCCGAGGGTCTCGATGACGCGCTTCGTGGTCTCGTTCGCGTCCTCCCGGACGAGCGCGATCGTGCGCTCCGCGAGGTCCTCGAGCTTGGCGCCGATCTCCTTGGCCTCGGCCTCGGCCCACTTCTTGAACGTGTCCTCGAGGAACGCGGGCAGGTACTGCTTCAGGTCCTCCTGCTTGGCGCCGTCGATCACGTTGGGGAGCTGGCGGATGGTCTCCTCGACGAAGCGGTCGAGGTCCTTGCGGGCCCCCACCTTGATGCCGGCGACCTCCTCGCGGATCTTGATGCGGCGCTGCTCGATGTTGCCCGCCTGCCCGGCGAGGTCCTGCTCGAGCATGGTGATGCGCCGGAGCAGCTCCTCGGTCTTCATGGAGGCCGCGCGGCGCTTCGCGTCGACGCCCTTCGCGAGCAGCGCGCCCACGTTGACGCCCTCACCGAGCGCGTTGTCGAGCAGGATGCGACCGCGCTCCTCGGCGAGGAACGTGGTCAGGTGGGCGAGCAGCTGCGGCATGCCGCTCTCCTCGGCCTTGCCCGCGAGCGCGGTCTCGGCGCTGATGGGGAAGACCAGGGGGTCCCGCACCAGGTTGGCGAGCTGCGTCTTGGCGTACTGGAGCGCCTCGCTCTGCTCCTCGACCGAGAGGATGTCCCACTTGGTGATGACGAACACGATCTTGTCCCGCGAGGCCTTGAGGAGCTTGTCCTGCAGGAAGATGCGCTCGCTCTCCTTCAGGATTTGCCCGGCGTCGAGGAGGAACAGCACGGCGTCGGCGCGGGGGATGTAGCTGTACGTGATGTCCGAGCGCTGCAGCGACAGGTCGTTCACGCCGGGCGTGTCGACGAGCAGGATGCGCTCCTTCAGGATGGGCGCCGGGTAGCCGATCTCGAGGAAATCGACCTTCTCCGGGCTCTCGGGGCCGCCGACGGCGAATTTCTTCGCGTCGGCGAAGGGGATGGTCTCGCGCCTGCCGGACGCATAGACGACCTGCGCCTCCGGAGCCTCCGCGTACTTCAGGTGGTGGATGGCCGCCGTGGTGGGGGTCACCCCGACGGCGAGGGCGTTCTCCCCGAGCAGCGCGTTCACGAAGCTCGACTTGCCGTGGTTGAACTCCCCGACCACGACGAGGTGGAAGCGGTCTTCGTCGAGCTTCTTGACGAGATCGCGCTCCACCCGCTCGCGCAGGCTCTTCGCGCCCACCTTCTCCGCCACGTCGCTCAGCGCCGAGAGCGCCTTCTTCACTTCGCCTTTTCGTTCGAAAAATGCCTCGAGCATCATGACGTGGGGGTCCCTCGTGTTTCGGATGGTGTCACCGCGTGAGCGGCAAGCGCCGTGGCGCAGAGCAAGCGTGAGCCCGGGCTCGTCGGAGCCTCGTCGGAGTGGGAGAGGCCGATGGTCGATCGCCCGGGGGGCGAGCGCAACGACTTCGTCAGGCGTCGTCCTGGAGGAGCGCGCGCACGCGGTCGTCCACCTCGGACATCGACAGCCCACCGGCGGGGAGCTTCGCGGCCTTTCGATAGAGCTCGCTCTCGGCGAAGGTGCGCATCGCGAGGATGCGCTTCGGCAGGTACGGGTGCGTGGCGAAGTTCTCCATGTGGCGGCCGAGGCTGTCCTTGCCCTCCTCGTATTGCTCGAGGAACGCCTCGAGGTTGAAGTCCTCGAACAGCTTGCGCGAGCCGACCACGAGCTTCGCGAGCGCGCGCGACGACGTCGTGAGGTCCCTGCTGCACAGCATGCCCGCGCGGTCGCACGTGATCTCCGCGCGGCGCGACCAGGCGTTCAGCGCGATGACCGCCGGCTCGACGACCCACCACAGGAACACGCCGGCCATGCGCGTGAGGTAGTGGAGCGCGGTGAGATAGACGACGTGCGAGTTGTGGATGTGCCCGCACTCGTGCCCGATCACGGTGAGCAGCTCTTCGTCGGAGTACGCGTCGGCGAGGGCCGAGTGGACGATGATGAACGCGTCCTCGTTCGTGCCGTAGGTGGCGGCGTTCAGGCTGGGGTTCGACACCAGGTAGACCGTGGGCGTCGGGATGTGGAGCGTGTCGGCGCAGTGCCGCGTGATGCTGTGGATGCGCGAGAACTGCCGCTCGCTCACCTTCACGGCGCTGCCGAGGAGCTGGCCCCGCCAGACCTGCTTGAACATGCGCACGGTGGCGGCCACCGCGAGCTCGACGGGGCGCACCTTCTCGAACGCGGCGCGGGTCTGCCGGTCGAGGATGTAGCTGTAGTCGTGCCCGGTCGACTCGGGCCCGCCGCCCACCCGCTCGCCCTTCATCTGGTTCACGAACGAAGCGAAATCGAGCTCGGGGCCATGCGCCATGGGAGGGAGTTCCTTTTGGGGCCGCGCCGGGCGGCAACCGTTCGAGTACGTGGCTCGATCCGGAAGGATCTCGCGCTCTCGTCACGGTAACGACGACCCTGGGGCTCCGCAACCGTGCCCGTCGGTCGATCGCGCGAGCCAGGTCGGGAAAAATGGAGCGGGGACGCGAGGCACGAGGCCTGGCGTCCCCGCGGGGAGACAAGGGAGGTGTTGTTCGGGTGGCGCGAGCGCGCCTGGCTCCTTTCGTTTCGCGGCGAGGCGAGCGCCCCGCCGGGGTCTGTCGGAGGGACACGCGGCGGCCGGCGGCTCTTCCCGCGATCGTGAGGCGCGCGGTCTTTTTCCTAACGCTCCACGAGCCCGCCGTAGCTGAAGCGTGTGGTGCGCGGCGCCGACTCGAGCGCGCCCGAGGCGACGAGGACCACGCTCGCGACCACGGCCGTGACGGCGCCCGCGGCGGTCCATTGGGCCCACGCGGGCACGGCCGCGTCCACGTAGCGCGGGGCGAGCGGCGCGTCGGGCGCGCGCACGCGCCACGGGACGACGGGCGCGCACGCGCTG
>DAORJJ010000704.1:0-3368 GCA_035439005.1 Polyangiaceae bacterium | reverse complement strand
TTGAAGAGGGGGCAAAAGTCCGAGAAAATGAGGGTTTTGGGACGAGAACTAGCTACAGCGACGTGTTCATCACCGCGCGCGTGACCGTGTCGGCCACGAGGGGATACTTGTTGGTGATGATCGGCACCGGGCCCGCGATGCCGACGAGCTTGCAGCCGGTCTTCGCCCCCGCGAACTCCACGAGCCCGGTGCCCGGCGTGACGTTCGAGATGAACACGTTGGCGCCCCGATCGCCCGCGCTGGCGGTGAGCGCGGCGTTCGGGCTGAGAGAGCCCGAGTCGGCGTACTGCACGACGGCCTCCGGGTGCCCCGGGACCGTGACGACCCAGCCGTTCCCGTCGCAGCGCTGCTTCCTCTTCGACCCGAGCGTGTCGTCGAGCCTCACGTTCCTGCGCCGCACCCCCTGGGCTCGCAAGAAGGTCGAGGAGCTCTACCTCCGCTCGCTGCGCGCCCCGGCGGAGCCAGGCGACGACGCGAACGAGCCGCGCGACCCGCGCGACTCGGGCTGAGGCCTCACGGGTGCACGACGCACCCGCCGACGACCTCGCCGCTCCACTTGGCGCGCATGGCTTCTTTGATCTCGGCGAGCGGGAACGTGTGGGACACGTGGGGAGAGATGCGCCCCTCCGCCGCCCACGCGAGCACCTGCGCGAGGCGCGGGGCGCGGATCGACGGATCGCGGATCGTCGAGATCACGGCCGGGCAGCCGAGCACGTCGACGCCCTTCATGAGGATCAGGTTCGTGGGGAGCTGGTTCGCGTTCGGCGCGCCGCGCCCGCCCTTCCCGCGGGACACGCTCGGCGTCGACGCCCACCCGACCAACAGAAATCGGGCCCCGAACGCGACGCAGCGCAGGCTCTCGGCGGAGATGGCCCCGCCGACGCCGTCGTACACGACGTCGACCCCGCGGCCGCCCGTGAGGAGGCGCACGCGGTCGCGAAGGGACGCGAGCCCGTCGGGCGCGTCGTCGGGGCCGATGCGCAGGAGGTGATCGGCGCCGTGCGCCGCGACGAGATCGAGCTTCGCGGCCGAGCGCCCCGTGGCGATGACCGTCGCCCCGAGGAGCTTGGCGATCTGCACGGCCGCCAGGCCCGTGGCGCCCGAGGCGCCGTGGATGAGCACGTTCTCGCCGGCCTGGAGGCGACCGCGCGCGACGAGGCAGTGGTAGGCGGTCTCGTAGTTGCCGAGGAGGTTGCAGGCCGCGTCGAGGGAGAGGGCGCCGGGCACGCGCAGGATCGCCTCCCGCGGGGCCACCGCGTACGTCGCCCACCCACCCCAGCGTTGGTAGTCGCCCGCCGTGCGGGGCCCCGCGAGGAAGGGGTCGACGAGCACCTCCTGACCGACCGCGAGCTCGGGCTGGCCGGGCGCGTTGGCCTCGGGGCCGAGCCACGCGATGACGCCGGCGTACTCGAGGCCGGGCGTGTAGGGGGGCTTCGGCAGGTGCTGGTATTGGCCGCTGGTCATGATGAGGTCGACCCACCCCACCGAGGCGCTCTTCACCTGCACGACCACGTCGCGCGGGGAGAGCGCGGCCAGGTCGATCGGGGGCATGGGCTCGAGCGCGATGCGCTCGATGGCCTCCGGGGGGGTCTCGGCCAGCTCGGTGACCACCGCGCGGAGGGCCGCGCGGTCGGAGGCGAGCCCGGCGTCGGCGGGCGGGGGCGGCGCATGATCCATTGGCGCGAGCGTATCCCGACGAGGCAGTGTCGCAAGCGCGCAAGGTAAGCGCGCCCGCGGGAGCGCTGCTACAATGACGGGTCCGCGTCGACGAAGCCGCCCGAAGGAGCCTACCCGCCCGTATGAACGACCCTCGCCTCGCTCGCCTCGCTCGCCTCGCTCGTTCGGCTCGACCGCTCCGGGCGTCCTCGTGGGCCGCGGTGCTCGTCGCCCTCGCGGCGTGCGCGCCGCTCGCCGCCTGCGGCGACGGTGACCCTCCGCTCGACGACGCCGACGCGACCGACGGCTCGCTCCCGGCGGACGACGCGTCGACGCCGCGCGACACCGGCGTGCCCCCGACCGACGGGAGCACCACCGACGGCGGCCGCGACACCTCGACTGACGCGCCGACCGACGCCCCCCGCGACGCCCCGACCGACGCGCGCGACGCCGCGCCCGGCACCTGCGCGACAGACGACGACTGCGAGGGCCGCTGCGTCGGCGGCACCTGCGCCGCCCCCACGCACACCGACGGGAAGGTCTCTCCGAGCCTCGGCGAGACCGACATCGACTGCGGCGGCCCCACCGCGCCAAACAAGTGCGGCGAGGCCAAGGTCTGCGCGGTCGACGGCGACTGCACCACGGCCGTGTGCAGCACCGGTCGACGCTGCGTGGTGGGCGCCTCCTGCCGCGGCGGCCCGAACGGGCCCTCGGGCGTCGACACGTGCGGCACGGGCGAGCCTGGCGCGCCGGGGGCCGTGGTCGAGAGCTGCTGCCGCTCGCTACCACTGCCCACGCGCACGACGCGCCGCCTCGACCGCTACGAGATCACCGGGGGCCGCGTGCGCGCGTTCATCGACGGCCTGGCCGCGGCCAACGGCGGCGTCGCGAACGTGCGCTCGTTCGCGACGGCGTACGCGGCGGCCAACCCCACCTCTCAGCTCGCCGAGGTGCTGAACGACTACCCGGGGCTCCTCGACGTGCTCCCCGATCGCGCCGGGCCGAGCGCGCGCTTCCCCATGCCGGTGCACCTCGGCGCGTTCCCGCTCGACCCCATCAACTCGCTCGACGGCTGCTTCATGGGCGACGGCGGCTACGGCCACGCCACGTATTGGCAGCCGCCGGCCCACCTCAAGCCGTACGGCGTGGGGTACGTCGACGCGACCGGCCTCGCCGACGGCGTGCGCAAGTACGACCGCGAGGAGCTCGACAAGAAACCTGTAAACTGCATGATGCCCCTCCTGCTCGCTAGCTTCTGCGCGTGGGACGGCGGCGAGCTCGCGCGGACCGACGACTTCCGCGAGGTGTGGGGGCGACAGCCCGAGGTCATCGGCGCGACGACCGTGTACATCCCCTGGGCGACGCTCCTCAACGTGGGCGAGTTCAACTGGCGCAACGGGCACGGCACCACCTGCAACCCCGACTGGCCCGGCTGCGTGAACCCGCAGCGCTACTTCTACATTTTCCCAAGCCTCCGGCCCGACGGCCAAGGGCACATGCCGGCCGACGACGACACGCCGGCGATCGCGGCGCCCGGCCGCTTCGCCCTCGACGTCACCCGCATCACGTCGGCGAGCGGCGAGGGCTGGTACGACGTGGGCGGCAACCTCATGGAGGCGGCGTGGCCCACGTCGCAGGCGGCGATCAACCCGGGCGCGAGCCAGGTGACCGACGTGTGCGACGTCACGGCGGGCCCCGGCTTCGGCGAGTCG
>DAORJJ010000703.1:0-3369 GCA_035439005.1 Polyangiaceae bacterium | reverse complement strand
GGTCCACGCGGCGCGGAGCGCGTCGTCGACCGCGCGCGCCGAGAGCGCTCCGTCCACGGGGGCCGGCGCGGGCTTCGCGGGCGGAGGCGGTGGCGCGGGCGGCGGCCCAGGGGGCGTGGCCGGCCCGCCGCACGCAGAGAGCGCGGCGAGCGAGAGCGAGAGGAGGAGCGCCTTCATGGGGGGCATGTTCGTCGGTCGGGAGGGAGGTGGCAACGGCGTCATCACCGGTGGACGTGGCGCGTCGGCGCACGCAGCACCTACGCGCCGTAAACGGATGTAAACGTCATCGGGACGCGAACCGACGCGCCCTCGGCTACCGGCGGGTGACGACGGGGCGACGAGGTACACTCACCCGATGCGCGGAGTCAGCCCACGAAAGTCGCTCGACCCATGAGCCGCGCGTTGCTCGGGGTCATGGGCGTCCAGCTCACGCTCGGCGCGCTCGTGTTGTTGCTCTTGGAGGCCGACGAGCGGCGGCGCGACCGCGACAACCGGGACCTCCAGGCCCACTACGACGCGATGTTCGCGCTGGAGAACGGCGCCCAGCTGCAGGCCCTCCGCGCGCGGCTGTCGCCGGGCCCGAGGGTCCCCACCCTCGATGACGCGCGGGTCGGCGACTTCCCGAGGCGCTGGCCCATGGCGGCGCCGGAGAGCGAGCTCGCCTCCCCGTCCGCGGCGTGCCAAGGCCGGTGCGAGCCCGCCGACGGGCGGAGGAGGCGCGGGTTTTGACGTCCGCCCGTCGGCTCGCGGAGATCCCCTCCGCACCTCCCTCCCGCTCCCCCGCGCGCGCCGAACTGATGTAAACCTCGTGGGGATGGCGAGCTCCGTGCACCCCGTCCGACGGCTGCTCACCCACGTGTTTCGCATGGCGGCGCGCACGTACTTTCGCTCGATCGAGGTCGTGGGCGACGTGCCCGACGCGAACGTGGGGTCGCGGCTCTTCGCGAGCAACCACGTGAACGCGCTGGTCGACCCGATCCTCGTCGTCACCACCGCGGCGTGCCCGATCTCGCCGGTCGCGAAGAGCACCCTCTGGAAGATCCCCGGCCTGGCGTGGCTCCTCGACATGGCCGACGCGGTGCCCATCGTCCGCCGACGGGACGCCCCGAACAAGTCGGCCGCCGACAACGACGAGGTCTTCGAGCGCGTCGCAGGACACCTCCAACACGGCGGAAACATTCTCATTTTTCCGGAGGGCACGAGCCACAACGAGCCGCACTTGGTCGCGCTGCGCTCGGGCGCGGGGCGCATGCTCGCGCGGGCGAAGGCGGGCGGCGCGCGCGACCTCGAGGTGCAAGCCGTGGGCCTCGAGTTCGACCAGCGCAACGTGTTTCGGTCGCGCGTGCTCGTCGTGTACGGGCCGGTCGTGCGCGTGGCCGACATGGGCGACCTCGAGGGCGACGCGCTGGCCGAGCGCATCACCGAGCTCCTCGACGCGGGGCTGCGTGAGCTCGTGGTCGAGGGTCAGACGTGGGACGAGCGCGTGCTCGTCACGCGCGTCGCCGAGCTGCTCGGCGCGGAGCTCGAGGACACCTCGCTCGAGGCCTGGAACGCCATCGGGCGGCGCGTGAAGGCGGCGCGCGCGCTGCTCCGCGACGACGACGCGCTCGTCACCGAGGCGAGCGCGGCGGTCACGGCTTACTACTCCGCCCTCGGCGAGGCCCGCACGAGCGACGCGGCGGTGCGCGACGGCGGCACCGGGTACCGGCCCGCGCGGCTCCCGTCGCTGCTCTTTCTCCTCGCGGTGCTGCCCCTCGCGCTCTTCGGCGCCGTCGTGTACGCCCTCCCCTACCAGGTGCCCCGGCTCGTCGTGCAGGCCGCCAAGGAGGAGGACTCGGACATGACCTCGACCTACAAGCTGGGCGCGGGGCTCGTGCTCTTCCCCTTGTGGGCCCTCGCCGGCTGCGTGCTCGCGGCGCTCGCGCTGCCGCGCGGGGCCGCCGTGGCGTGCGTGGTCGCGCTCCTCACGAGCCCCTTCGCGGCGCTCGCGTGGCAGGACCGCCTCCCGCGCCTCACCGACACGTTCTGGCTCTTGCTCCGGAGGGGGACGCGCCTCGCCCACCTGCGCCACCTCCGCGGCCGCGCGCTCGACGCCATCGCGAAGGCGCGCGCGCGCGCCGAGGCCCTCGAGGGAGCGTGAGCGAGCCGCACGCCCGCGCGGGCCTCCCCTCCGCCCCGCTCGCGAGGGCGCTCGTCGTCGCGGCCGCCGTGCTGTGGAGCGGCGGCGGCGTGGGCGTGAAGCTCCTCCCCGGGTGCGAGGCGCGCACGATCGCGGGCGTGCGCGCGGTGTTCGCGGCGCTCGTGATGGGCGCAGCGCTCCTCGCCACGCGGGGCCCGCGCGGCGCGGCGGCGTCGCTGCGGCGCCCGCGCGTCTGGGGCGCGGCGGTGAGCTACGCGGTGATGGTCGTGTGCTTCGTGATCGCCGCGAAGCTCACGACGGCCGCGAACGCGATCCTGCTCCAGTACACGGCGCCCATCTACGTCGCGATGGTCTCGCCCGCGCTGCTGCGCGAGCGCGTGCGGCCGCGGGATCTCGCGGCCGTCGCCGCCACGCTCGCGGGCATGGTGCTCTTCTTCTTCGGGGAGCTGTCGCTCGCGGGGATGACGGGCAACGTGATCGCCATCGTGTCGGGCTTTGGCTTCGCGGGGCTCCCGGTGTTCCTCCGCCTCGACGAGCTCGCGCGGCGACGCGAGGGCCTGGCGGACGACCCGTCGGCGCCGCTCGTGGCGATGACGCTCGGAAACGTGCTGGCCGCCGTCGCGTGCTCGTCACGCATCGCCGCGGCCCCGCCCACGACCGCCGCCGAGTGGAAGGTGCTGGCGCTGCTCGGCGCGTTCCAGATCGGGCTCGCGTACCTGCTCTACGCCCGCGCGGTGCGCGCGCTGCCCGCGCTCGAGAGCTCGCTGCTCGCGTCGATCGAGCCCGTGCTCGCGCCGCTCTGGGTCGTGCTCGCCACGGGCGAGCGCCCGAGCCGCGGCGCGCTCCTCGGCGGGGCGCTCATCGTGGGCGCGGTGACGTTCCAGGCCGCCGGGAAGCGACCCGCGCAGGCGCCGACCCCTCGCGAAGCGGACTGAGCCGCGCTTACCCGCCGAGCGCGTGCACCACGCCCGAGAGCGCCCCGGCCAGCGCGAGGGCCACCGCCATGGCGCGGCGCGCGCGCGCGGAGAGCGCGTGCTCCGCGCGGGCGTAGCGCACGAGCCACGCCGCGGGCAGGGCGATGGAGACCTGGGCGAGGAGCACGCCGACGCCGAACGCCAGCGACGACCCGCTCGCGCTCCGCGCGAGATCGAGCGCCGGCGAGGCGGTCGCGAACGCGAGCCCGGTGAAGAGGCCGAGCGGCGCCGCGGCGAGCCACCGGCCGCGCGAGG
>DAORJJ010000702.1:0-3371 GCA_035439005.1 Polyangiaceae bacterium | reverse complement strand
GCTTCCGGCTCGACCACGCGACCGAGCGCGCGCTCGTCGCGCACCTCCGCGGGGCGGAGCTCTACGCGAGCGTGCCGCCGGCCGACGGCCTCAGCTTCGCGCCCGCCGTACGCTACCCGCCGCACGAGCGCCGCGTGGAGATCGACGTCGACCTCGGCGCCGGCGCGCACGCCGCCGCGGTGCTCGGCTCGGATCGCACGCACGAGTACATCAGCGAGAACGCCGACTACCGCAGCTGACCGCGCCGTCGCTTGCGGCCGCCGCGCTCTTCGACCATCCTCGCCGGCCATGACCTACCGCGATCCGGGGCCCGATCCGCTCGCCGTCGACCCCGAGCTCATGGCCCGCGCCCAGGCAGCGCAGAAGAAGCGCGCGGCGCTCGCGCTCGTCGCCGTCGGGCTCGTGGCCGCCGTGGCCGTGGGGGTCGGCTCGGTCGTGTCGAGCAAGCAAGACGCCAAGGAGAGCGAGGAGGCCGTGGCGAAGCTCTCCACGTGCCTGCTCGCGGAGCCCGCCGCCGCGGACCCCGCGAAGGCCGTGCGCGCCGCGCAGCTCGCCGAGCTCCACCGCCCCGCCTCCACCGACCGCTGGCCCGGCCGCTGCGCGCCCTACGCGCGCGGCCTCGCCGATCACGCGAAGCACCGCGGGCTCCCCGCGCTGGCCGAGTCGGCCACCAAGCTCGGGCAGGCGCTCGACGCCCCCGAGAGCTACGCGGCCGATCTGCAGCCCGCGCTCCGCCGCCTCTTCGACGAGGTCGGCAAGGCCAAGGTCGCGCGCCGCGCGGCCGAGGGGGTGCCCAAGGCGCCCGCGCCGAGCCCGCACCTCACGCTCGCCACGCTGCCCGAGCCGGCCCAGCTCCTCCCGAAGGGCACGATGATGCGCGTCGTGCACCCGGCGCCGTTCCCGTCGCAGCCGCTCCGCCTCGTCTTCGACGAGGAGGGCCTCGCGCAGGGGCCGCTCGCGTGCCGCCTCGACGCGAAGGCGAAGGCGCTCTCGTGCCACAAGGTCGCGGGCCCCGCGGCGAGCAAGAGCCCCAGCCTGCGGCTCTGGGGCACCACCGCCCGCCCCGAGCAGGCGCCCATGCTCTTCGCCGGCAACCGGGGCACCTTCGGCGTGTTCCGCAGCGACACGGGCGCGGAGGTCGTGGGCAAGCTGAAGAACGGCGCGTACGGCGCCTCGCTCCTCGACGACGGCACGTTCGCGTACCTCGACTGGAACGACCAGGCGCCGCAGATCCGCCTCTTCCGGGGCGCGCTTGGCCAGGCCTTCGAAGAGGTCAAGTTGCTTGACCGAAAGGACACCGGCAACCCGTACTACGCGACCGCGATGTTCTTCGGCACGTTCCTCTACAAGTCGCGCAACAAAGACGACGGCATCCACCTCATGGCCCGGCGCATCGAGGGCGCGAAGGACAAGCCCGCCGCGGGGCCGCCGGTCGACGTCGGCCGCATCGGCGAGATCGGCCGCATCGACGGCGGCGACGGCGAGGAGCCGCACCTCGTCGCGTGTCGCCCGGGCGATCGCGATCGCGCGGACGGCGCGTCCAAACGCGCGCCGATCGCGATCAAGGCGAAGGGCTGGGACCACTCCTACGTCACGTTCATGACCGACGCCGAGTCGCCCGGCGAGGCGCCCCGGTTCAGCCCGCCGGTCGCGAGCACGGTCCTGTGGGGCGACTTCTACTGCCGCGGCGGCGAGGCCGTCCTCGTGGCCAACGAGGGCGAGAGCGCGCCCTCGGGGTACTGGCCTTCGGTCGTGGTGAGCCGGTGCTCCGCCAGCGGCTGTCAGGACACGACCATGGCGTTCAAGAAGGCCATCGGCCAAGACCCGCTGCTCGCGCCGACCTCGAAGGCCGATGTTCGGGGCGTGGAGCTCGCCGGCAAGCTCCTCTTCGTGTGGCGCGCGGCGTCCGGCGGCCTGCGCATGCGGGTCGGGCCCGCCGAGCAGCTCGCGAGCGCGGAGGAGCGCGTCCTCTACGACGACCACGCCCACGACGACGGGTTCCGCGCGGAGCCTACGCTGCTCGAGTTCGACGTCCTCTCGAGCGGCACCGACGCCGTGCTGCTGCTGAACACCACGAAGGGGCTCTACGGCTTCCTGGTCGACGCGGCGGGCGCGCTGAGCCCGCTGGCGATGAAGGTGGACTGAGCGGACGACCCGCGCTCGCGACGCGGCGACCGTCCGTCGAGGCGCGGCGGTCGTGGTTGACACCCCGCGGGGCGCAGGTACCGTCTCGCGCCGCCTGCTCACCTGCCCAAGGGCGGCCACGACCAACCTATGAAAGCGCACTCGAAGGACACCCAGGCCAGCACCACCCCGCGGCGCGCGCTCGAGCTGCTCCGCGAGGGCAACGAGCGCTTCGTGGCGAACCTCCGGCTGAGCCGCGAGCTGCTCAAGCAGGCCAACGAGACGCGCGACGGGCAGTGGCCGTTCGCGACCATCCTCTCGTGCATCGACAGCCGCACCTCGGCGGAGCTCATCTTCGACCAAGGGCTCGGCGACATCTTCTCGATCCGCATCGCCGGGAACATCGTGAACACCGACATCCTCGGGAGCATGGAGTTTGCCTGCAAGATCGCGGGCAGCAAGCTGCTCGTCGTGCTCGGGCACTCGGGCTGCGGCGCGGTCAAGGGCGCGTGCGATCACGTCGAGATGGGGAACCTCACCGAGCTCCTCGCGAAGCTGCAGCCGGCCGTCTACCAGGAGCGGTCCGTCTCGGACCCCGCGCTGCGCGCCGGGCACAACTCCGATTTCGTCGAGAAGGTCGCCCGCCTCAACGTGGAGCGCTCGGTGAAGGCGCTGGTCGAGCGCAGCTTCATCCTCGAGCACCTCGTGATGGACGGCGCGATCGGGGTGATCGGCGCGATGCACGATCTGGGCTCGGGCCAAGTGACCTTCTACGAGGATGAGGCCGTGTTCTCCACCGCCGACGTCGAGCGCCTCCGGGCGTGAGCGGCCCCCGCGGCTGAAGCGGCCTCCGAAGACGAGCCCACACTTGTGTGGATAGCCGCGCCTCCCGCCCAGGGGCGAGAGTCGACGCACAATGCCCCGTGCGCCCAGCTGCAGAGGGACCGATTTCCTCGAGGGGTGCCGCAAGCTCGCGAAGGAGCTGTGCGGCGCGCCCTAGCGGCGCGCGACGCTCGCGCGGCGGTCTCCACGGGGCAAGCCGCGCGCGCGTCGACGCCTGCGCGCGAGCAGGAGCGCCGAGCGCCAGCGCTCCCCCGAGGGCCCCGGCGCCGCCGACGGTCGCGCTCGTGAAGGCGCATCCGCCCGCGTCGATCGGCGTCGGGCTCGCGTTGGGGGACGCGTCGGCGGGCGGCGAGGCGGGCGAGCGCGGCGGGGTGCCGGCGTCCGGTGTCGCCGCGGTCTTCCCG
>DAORJJ010000701.1:0-3380 GCA_035439005.1 Polyangiaceae bacterium | reverse complement strand
AGGACTACTTCATCCGCACCGCCTTCCCGCCCCGCGAGCAGGCCGAGCAGGTCATCGCGTTGCTGGAGGACGGCGGCGGCCCGGTGAAGATCACCGTGTCTCCCCGCCCAGGCGCGGCGACGACCGCGGGCCCGCACCGCCGGCACGATCACCCCCAGGCGGTGGCGTGGCGCATCGTCGCTGGCGAAGAGCGCGTCGCGCGGACAGAGGAGGCGGGCAAGCGCTTCGACGTGATGCTCCACCCGGGCGAGTCGTTCGACGGCGTCGAGGTGGAGTACCAAGACGCCGACGGCGACTGGCACGCGCATTAGGTCACGAGGGTCACGAGAAGGCCTGCGGAGAGCTCCATGACGGGAATCGAGACACTCGACCAGGGAATCCGGGACGCCCTCGCCCACGTGAGCGGCAAGGAGGCGTCGCCCGAGGCCACGGTGCTGCGCGATCTCCAGCTCCGCATGCGACGCCTTCGGCGCGCGTGGGGCAGGCCGCAGGCGATCGGGCTCTTCGGGCCCTCGCAGGCGGGAAAATCCTTCCTGGTAGGTGCGCTCCTCTCCCACGAGCTGGGCACGCTGAAGGTGCTCGCCCGCGACCGCGAGCTCGACTTCCTCCGCGAGATCAACCCCGCCAAGGGCGTCGAGTCGACGGGCGTGGTCACGCGCTTCTCCACCGCGCCCGGGCCCCGGCTCACGCGGGGCGACTTTCACTGCCGCCTGCTCACGCTCGACGTGGTGCTCGAGTCCTTGGCGACGGGCTTCCTCGTCGAGTGCACCGCGCCGCCGCTCGATCTCGAGCGCATCGACCGCACGCTGCTCGCCGCCAAGCAGCAGCAGGGCGCGCCGGCCGCGCCGCACTTCGCCGAGGCGTGGGACACCGTCTTCCACGGCCTCTCGAAGAAGTACCAGGACCGCCACCCCTACCTGAACGAGCTGCGCCGGCACGTCGTGCTGCGCGACGGCGCGTGGAAGTCCGAGGTGCGCTCGCTCGGCGGCTGGCTCTTCGTGTACTCGCTCCTCTGGGGCGGGCCCGGCTACGCCAAGGACCTCGACCAGCTCGCGGCGCGCCTGCTCGGCGGGCTCGAGGCGGTGGGGCACTCCGAGAACGTGGAGCTCCAGCTCGCGCAGGTGCGGGCGTCCAGCGACACGTCGAGCCTGCTCGACGCGTCGTGCCTCAACGCCATCGGCACGAGCCAGCCGAGCATGACCGTGTTCGCGCAGGAGGCCGGGCGCGACGTGTCGCTCGAGCCGCCGGTGCTCGCCGCGCTCATCGCGGAGGTGCGCCTCGGCCTCCGGCCCGTGGGCGGCTCGCTCCTCGAGCGGGCCGACATCCTCGATTTCCCGGGCGGCCGCGCGCTGAAGGGCATCAACGGCTTCGGCGCGGCCGAGCTCAACACCGGCCGCCTCGAGCACGCGGTGGAGGTCTACAAGCGAGGCAAGCTCACGTTCCTCTTCGAGCAGTACGCGCACGACCGCGAGATCACCGCGCTCGTCCTGTGCTCGCCCGGCCCCACGAAGCCCGAGGCCATCCAGCTCCAGAGCCAGGTCGAGCGGTGGCTCGAGATCCGCTACGGCGCGCCCACGCCGCAGGCGGCCCAAGAGATCGACAACCCGAGCCTCTTCCTCGCGCTCACGAAGTTCGACATGTCGCTCGGCACGCTGCGCAGCGACAACGCGAAGGATCGCTGGGACTCGCGCGTGCAAGAGGCCTGCATGGACTTCTGGGCGCGCGGCCAGAGCTCGTGGGTCCACGCCTTCGGCCAAAAGGGCCGCGCGTTCGACAACCTCTACTGGATCCGCAACCCGTACGCCGACCAGATGCTCACCCTGAAAGAGGGTGATCCGGACTACGCCGAGGTGAAAGAGGGCTACTTCGCGTCGCGCGCGGTCGCGCGCTTCATCCGCGATCCGGCGGAGAAATGGGCGGCGGTCGAGGGGTCCGACGCCGCCACCGGCATGCCCAGGAGCGGCGTGCCGCTGCTCGCCGCGCGCATGCGCCAGAAGCTCGCCGAGGACGTGAAGAAGCGCGAGCTCGGCCGCGAGGCGGAGAGCATCCGCGAGGAGCTGCTCAGCGTGCTCTTGGCCCTCACCCCCTCGCGTGACGAGGAGGAGGAGCGCGCGCGGCTCCGACAAGAAGCCCGAACGCTCGTGACAGCGGTGGAGCGCGAGATGGCGCGCCGGTGCTCCGGCTCGGCGTTCGGCGAGCTCATCGCGCTCCTCGCGGTGCCCTCCGACGACCTCGATCGCGAGGTGCGCTCGGTGTTCGCCGAGGTCGCGACGATGAGCATCAAGGCGAGCGACAAGGTGAAGAAGGTGCTCGTCCACGTGCTCAAATGGTGGCAGCGACGCGCCTCGGAGACGCTCCGGCAGACCACCCTCGAGCTGCCGCACGCGCAGGTGGAGACCTTCCTCCGGCAGGTGCTCACCTCGCGGCTCCTGCTGCCCATCCTGGGGCGCGCGATCTTCCCGTATTTCTCGCGGACGCAGGTCGACACGTCGCTCGTCGCGTCGATCCTCGAGCTCAAGATCTGCGACTTCCTGCTCACGCTCGGCGTCGAGGCCGAGCGCGGCACGCCCGCGCTGCCGGTCAAGCTCAGCTTCGCCGAGGAGGCGACGCGCGAGGCGGCCGAGACCATCGACTGGGGGGACGTGAGCTTCGAGGACTCGCCCACGTCGGCCCGCGCCGCCGGCGTGACCATCGTGTTCGCGGGGCGCAAGCATTTCGATCGGTGGTCGGCGGACCTCGGCGAGTTCTACGTGCGCTCGGGCGGCGCGAAGGCGGGCACGGCGCTCGACGACGCGCACGTCGGAGCGCTCGTGCGTATCCTGAAGACGGTGGAAGGCACCCATGTCGGCGAAGCCGGAGGCTGAGGGCGAAGAGCCCGCGGGCGAGGCGGACGAGGAGCTCGACCTCTCGGACGCCTCGATCGAGGAGCTCGCGCGCGAGGGCGACGCGGAGACGCTCTTCCTCCTCGCGAAGGCCGCCCGCACGGGAACGCACGGGCGCGCCAAGGACCTCGCGTGCGCGTTCGCGGCGTACCGCGCCGCCGGCGAGCTCGGCCACGCCGGCGCCGACTACGCGGCCGCGCTCTTCCACCTGAACGGCACCGCCACGCCGCGCGACCTCAAGGAAGGCGCCGCGGTGCTCCGCCGCGCGGCCGACCGCGGCAGCGTCGACGCCAAAATCACGCTTGGGAACCTCTACGAGCTGGGCGTCCACTACGCCCGCGACGCCGAGAAAGCCGACGTGTGGTACCGCAACGCCGCGCGCGCGGCGGGCCTTCCCGCGCCAGGCGCCCCGGAGTTCTCACGGGAGCTCGCGCTCTTGGGCGCCGTCCGGCACGCGGAGGCCCTCGCTTCCGACCCGACCGCCACCGACGAGGAGCG
>DAORJJ010000700.1:0-3382 GCA_035439005.1 Polyangiaceae bacterium | reverse complement strand
CACCACCGTCGCGGCCGCGCTCGCGACCGGCGCCCCCGCGCTGCTCCTCGCCGATCCCACCGCGGGCCTCGGCGACGACGAGGCGCGCGCGTTCGCGCGCACGTTGGTCAAGGCCATTGACAACCTGCGCTGGGCGCTGTTCGCCCCTCGCCTGCCTCTCGAGAGCCCGCTCGCGCTCGCGGCCGACGAGGCGCTCGTCCTCGGCGTCGACGAGGTGCTGGCGCAGGGTCCGCCCGGCGACGTGGCCGCCCGCGAGAGGCGCTTCTCGCTGGTGGTGCACGGCGAGGCCGAGGCGTTCGCGGCCGCGCTCGCGGCGCGCGGGTTCGCAACCACCGGCGCCCCGCCGCGGCTCTTCGTCGAGCTCACGGCGGCGCAGGGCACGCGCGATCTGTTCGCGCTGGCGCTCGAGCACCGCGCGGTGATCGTGGAGCTCTCCCCCGTCGCCGGGGCGTTGGCGTAGACTCGACCTGCGGGCCCGCGCCGCGACACGCGACCCCGCAGGACCACGCGAGACGAGGAGAGACGAACGGCATGGCGAACGACGACGAAGCGCTCGAGCACCGCGAGGGAGCAGGCACCCTGGCCGCGCGGAGCCTCGGCCCGAGCCGCATAGGGGTGTACACGGCGCTCGGCACGCTGAGCGGCGTCGTGCCCCTGCCGTGGGTCCCGCACGCCGTGGCGCGGCGCATTCGCGGCGCGCTCGCGCACGAGATCGTGAGCCGCCATGGGCTCTCGCTCACCCCCGAGGCCCGGCGCATCCTCGCGAGCACGGGCGGCGTCGAGGGCCCGCGCGGCGTCGTCGCCGAGGCCGTGGTGTTCGCCACGACGAAGGTGCTCGGGCGCTTCGGGCCGCTCGCCTTCCTCGCGCCCGTGCGCCTCGGCCTGACCACCTTCCTGCTCGGGCACCTCTTGCAGCGCTACCTCGAGACCGCACGCAAGGGGCGCGCCGTCCGGGTCGACGCGGAGGAGGCCCGCCGCGTCCGACGCGCGATCGACCAGGCCCTGCTCTATGTGTTCACCACCGAGGGCGAGGGCGAGAAATTCCAGATCCCCCGCGCGCCCGAGGACCTCCGCGACGGCACCACGCAGCTCATCGACAGCGTGCTCATCTCCGCGGCCAACCTGCCGGCGTGGCTCGTGCGCCGCGTCGAGACGGCCTTCGACGAGCTGCTCACGACGCTCGCGTAAGGCCCGCGCGGAGACCACGGCGGCGCGGCGCGCGGGCCGCCTCCATGCGTCGCTGTGCTAACAAGCGCGCCATGAGGCACCTCGTCAAGAAGGCCCGGCGCGTCGTGGTGAAGGTCGGCTCGCGCACGCTCGCGAGCGATCGCGAGGTGTTCGGTCGCCTCGCCGACTCGATCGCCCGCGCTCACGAAGGCGGGCGCTCGGTCGTGCTCGTCTCGAGCGGGGCCATCGCCCTCGGCGCGAAGAAGCTCGGCTACACGACCCGCCCGAAGGAGATGGCCAAGCTGCAAGCGGCGGCCGCCGCGGGGCAGAGCCTGCTCATGCGCGCCTACGAGGAGGCGTTCGGCGCGCGCGGGCTCGCGGTCGCCCAGGTGCTGCTCACCCACGCCGATCTCGCCGATCGCGCGCGGGTCAACAACGCGCGCGCCGCGCTCTCGGCGCTGCTCGAGGCGCGCGCCGTGCCGGTGCTGAACGAGAACGACTCGGTCTCGGTCGAGGAGATCAAGTTCGGCGACAACGACCAGCTCTCGGCGCTCGTCGCGCCGCTCGTCGACGCCGAGCTGCTCGTGCTCTTGTCCGACATCCCCGGGCTGCTCGACGCCGATGGCGAGCGCGTGCCCGTGGTGCGCGACATCGCGACCGAGGCCGTGCGCCTCGTGCGCAGCGGCAAGAGCGCGGAGGGCACGGGCGGAATGGCCAGCAAGCTCGAGGCCGCGCGCCTCGCGACGCTCACCGGCGCGCAGGTCGTGATCGCCGACGCGCGCGCGCCCGACGTGCTCGATCGCGTGCTCGCCGGCGACGACGTGGGCACCTGGTTCGTCGCGCCGGAGAAGCGCCTCTCCGCGAAGCGCGCGTGGATCGCGTTCACGCTGCGGCCGCGCGGCGCGCTCGTGCTCGATCCTGGCGCGGCGCGCGCGGTCACCGAGAAGGGCAAGAGCGTGCTCAGCGTGGGCGTGCTCGGGGTGCGCGGCGACTTCCGGGCGGGCGACGCCGTGCGCCTCTTGTCGCACGAGGGCGTGGAGCTCGGCCGGGGCCTCTCGCGGCTCGCCGTGGAGGCGGCGACGCGCCTCGCGGGCACGAAGTCGAGCGCACCCGCCGCACCGAAGGCCGGCGCCGCGAAGCCCGCCGCGAAGCCCGACGACGACCTCGACGTGCTCGTGCACCGCGACGAGCTCGTGGTGTTCGCGAGGCCTCAGGGCTAGTCGCCGAGCGGTACGACCTTCCCCCACACCGTGGCTCGCGCGCGCCACGCGACCTGCTACATCCTGGTGGTGAGCCCGCTTCGCTCGCTCGCGTCGGTGGCGGTCCTGCTCGCGCTGCTCGGTCTACCAGCGTGCGGGTACCCGTTCTCGTTCTCGCCGTTCTCACGCGCGAACGCGCGCGTCCTCGAGGAGACCTCGCTCGGCGGCGTGAGCGCCGGCAACGCGCGGCCGGGGGACGCGGTGGTGCGCGTGTGGATGGGCCGGGGCACCTGCTCCGGCGTGCTCGTCGCGCCGCGCGTGGTGCTGACCGCGCGGCACTGCATCACCGAGACCACGGCGAGCGGCGAGGGCACGGCGCGCCCGAAGGTGCCCGGCGCGCTCCACGTGGAGCTCGGGGGCGACTACCTGCCGTGGGGCCGCGTCGCGGTCACCGGGGTCCACGTGTGCGAGGCGTCGCCGACCGAAGAGCGCGATCTCGCGGCGCTCGTGCTCGAGCGGCCCGTCCCGGCCGACGTGCCGCTCCTCCGGGTCGGCAGCCCGAGCGACGGCGGGCGCTACGCGGTGCTCGGCTTCGGGTCGGACACGTGGCCCAAGACCGTGGGCGGCATCACGGCGGAGGCCAAGCGGCGCCACGCCGAGCGCGGCGCGGTGAAGTCCACGAGCCCCGACACGCTCACGGTGTACGCGGCCACGCTGCACGGCGACTCCGGCGGCGCGGTGGTGGACCTCGAGACGCGCGCGCTCGTCGCCGTGGTGTCGCGGGGGGACTACGCGGAGCGGGCGATGGACAACGTGCGCTACGGAGAGATCACGGTGGGCGCGCGGGTCGACCGGTGCGAGCACGCGGTGCAGGCGGCGGTGGCCGCCGCGGAGCCCTCGCTCTTGTGAGGGCTCCGCCCTCGCGCTCCCCTCGGGAAGGCGGCGCGGTTCGGATTTTGTGAGGGCGTTCCCCCCTCACTCTCCCCCCTGTAGGGCGCGGCGCGGGGCGGATTTTT
>DAORJJ010000699.1:0-3391 GCA_035439005.1 Polyangiaceae bacterium | reverse complement strand
CCCAAATTCGCCGCCCGAAAAAATCGTTCACCCCAAGCAGAAAGACAGTTGCTCCGGAACTCGGCAGAGTGAAGCGCGGTGACTGTGGCCGGAGGGCGGTCTGTGGGCGGTGGCTGAGGGGGACCGCGCGGGAACGACGGCCTCGGACAGCCGGATCCTCCCACCCGCGGCCGAGAGCCCCACCCACGCTCCGGTGCCCGCGCGAGAGGGAGAGGAGGGAGAGGGGAGAGGGAGAAGGGGAGAGGAGAGGAGAGAGGGAGAAGGGGAGAGGAGAGAGGGAGAAGGGAGAGAGAGAGGCTACTTTGGGCCGCAGCGGGGCTTGGGGCAGGCTTGGGCTAGGAGGGTCTTGCTCGCCGGGCTCGCTGCCGACGAGGCGCACGGATCGATGCATCGCTCGCCGAGGCAGCAGTCGCTGTCGACCGCGCACTCGCTCGTCGCGCGGCGCTCGCGGCAGGCCTTCGCGCGGGCCTCGTAGTCGTCCTCCGGGCGTGGGCTCGCGCCAGGGGTGCGCGAGGTCATGCGCACGCACTGCTCGATGACGGCGGCCTGGTGCTGCTCCGCGGGCCCGCTGTACTGCTGGCGCATGGAGTCGCTCCACTCCGCCGAGCCCCCCACCTGCGCCGCGCTGGCCGAGATGCGCTTCGCGTCTTCTCGGGAGAGCTGCTTCGAGCCGGAGTTGTTCACGCAGGCGATGAAGTCGGCGATGTCCTCGCGCACGCAGGTGCCGTCCGCGGACTGGACCCTCGAGCCAGGGCACGTGGGGCCGGGGCAGTGCAGGAGCGGGAAGGCGAGGAGCGCGAGGCCAATCGTGAGCAGACGCACCGCGCCAAGGTACCACACCTTCGCTGGCGGAACGCGTCCGCGACGGAGCAGGAAGCGAGGGGCGAGGCCCTCGACCGCCGCGTCCGCCCGCGCAGCGACCGCCCTTCGGAGGTGGAAACGCGACGCATCCGCGGCATACACTCGGGCGGCGCCCCACCTTCGCCGTGAACGAGCGCCCGAACACGGCCCTCTCACGCACCTCACCCCAGCGCTCGTGAAATCATCCGGGCCAGAGAACCGCCGAGAGCCATGACCGAAGTCGACGAGCGAGCGAAGAAACAAGAGCGGTTCCGCGCATTCCTCGAGGCGCGCCTCGACGCCCCGGAGGCCGCCGCGGAGTGGCGCGCGAACCTGGGGCGCGGCCACGAGGAGCTGCTGGCGCGCGCGCTCGGCGACGTGCTGCCGGAGGACGCGCTCCTCCGCCTCGTGGAGGCGGGGCGGCGGCCCGAGCTCTATGAGCGCGCCGTGGCCAAGATCTCCGCGGCCGCGCACGCCGAGGTCCACCCGCGCGTGCTCCGGCACGGGGCCACGCTCGGCAGCTACGTGCCGCCGGCCGGCCGCGCGAAGATCGACGCCCTGCTCGGCCGCCCGAACCTCGTGAACCCGAAGCTCGTGCGCGAGGTGCTGGCCCAAGAGGCGATGGAAGACCTCATGCGCGAGGTGCTGTTCGACGCGCTGAAGGAGTTCAACCAGAACGTGAACCCCTTCTTCGCCGAGTGGGGCATCCCCGGGCTCATCAAGAAGGTCATGCCCATCGGCTCGGGCGCGGTGCTCAAATCGCTCGACTCGGTGCGCGGCGAGTTCGACAAGCGGCTCGATCCCGAGATCCGCAAGTTCCTCGGCGCCTTCGCGCGCAAGGCCCTCGACCGCACCGCGAACCTCATGATCGACAAGGGCGACTCCCCCAAGTTCGTCGAGCTGCGGCGCGCGGTGGCCAGTTGGCTCTACGACCAGCCCGTCGGCGAGCTGGCGAGCGCCGTCGACTCCGAGGCCGTCTCCCTCGGCCGCGAGGCGGGCGTGCTCATCGCCGCCCACGCGGCCACCGTGGACGACCTCTCGCGCGAGGTCCGCGACGCGATTCGTGTATTCTACACGAAGCACGCGACCCAGCCGATCTCCGCGGTGCTCGCGCACTACGAGGTGACGTACGTCCCCGATCTCGACGCGCTCGCCGAGGCCACCTGGCCGCTCGTGCGCACGGCCGCGAAGAGCGCGACCGCGCTCGACTGGGCCGCGAAGCTGTACGGCGAGTTCCTCGCCGCCGGCGAGTGACGCGCGTCCCCCTGCGCGCGGCGCTCGTGGTGGCCGCGGCGCTGGCCTCCGGCTGCGAGCGACCGCCGCCCGCGCCCGCGCCCGTCGCGCCCGTCGCGTCCTCTGCGCCCGCGCCCGTCGCGTCCTCTGCGCCCTCCGCGCCCGCGTCCTCCGCGCCGCCGCCGGCCGCGAGCGCCGCCGACGCGAGCGCGCCGCCGCCGGGCTCCCTCGCCGCCGACTACACCTTCCGCGTGCTCGCCCCGACCGACGCGGTCCACGAGCCCGAGCCCACCCAAGGCGAAGACCAGGCGGGCGTGGCCGATCTCGGCGACAAACTCCTCGCGTACCGCGGGCAGCAGCTCTGGGAGATGGTGGGCGGCGCGCTCGCCCCGCGCAAGGAGCTGCTCGCGGGCCTGCCGGTGCGCCCCGAGGGCCGCGAAGAGATGAACATCGTGGGCCTCTACGGGACCTGGCCGTCGCGGGCCTTCCTCGTCGCCAACGTGCACGGCGGCGACTGCGCGACGCACGCGGTGTACCGCTGGGAGCGCGCGCGGTGGCAGCGCGTCACGGGCCCGGGCACGGCGGCGGGCCTCGGCGACCACCCCGGGCTCTGCGCCACGTACACGGACGTGGGCCCGTGGAAGGACGGCGCGCTCCTCGCCTCGAACAACGGCGCGGGCAAGCCCGAGGTGTTCCCGCGCGGCGGCGCCCCGTTCGACCTCGCCCGTCTCCGCAAGACCCCGCACCTCGCGACGCGGCGCTGCGACACCCTCTTCGCCTTGACCTCGACCGCGAGCGGGCACGCCTTCGCCGCGGGGCTCCGCTGCGCCAAAGACGGCGCGCTCCAGGCGATCGCCGCGCGGTGGGCTCCGGGCGCGGCGGGGGCCAGGAGACCCACGGACGAGCAGCCGCTCCCCGTGCCCCCCGGGACCAAGGAGCTGACAATCTTGTCGATGTACGCGGCGTCGGAGCGTGAGGTGTACGCGGCCGGCACCGCCGACGAACACGGCTACCTCGCGGTGTTCGACGGCGCGGCGTGGCGCACGATCGACGTGCCCGGCGCGCGCGAGATCACGAAGGTGCGCGGGCGGCCCGTGTGGCTCGTGGCCGACGGTCGCGTGTACGTGAGTCGCCTCCGGCGTGACGCGGCCGGGGCGTGGAGCGACCAGGGGTTTGCGGCCGTCGCCCTCCCGGCGGGTGTGGGGCCCGCGGGCTTCTTCGATGTCGTGGCGCGCGCCTCCGGCGAGGTGCTGTTGGTCGGTGGACCGGGGATTGTGGTGGGGCGGGGGCGCTGAGGGTTTGTGCCCTCCGGGCGGGG
>DAORJJ010000698.1:0-3396 GCA_035439005.1 Polyangiaceae bacterium | reverse complement strand
CCCGCGTCGAGCGGCTCCTTGCCTTCGCAGAGCGCGACCATCCTCCGCGAGCGGGCGACCGAGGCGTACCTGCGCCGCGATCTCCACCAGGCGCTCAAGCTCTTCGAGGCGTCGCTCGCGCTCGCACCGGCCGACGAGCGCTCGAAGGCGAACGTCGCGCGCATCAAGGCGAAGCTCGGCCTCCGCTGAGCCACCCGCCCCTTGCACGCTTCCACGCCGGCGCCGCCTCGTGGTATGGCGGCCGATGCCCCAAGAGAGACCCGTACCCGCCGACCACGCCCGCTGGGAGGCCGTGGAAGAGGCCGCCGAGCTGCTCCACGAGGAACGCTTCCGCGAGGCGCTGAGCCTGCTCCGCGACGTGGTGAAGGCCGACGCCAAGAACCCCTACGCCTATTTTTTCATGGGACAGGCGCTGTACGAGTGCGGCGAGCTCGGGCCCTCGCGTGACGCCTACCGCGCGTGCGCGCTCGTAGCGCCCGAGCACCTCGGCGCCCGCATCGCGCTCTGCCACGTGCTGCGCCAGCTCGGCGAGGTGAAAGAGGCGATCGCGGAGGGCAACCGGGCGCTCGACCAGGCGCCTGGCGACGCGGACGCGCTCTACGCCCTCGGCATGGCGCACCTCGCGCGAGGCGACGACGCCGCCGCGCGTCGGCACCTCGAGGCCTTCCTCAACGCGGGCCCGGAGTTCGAGGTCGCGACCGAGGTGCGCGCCGTGCTCGAGGACATGGCCTCGGGCAAGCGCAAGTAGCCGGCGACGAAGCAGCCGCGGCCCGGGGGAGCGGGCGGCGGCTGCGCGAGGCTGCGGGACGGCGCGCGAGCGCTACTTCGCGGCGACCGCCTGCTCGCAGTTCTCGAAGCGGAACTGGGCCTCGGTCTCGCACTTCTTCTCGCCGTTGTCGGTGCTCACGGCCTTCGGACAGATGACCTTCGCCCAGACGCGGCCCGACGCGACGCCCGCGTTCTCGTTGACGTCGTAGGTGGCCACGCAGTCTTTCTGCTCGAAGCGGCCGAAGTCGCGGCGGCTGAACACGACGGTGATGTTCTGCTGCGGCACGCGGGCCGAGGAGAAGAGGCCGGTGACCGTGACGGTGCCCGCCTCCGCGCCCGAGACCGTGGCCGACGCGCTCACGCGGAAGCCCTCGCCCTCGGCGAGGACGCTGCACGCGACCGTGACCGTGCCGCCGCCCTCGTTCTGATCGGTCTCGACGGGCCGCGGCGACGTGCCGACCCCGCCGAAATTGCCGATGGTGATCCACTCGCGGGACGAGATGCCGCACACCTGCTGGCCGTTGGTGCCAGGGCGGATCTGCGCGTCGATGATGACGCGCGGAATGGCGGGCACCGGGTCGGAGCACGCCACCAGCAGCCCGAGCGGGACGGTGAGCGCGAGGCAGGACCGAATGAGGGAACGAGCAGCTGGGCGCATGGATGGTTCTCCTGAGACCTTTGCCGAAGCAAGCGAGCGAAGCAAAGCGGTGGAAAGCGGGGACGCGGCGGTGACGTACGGGGAGCGGGCGAGCCACCGGAAGGACGGCGGTTGCCGGGGGCCGGATTAGAACTCCGTGGGAGAGTTTAGCTCCATTCTGGGCGGGGCACCAACGTCGCGGTGCCTGCTGGCGGCGCTCAAAGAGCCGCGGCGGCGTGGAAGCCACGCTCGAGGTCGGCCTGCAGATCGCCGATGTCCTCGAGGCCGCACGAGAGGCGGATCAGCCCGTCGCCGATGCCGAGCGCGTCGCGCGCGTCTTTCGGGACGCTCGCGTGCGTCATGATGGCCGGGTGCTCGGCGAGCGACTCGACGCCGCCGAGGCTCTCGGCGCAGACGAAGATCTCGAGCGCCTTGAGGAACGCCGTCGCCGCGGGGAGGCCGCCTCGGAGGTCCAGGCTCATCATGCCGCCGAACCCTCTCATTTGCCGGGTCGCGATCTTGTGCCCGGGGTGGGAGGGCAGGCCGGGGTAGTGCACGCGGCTCACCTGCGGGTGACCCTCCAGGAAGCGGGCGAGGGTCTCGGCCGCCCGCACGTGCTGCCGCATGCGGACGCCGAGCGTCTTCAGGCCGCGGAGCACGAGGTAGCAGTCGAACGGGCTCGGGACGGCCCCCACCGACTTCTGGAGGAAGCGCAGGCGCTCGGCCATCGCGTCGTCGCTCGTCATGACGGCGCCGCCCACCACGTCCGAGTGGCCGTTCAGGTACTTCGTGGTCGAGTGCACGACCAGCGTGGCGCCGAGCGCGAGCGGGCTCTGGAGGGCGGGCGTCGCGAAGGTGTTGTCGACGGCGAGCGCGAGCGACGAGGCGCGCGCGATCTCGGCGATGGCGGCGATGTCGAAGATCTTGAGCATCGGGTTCGAGGGGGTCTCGAGCCAGATCATCTTCGTGTTGGGCCGCACCGCCTCTCGCACGCGGGCCGGGTCGGTCATGTCGAGGAAGGTGGCCTCGACGCCGAACTGCTTCAAGACCTTGTCGAAGATGCGGAACGTGCCGCCGTACACGTCGTCGCCCACGAGCACGTGGTCGCCGCTCTTCAGGGTGAGCAGGATGGTCGTGGTGGCGCCGCAGCCCGAGCCGAACGCGAGGCCGTGCTTGGCCCCCTCGAGCGCCGCGAGGCACCCCTCGAGCGCGGTGCGCGTGGGGTTGCCCGCACGCGAGTAGTCGTAGTCCTTGTAGCCGCCCGGGCCGTCTTGGGCGAACGTGCTCGCGAGCACGATGGGGGTCATCACCGCGCCGTGGATCGGGTCGGGCGCCTGGCCCGCGTGGATACACAAGGTGTCGAACTTCGTGTCTTCCGAGCTCATGGCGCTCGACTACCACGAAGGCGCGCGCCCAGGAGAAGAGTCGCCTCGTCCGCGAGGGCGGCGGCCGACGGTCGGGCGCCGGGCTCCGCGGCGAGGGCGCGCGCCAGGCAAGGCCCCAGCGCCGGCGCTGCCCGCGCGAGGGCGGCGACGAGGGCGGGGGAGACGGGCTCCTCGGCGGCCTCGAGCAGCCCCGCCGCCAGATCGCGGGCGCGTCGCGGGGGCCTCCGGGTGACCACGTGGAGCAGCGCCGCCGCCGCGCTGAACACGTCGCTCGCGTAGGCGGCGGCCTCGCCGCGCGCGACCTCGGGCGCCGCGTAGAGCAGCGTCCCGCGGAAGCTCCCGGTGGCCGGTGTGGCCTCGGGCGCGGCCGGAAAGCGCGCGAGCGCGAAGTCGACCAGGGTCACCTCGAGGCCGCGCACGAGGACGTTGGACGGGCTCAGGTCCCCGTGGACGACCCCGGCGGCGTGCACGGCCGCGACGGCGCGGAGCACGCTCGCGAGGGCGGCCTCGTCCACGCCGGGCGCCGCGGGCGCCGCGTCCGGGGCCTCGGGCGCGTCGCGGTCGAGCGAGGCGAGCGACGCGAGCGGCACGCCGGGCGCGACCGTG
>DAORJJ010000697.1:0-3399 GCA_035439005.1 Polyangiaceae bacterium | reverse complement strand
CCGCAAGCGCGGCGACCGCGGCGAGCAGGAGCAGACCGGCGCGCGCCCACGCGCGTGGAGACAGAGTACGCATGCGCGCGTACTTTCGCCGCCGCGGGAGGCGCGCGCAAGCCGGGAGTGGGCTCGCCATGGCGCCCGAGTCGCGCCGGGGAAATGTTTCTACGCCCCGGGGGGCGCCCGCGGCGCCCGAGGCGGGTCGGCCGGAGGACGCACGTTCGCGCGCCCCGTCAGGTCGAATCGCGTCTTCGGACGTCTACGGGAGGGTTCGCGCCGAGCTGGCACGGGCGCTGCAGCTCCCGCACAGCTCGCCTACCTCGAGAGAAGGTGCGTCATGATGGAGAAGCTCGATTTCCTCGTTCGATTCTGGGGCCTGAAGGCTCGCCACGACTTGGCGGGGGAGCCCCTCTCGGCCGCGGAGCAGATCGAGCTGCTCTCGCTGCTCCAGCTCGTCACGCCCGAGCTCAAGCTCCCCTCCGCGGGGCCCTTGGCTCGCCCAAACCCGATCGTCACCGTCGATCTCATCGGCGCGGGCCGCATCGTCTCGGCCGAGCTCCGCGCGGTCACCGCCGCCGCGCTCTTCGTCGTCTCGCCCGTCGCGGTGGAGGCTGGCGCGAGCCTCGTCGTGCGCGCGACCGACGCGGTGAGCGGCGTCGAGCTCTCTCTCCCGTGCCGCGTCGCGTGGGCGTTCGGGGGCGCGCCGACATCGCTCGCGCTGCGCGTCGACGGCGTGCCGGGCCGCAGCTCGTTCGCGACCGTGCCAGACGCGGTGCCCCACCTGGGCATGACACGCGGCGCTCGCCCGGCCCTGGTCGGTTGACGCGCCGGTCGTGACGCGGCGCGGTGCGCGCCGCTGTGGCGATCCTCCACAAAAGAGGTCCGAAATCGGCTATAGGCGACTGCCCCCGTCTGCGCGCAAGGCGCAGCCCAGCCCGAGGACCTCGAATGACCGTCAAGTTCACTCTCCGCGCGACCGATCCCATCAAGGAATCCGCTGACGTCCTCGCGCTCTTCGTGTGGTCGCTCGAGGGCACGAAGCGGAAGGGCAAGAGCACCCTCGACGCCGTCGACAAGGCGCTCGGCGGTGCGCTCGGGAAGCTCATCAAGAAGGACGAGTTCAAGGGGAAGCGCGACCAGGTCCTCTCCGTGCCCACGCTCGGGAAGCTGAAGGCCGATCGTGTCATCGTCTACGGGCTGGGGGACCCGGAGAAGATGACGGACGGCGACCTTCGCACCCTGGGCGCGAAGGTGGGGCGGGCGGTCAACGCGGACAAGGCCAAGCGCCTCGTCGTGGCCCTGCCCGACGGCCTCGAGGCGCGCGCCCGCTTCGTCGTCGAGGGCATCGAGCTCGGGGCCTACCGCTTCTCGAAGTACCTCACGGGCGACCGCAAGCCGAAGGCGGAGCTCGGCCACGTCACCCTCGCGGTCGAGGGCAAGGTCACCGCGTCCATGAAGGACTCGGTCGCGCTCGGGCAGCACGTCGCGGAGGGCGTGAACATCGCCCGCGACCTGTCGAACGAGCCGCCGAACGTGATCTACCCCGACTCCCTCGCCGAGTTCGCCGAGAAGATGGCGAAGGGCAGCGGCCTCGCGATCAAGGTGTTCGACTACAAGGAGATCGTGCGCCGCGGCATGAGGCTGCTCCAGGCCGTGGGCCAGGGCAGCGAGCGCAAGCCGTGCCTCGTCCACATGAGCTGGACGCCGGCCAAGCCGAAGAAGCGCATCGTGTTCGTCGGCAAGGGCGTCACCTTCGACTCGGGCGGGCTCAGCATCAAGCCCGGCGCGGGCATGGGCGAGATGAAGCACGACATGTCCGGCGCGGCCAACGTCGTCGGGCTCATGCACATCATCGCGGCGCTCAAGCCCGACGTGGAGGTGCACGGTATCATCGCGGCCGCCGAGAACATGCCCGACGGCGGGGCGTACCGCCCGGGCGACATCTTCGCCTCCCTCGACGGCAAGTCGGTCGAGATCGTCAACACCGACGCGGAGGGCCGCCTCATCCTGGCCGACGCGATGGCCTACGCGCGCGAGCTGGAGCCGGACCTGTTCGTCGACAACGCGACCCTGACCGGGGCGTGCGTCGTGGCCCTGGGCAACACGTGCTCCGGCTGGTACGCCGCCACCGAGGAGGCGGCCACCGCGTTCCAGGCGGCGGTGAAGGTCTCGGGCGAGAACATGTGGCGCATGCCGCTCCTCGAGGAGCTCCGCGACCAATTGAAGAGCGAAGTCGCGGACTTGAAGCACACCGGCGATCGCTGGGGCGGCTCCATCTCCGCCGCGCTGTTCCTCCGCGAGTTCATCGGAAACGCGAAGAACTGGGTCCACTGCGACATCGCGGGGCCGGCCATGGCCGACCGCTCGTTCGCCTGGAACCCCAAGGGCGGCACCGGGCACGGCGTGCTCACGTTCGTCGAGCTCGTCCTCGCGGCGGGCTGAAGGGCGTCTTCGGCGCGAGGGCACCGGGCTCGCGCCGCGCGCGCCTCCCGGTGCCTCGTGCTAGTTGAAGGGGCACCATGGACGCCGTCGCTCTCGAACGCCGCCTCTCCCGCGCCTTCGCGCGCGCCGTGACCGACTTCGGAATGCTCGCCGAGGGCGATCGGGTCATGGTGTGCGTGAGCGGCGGGAAGGACAGCTACACGATGCTCGACCGGTTCCGCGAGCTGCAGCGCCGCGCGCCCATCCGCTTCGAGCTCAAGGTCGTGAACGTGGACCAGGGGCACCCGGGCTACCCGGCGCAGACCCTCGTCGACTACATGGCCCGCGAGGGCCACGACTTCACGATGGTGAAGGAGGACACCTACTCCATCGTCACCGAGAAGATCCCCGCCGGGAAGACGTTCTGCTCGCTCTGCTCGCGCCTCCGCCGCGGCATCCTCTACCGAGTGGCGCGCGAGCTCGGGTGCACGAAGATCGCGCTCGGTCATCACCGCGACGACATCCTCCAGACGCTCCTCTTGAACCTGCTCTTCGCGGGCCAGCTCGCCGCGATGCCGCCCGTGCTCGTCTCGCAGGAGGGGCAGGTCGTGATTCGGCCGCTCGTCTACTGCGCGGAGGAGGACATCGCCGAGTACACGGCCCTGCGTCAGTTCCCCGTGCTGCCGTGCGATCTCTGCGGCTCGCAGGACCAGCTCCAGCGCAAGATCGTCGGCGCGATGCTGAACGATCTCGAGGCGAAGACCCCGGGGACCAAGCAGATCATGCTCGCGGCCCTCCAGAACGTGCGCCCCTCGCACCTGCTCGACAAGGGGCTGTGGAGCACGCTGGGGCTCTCGTCGGCGCGCGAGCTCGCGGGGCCCGACGGCCTCGTCTCGGCGAGCCGCCTCGGCCAAGGGGCGCCCGCGTGAACCTGAGAGTGAGCCCCGGAGGGGCGAGCGAAGGTCTACGGCGAGCCCGAGCCTG
>DAORJJ010000696.1:0-3401 GCA_035439005.1 Polyangiaceae bacterium | reverse complement strand
TCCAGGCCAAGGGGGTGGATCGGCCTGGCGTTGCCGGCGGTGCCGAAGGCCTCGTAGCGGGCCTCATCCAGCCGATCGGCGGTCGGAGGCGCCTCGTTGAAGCGGGTGCGGTCGATGCGGTCGGCGGGCACGTCGGGCGCGACCGGCTCGCGGGTGCCCGCCACGAGCCGCAGCGCGACGTGCGTGAGGTCGGCGGCGACCAGCCTCACCGTGACGTACGGGTTCGTCGCGCTCGGGTGGAGGGTGGTCTCGTAGAGGACGGCCTCGCCCTGCGGCTCGGGGCGGAGGGGGCTCCACACGCCGTCGTCGGGCTGGGCGGTGCGCGCGTGGAGCGGGCTGACCGGCGGCGGGGGCGTGGAGGTCGCGGCTCCGCCGGCGCTCGCGGGGGCGCCGGGGGCGTCGGAGCCCACACTGTTCGCGTCGCCCGCGTCGCTCGCGTCGGTCGCGTCGCCCGCGTCGTCGAGCGCGCGCGCCGCGTCCCGCGCCGCGGGGGCGTCTGGGGCGAGCGCGAGGGGCGCCGCGGGGGCGGAGGGCGGAGCGGCCGGCGTCGGCGCCTCGGGGGCTCCGCATGCGGCGAGCGCGCACACGAAGGCCGGGCCGAGGAGGTGGCTCTGCCGCGGCCACGTCGAGCTCACGCGCCGCCCTCGGAGACCGCGATGACGAGCTTGCCCCGGGCGCGCTTCGACTCGAGGTGCGCGAAGGCGTCCGCGACCTCGGTCAGCGGGTAGGTGCGGTCGATCACCGCGCGGAGCGAGCCGTCCACCAGCCACGACGCGAGCGTGTCGAGGTCGCTCGCGCGCGGGCGCACCACCACGAGGCGCTCCTCGATCGCGGCGCCGCGCGTGGCCAGATCGCGCAGCAGCAGGCGCGGCGTGGGGATCGCGCCGACCCACACCCCCCGCGCCCCGAGCTGCTCGCGCGCCTCGGCGAGCGGCAGGCTCCCGAAGGCGTCGAACACGACGTCGAAGGGCGCGCTCGACGTGGGTCGCTGCGCCGGGAGATCGTAGGCGAGCGCCTCGTCGGCGCCGAGGTCTGTGCAGAATGCACGATTCTTGGCCGAGGAGATCGTCGTGACGTGGGCGCCGAGCCGCCGCCCCACCTGGATCGCCATCGTGCCGAGCCCACCCGACGCGCCGTTCACGAGCAGCCGCTGCCCCGGCTCGAGGCGCGCCACGTCGCGCAGCGCTTGCAGCGCGGTGAGGCCGACGAGCGCCACCGCGGCGCCCTCGTCGAACGACACGCGGCTCGGCAGGCGCGCGAGCTCATGCGGGCTCACGACCACCTCGTCCGCGAGGGTGCCCCGCGTGCAGCGCCACTCGTCGAGCACGCCGAAGACGCGCGCGCCGGCCGGGTGCCTCCCCGTGGGGTCCTCGAGCACGAGGCCGGCGAAGTCGAGCCCGGGCGTCTTGGGGAACGCGGCGCCCGAGAGCGCGCGGAACCGCCCCTTGCGAAAGAGCGCGTCCTTCGGGTTGAGGGCCGCGCGCACCACGCGGACGCGGGCCTGCCGGCGGCCGGCCTCTGGGCGTGGGGCGTCCTCGAGCGCGAGCCGCTCGATGCCCCCGTACGCGTGGTAGCGGACCGCCCTCATGGCGCGACGCTCGTACCTCGATTCTCTTGAATCGAGCGCGCGGGTTTGGGCGGAGCCCAACAAGACAGGAATAGTGCTGCGTCTTTGGGCGAAGCCCAGCGTGCGGAGCACCCATCGCTTCGATGGCAACGCAGCACTAGGCCTCGAGCTCCTCGCGCGCGCGCGGCGGGCCCGCGGGCGCCGCGACCGCGTGCGACAGCGCGAGGGTCTCGAGGAGCACCAGCTTGTAGACGAGGTCGACGTCGTCCACGTCGACCTCGCCGTCCTCCGCGGGGCCCTCGAGCGCGGCGTCGACGTGCTCGTGCAGGAAGGCCACCAGGGAGGGCTGCTCGATCGCCATCACGTCGTCGAGCTCGAGCGGCTCCTCGGTGTGGGCCGCCCGCAGCTCCTCTTCGAGCGCCAGCGCCGCCTCCGCCGCGGCGAGGGCCTCCGCCGAGACCTCCTCGAGCCGACCGTGGAAGGCGCGGTCGAAGGCCAGCCACACGGCGACGGTGAGGAAGTACCCCAGCGCGAGCGCGGTCTCGTCGAGGGGACGCGAGAGCAGCTCGTTCGCGCGCCGGGCGATCTCGGGTTGGGTCTTCTCGAACCGCTCGAACCACCGCGCAAGCTCGCGGTCGGCCGCCTCGCCCTCCTGGCTGAGCGCCCGCTCGACCCCGTCGATGACCGCGCGGCCCACGACCGCGAAGGCCGGCACGGGACGAATCGCTGCGCCACGCACCCACATGGCCACCACGGTATCAGGCCGCGCGCGCGTGACGGCCGGACATCGCGCGCCGTGGAAGTTTTTTTCCTCGCCGCAGCCCCGAGCCCTCGCGAAGCTTAGGGGGCGTCCTTGCAGCAGCGCGTGCCGGTCTCGCGGCCGCCGTACTCGGGCCCGTGGCCCACCTGGAACTGCCTGCACGCGTGCCGGCTGGGGATCCAGTACGACCCCTTCAGGACCTGGCGCCACCCCATCTTGTGGCCGTCCGCGGCCACCCACTCCTCGACGTTGCCGGCGAGGTCGAGCACGCCGAACGGGCTCGCGCAGCGCGCGTCGGCGCCCACGTCGCGGCGGCGGTCGGCGAGGTGGCCGTGCTCCATGAGGTGCTTCGTGTGGTCGACGTTGCACGCCGAGGCGTCGCGCTCCCACCCGTAGGGGTACGGCCGCATCTCCTCGCCCTCGCACGCGAACTGCCACTCGCTCTCGCGGCACACGCGGGCGCCGGCGGCCGCGCAGAGCGCCTTCGCCGAGTCGAACGACACGAAGTTCTGCGGTCGCGCGGAGGTGGGCTCGACGCGCTCGGTGCGGTCGATGCAGTACCGCATGCGCCGGCGCGGCGCCTTGCAGACGCTGGGCTTGTAGCGAGCGCAGCGGAACTGGGCGTACTTGGTGCCGGGCGGATCGAGCCAGCGCTCGCAGGTCTGCTCGACCTCTGGGCAGTAGTCGCCCTCGATCATCACCATGCCCGCGGGGCAGGCGGCGGCGCGCTCGCTCGAGCCGGAGAGCGAGGCGAGCGCGCCGAGCGAGGCGGCCTTCAGGCTCGCGCCCACGCTCCCCGCCCCGAGCGCGGGGGCCGCGGCGGGCGTCGGCTCGAGCGAGCTCGCGCAGCCGCCGGCGAGCAGCGCGCCGAGGGACGCGCCGAGCGCGGAGAGCGTGAGCCGGGTGGAGAGGGGGCGCTTCATGCGCCGCACAGAACACGGTTCTTCCCTCACGAGAAGCCGTTTTTGGCCCGCCCTCCTGTAGACTCGGCGCATGGGAGCACGCGACGACGCCTCGCGCGGCGCGGGCCGCGCGGACCACCAGGGCGACAACCTGGTCGAGTTCCCGGACCCG
>DAORJJ010000695.1:0-3405 GCA_035439005.1 Polyangiaceae bacterium | reverse complement strand
CCGAGGGCTTCGCGACGCTCGGCTCGACGCCGGAGGCCGGCGGCTCCGCGCCGGGCGCGCCGGGCGACGCAGGCTCGGCCACGCTCCCCTCGCTCTCTTCTGCGGCGTGTGATGGCTCGGTCATGGCTTCTTCCCCTGGCCCGCGGGCCCCTGGCCTCAATCTACCTGGGTTCAACGCCCAGTGGAACCGTAGCCGCCCGCGCCGCGCGCCGTGTCGTCGAGCGCGTCGACGAGCGTGAGCTCGGCGCGGACCACGGGGCAGACGACGAGCTGCGCGATGCGCGCGAGGGGGACGATCTCGAACGCCAGCTGGCCGTGGTTCACGAGCACCACGGACACCTCGCCGCGGTAGTCCGCGTCGATCGTGCCGGGCGCGTTCAGCACCGTGACGCCCCAGTCGCGGGCGAGGCCCGAGCGCGGCCTCACCTGCGCCTCGAAGCCAGCAGGGATCGCGAACGCCAGCCCCGTGGGGATCGCGCGGCGCTCGCCCGGCGCGAGGACCACGGGCGCCTCCAGCGCGGCGTGGAGATCGAGCCCGGCGGCCTGCGCGGTCTGGTACGCGGGCAGCGGAGTGGAGACGGCGCCCACCCGGGCGACTCGGACGATCATGAGCGTCACTCTATGCGGGCACGCCCAGGCGCACGCGAATTTTTCGCGCCACGGAACGCGCGACGGGCGCCCGGGGCGCGCCTCGCGCGCACGCGAGCCTCGTGACGTGCTAGGGCCAACGCGTGAACCTAAAAGGGAGGCCCGAAGGGGCGAACGAAGGACGATCGCGAGCCCGAGCCGAGGGCGAGGTGTCACCATGAACTCCGGCGGCGTCCTCGTCCTCGACTTCGGGTCCCAGTACACGCAGCTCATCGCGCGGAGGGTCCGCGAGCTCGGCGCGCCCTGCGTGATCGAGCCCTACACCCTGTCGATCGAGTCGCTTCGCGCGCACGCGCCCGAGGCGATCATCCTCTCTGGCGGCCCGAGCAGCGTCTACGAGGCGGCGGCGCCCGCCGCGGCGAGCGCGCTGTTCGAGCTCGGCGTACCCGTGCTGGGCGTCTGCTACGGGCTCCAGTGGATGGCCCACGCGCTGGGCGGGCGCGTCGAGCGCTCGGGCGGCCGCGAGTACGGCGGCGCGACGCTCACCGTGCGCGAGCCCGCGGGCCCGCTCGCCCGCTTCGCGGCGGGCGAGGCGGTGCGCGTGTGGATGTCGCACGGCGATCACATTGTCGAGCTTCCCAAGGGATTTCAGGAGCTTGGGTCATCCGAGGGGACGCCGTACTGCGTCGTCGGCGACCCCGCGCGGCGCCTCTATGGCGTGCAGTTCCACCCCGAGGTCGCGCACACGCCGCGCGGGGCCGACATGCTCTCCGCGTTCCTCTTCGACGTCGCGGACGTCAAGCGCACGTGGACGACCCGCTCGTTCACCGACGCGGCCATCGCCGCCGTGAGCGAGCAGGTCGGCGACGCGCGCGCCATCTGCGGGCTCTCGGGCGGCGTCGACTCGTCGATCGCGGCGATCCTCTGCGAGCGCGCGATCGGCGAGCGGCTCACGTGCATCTTCGTCGACAACGGCCTCCTCCGCCACGACGAGCGCGAGACCGTGGTGCGCACGTTCGCGGAGCTCGCGCCCCACCTGCGCGTGATCGCGGTCGACGCGAGCGAGCGCTTCCTCACGGCGCTTCACGGCGTCACCGACCCCGAGACGAAGCGCAAGACCATCGGGCGCGTCTTCATCGAGGTCTTCGAGGCGGAGGCGCGCAAGGTGGAGGGCGCGGCGTTCCTCGTGCAAGGCACCCTCTACCCCGACGTCATCGAGAGCGTCTCGAGCAAGGGCCCGAGCGCCGTCATCAAGAGCCACCACAACGTGGGCGGCCTGCCCGAGCGCATGCACTTGAAGCTCGTCGAGCCGCTGCGGGAGCTGTTCAAGGACGAGGTGCGCGCAGCGGGCCGCGAGCTCGGCGTGGCCGCCGCGCTGGTCGAGCGCCAGCCCTTCCCGGGGCCGGGGCTCGCGATCCGCGTCCTCGGCGAGCTCACGCGCGAGCGCCTCGCCACCCTGCGCGCCGCCGACCACATCGTGACCGAGGAGGTGCGCAAGGCCGGCCTCGAGCGCGAGCTGTGGCAGTCGTTCTGCGTGCTGCTCCCCGTCCGCTCGGTCGGCGTGCAGGGCGACTTCCGGAGCTACGAGGAGACCTGCGCGATCCGCGCCGTCACCTCGACCGACGGCATGACCGCCGAGTGGGCCGAGCTGCCCTACCCGCTCCTCCGTGTGCTCTCCTCTCGCATCATCAACGAGGTGCCGGGCATCAACCGCGTGGTGTACGACATCTCGTCGAAGCCCCCCGCCACCATCGAGTGGGAGTGATGTTGGGCGCGCGCTCCCTCGCCGCGCTCGCGGCCCTGTCGCTGTCGGTCGCCGCGTGCGCGCCCGCGCGTGAGACGGCCACGGTGAGCCTGCGTCTGCGCGGCGAGCCCCGCGGGGCGTCGGTGACGGTCGACGACATCCCCGTCGGCTCGCTCGAGGTCGTCGCGGCGCGAGGCGTCGCGCTCCCCCGGGGCGTCCACTACGTCACCGTGGTCGCCCCCGGGTACCTCCCGTTCGACCGGCGCGTCGTCGCGGAGGACGCGCCCGTGCTGCTGGACGTGAAGCTCGTGCCCATCCCCGACTGAGCCGCCCTCCCGGAAGCCGCTTGACGCTGTACGGAAACGCAGATACCTTCCGCCAACGACTGTCTGGCGGTCCGTCTCGGGCCACGCCTGCTGAGGAGTTCGAAGGAAGTTATGGCTAATCGCGCGATCTGGAACATGAGGAAGCGTCACGAGTGGCTCGCCACGCCGCTGAAGAAGAAGCGCATCAAGCGCGCCACGCGCCTGCGCTGCGGGCTCCAGGACGCCATGGACCTCAAGGCCGCGGCCGCTCCCCAAGAGAGCTGAGCGCCCGGCGCAGCAGAGAAGGCGTGCAACTCTCCGGAGTTGCGCGCCTCTTCGCTTTTTGTCAGGTCCCGTGCTCCTCGAACGCGGGGCCCACCACCGCGTAGCTCATGGTCTCGGTGTTGCGCGCGAAGCTCGCCTCCCCGCGCGGCGACACGAGCAGGATCCCGCCGAGCGCCCCGAGCCGCTCGCCGAGGCGCGCGATGACCTCGCGCGCGGCGTCCGCGTGGCCGGCCGCGAGCGCGTCCACCGCCGATTTCGAGAGCAAGAGGCGCATGAAGGCCTCGCCGTCGCCGGTCGCCGAGGCCGCGCCGAGGGCGTCGTCGGCGTAGGTGCCGGCGCCGAGGATGGGGGTGTCGCCCACGCGGCCGACCTTCTTGTTCGTCTTGCCGCCGGTGCTCGTCGCCGCGGCCACGTGCCCGCGCGCGTCGCGGGCGACGGCGCCCACGGTGCCGCCGGCCCAGCCGAGGGTCGCGCCTCGGGCCT
>DAORJJ010000694.1:0-3420 GCA_035439005.1 Polyangiaceae bacterium | reverse complement strand
CGACGTCGTCCATCTGCGCCTGCAGCTTGGGGCCGACGAACAGCGCGGCGTCGACTGTGGCCTCCGCGCCGGGCGCGACCGTGGTGACGAGGTACGGGCCGCGGCCGTCGTCGCCCGCCGTCACTACGGTCGGCGCCGCCGCCCCGCGCAGCCTCGCGAGGGCCTGGGCCTCGGTGCGGAGCAGCGCGGCGGCCGCCTCGTCCGCGGCGAACCGAGCGGTCGGGCGCTTGCAGATGAAGGCGTGGCCGCCCCGCGCGACGCGAAAAATCACGAAGAAGCGCCCCGCGTCGAGCGGGCCCTCCACCGAGTAGCCCTCGGGGCCGTGCAGCTCGTTCACGGTCGAGCTTCGGCGCTCGGGCGCACGCGTTTTCACTGGCTCTCCCTCGGGCGGCGGTTCATCCTCTCCCCAGTGAAGCGTACGCTTATCTTTTTGTCGCTCGCGCTGGGTCTCGGGTTGGGCGCCGGAGCGTGCAGCTCCGACCCGCTGAAGCCCCCCCAGACCACCGTGCCCACCACGCCGGAGGGCGACGCCGACGCTCCGGACGTCCCGCCCATCCCGCTCCCCGAGGGCGGCGTCGAGACGCCGCTCACGTACAGCTCCGAGCTGACCGTGCAGATCATGCCGAGCGATCGCGGGCAGGCCATCCTCGACGCGATCAAGGGCGCGAAGACCTCCATCCACATGGAGATGTACCAGCTCACGAACAGCGCCGTCATCGCCGCGCTGAAGACCGCCAAGCAGCAGGGGCGGCAGGTCCGGGTCATCCTGAACCAGAACTTCCCGCAGGGCGGCAACGCGAACACCGGCGCCTTCAACGAGCTGAAGGCCGCCGGGGTCGAGGTCGTCTACGCGCCGGCGGTGTTCTCGTTCACGCACTCCAAGGTCCTCGTCCTCGACGGCACAGTCGGCTGGATCATGACCATGAACCTCACTCAGTCGAGCCCGATCGACAACCGCGAGTACCTCGTCCGGGTCACGGGGGCGGCGGAGGTCGCCGAGCTCGTCGCCATCCTCCAGGCGGACTTCGCGAACAAGTCGGTCGACCTGCCGGGCAAGCTCGTGGTCTCGCCCGGCTCGGCCACGCCGGTGGACGCGCAGCGGCGCATGGTCGCCCTCATGCGCACGGCCACCTCGCAGATCGATCTCCAGGGCGAGTCGCTCGCCGACACCCAGATCGTCGAGACCCTCATCGCCGCGAAGAACCTGGGGCGCACCGTCCGCATCATCCTGAACGACCAAGAGGGATCGCCGGGGCAGACCACCGCGCTCGCGGCGTTGAAGGCGGCCGGCATCCCCATCGTGAAGGTGGGCACCCCCGACATCCACGCGAAGGCCATCATCGTCGATCGCGCCCGCGCCTACGTGGGCTCGCAGAACTTCACGTACACGTCGCTCTTGAAGAACCGCGAGGTGGGCGTGCTCACCGACAACGTGACCGAGATCGCCAAGATGGCCGCCACCGTCGACGCCGACTTCGCGAAGGGCGTCCCCTTCTGAGCGAGCGGCGAGGCGGCCCGCGACCGAATTTGGTTGCGCCTTCTGGCGCCGCGACTATGGTCTGCACCGCTTCGTGGCCGTAGCTCAGTTGGTAGAGCGCTGGATTGTGGCTCCAGCTGTCGCGGGTTCAATCCCCGTCGGTCACCCCAGAAATCGTTGAGGAATTCCGCCATCGCGGGCGCCAGCCTCGTGTCCACGGTTGGTCGGCGCGTCGTGCGACGCGATCTCCGTCGGCCTCGGCTTCGTCGCGACGCCGGTGCGGCCGCCGCGGACCGTCGCGCCGGTTCGGGGCGAGCCCGACACGTGCGCGGCGCCTCCTCCGTGACCGCGCCTCGTCCCTCGGTCAACGCTCCACGCTGACGACGTGCGCCTGGATCTTGCCGTCCAACCGGCCGCTTCCGAATCTGTGGGCGAGGGCCTCGGTCACGCGATCGGTCACGTCGGCCAGGCGCCCGGGCGCGCGCGCCTCGATCTCGTTCCGCAGCGGCGTCCCCTGGCAGAGCGCCGTCGCCGCGAGCCGCGCGGACTCGGCCCGGCTGCGCTCGGCCACCGTCGCGAGCTCGGGGCGGGCGTCGAAGCCACCACCCGCGAGGTCGCGCCGGAGGGTCGGCAGGTCGTGGTAGCCGTGCGGGGTGCGCTCCATGAAGTGGCACGGATCGTCCGGGAAGAGGGCCGCGAGCGCCTGCTGGACGCAGTGGGTGAGCTCGTTCTCCTCGAGGCGATCCCACACGTTGAAGAGAAACACTCCACCCGGCCGGAGCACGCGCCGCGCCTCCGCGAACGCCCTCGACTTCTCGGGGAAGAACATCACCCCGAACTGGCAGACGACGGCGTCGAACGTCGCGTCGGGGAACGGCAGCGCCATCGCGTCGGCCTGGCGCCACTCGACGGGGCGCGCGGTGCCGAGCGTGGCGGCGAGATCCAGCATCGGCTGGTTCAGGTCGGTGGCGACGATGGAGACCCGATCGGGCAGCGAGGCCGAGAGCGCGCGGGTCACGACGCCCGTCCCCGCCGCGAGCTCGAGCACGCGATCGAGCGCGCGGGACGCGAGCCGCCTCGCGAGATCCGCGGCGTACGGCTGGAAGATCATGGGCACGAGGTGCGCGTCGTAGAGCCGCGGGATCGACCCGCCGAAGGCCTTGTCGGTGTCGAGAATGGCCATCTGGGGCTCCCTTGCGTGCGCATGCAGGCGCGCCTCAGGCCCGCAGGCTAGCAGGCCGCGCTTTGCGTGGGGCGGACGCTCGCGCCTGCGACGCCGCCGCGAACGCGAATGATCTGTCCGCGAGGGCGCGTCGCCCGTACGATCCCGTGCTGCATGCGGCCGATCCGTCTCCTCGCGCGCCCGCACCCGTCCGAGCCCCCGCGCGGACCGCGCGCCGTCGTCCTCGCCGCGCGAGGCCTGCTCGGCGCGTGCGCCCTGCTCGCGTCGACGCCCTGCTTCGCGGCCGACCCGTCGCCCGCGCAGCTCGCGCAGGCGGAGGATCTCTTCCAGCGCGCGAAGACCGCGATGGAGCGGCGCGAGTACCGCGCGGCCTGCCCCATGCTCGCGGAGAGCTACCGCCTCGCGCCCGCGGGGGGCACGCTCCAGAACCTCGCTGTCTGCTACGAGGCGGAGGGGAAGGTCGCCTTCGCCTTCGCGCGCTTCAACGAGCTGCGCTCGCTCTCTCAGAAGACGAACCGCGACGATCGCGTCCGCCTCGCTGACGAGCACCTCGCCGCGCTCGCCCCGCGCATCTCGCGGCTGCGCGTGGTGCTGCCGGCGTCGGCGTCGGCGGGCACGACCGTGTCGGTGGACGGCGATCCCTACGGCGCGGCGAGCCTCCGCGCGGGGATCGCGCTCGACGTGGGCGAGCACGTGGTGCGCGTGGCCGCGCCCGGCAAGCGCGAGGCGACGCTGCGCGCGAGGATCGCCGCGGAGGCCG
>DAORJJ010000693.1:0-3431 GCA_035439005.1 Polyangiaceae bacterium | reverse complement strand
ACGAAGAGGTCGAGGTCGGAGCGGGAGACGACCGTGAAGGCCAGCGTGTGGGCGCCCGGCGAGAGCGGCACCTGGTCGCCGAAGATGAGCGTCGCGTTCTTGCGCACCTCTCCGCCGAGAGACGGCTGCGTCGACTTGCCGAGCCCGGCGGCGGCGGGGCGCGCGATCGCGGGGGCCGGCGGCGCCTCGACCGGCGCGGCCTCGCGGGCGGCCATCGCCTTCTTGACCTTGTCGATGAGCTGCTGCGTGTCGAAGGGCTTGTCGGCGAAGTCGTCGGCGCCCGCGTCGCGGCCGCGGCCCTGGTCGTACGGGTGGTAGCGGCTGGCGAGCAGCACGATCGCGGCGTTCGGGTGGGCCTGGCGCAGCTCACGGGCCAGCGCGTAGCCGTCGTCGGCGCCGAGCACCGTGTCGACGACGATCGCAGCCGGGCTCTCGGCGAGCCGCGACGCGGAGGCAGCCCCGTCGGCCAGCACGACCTTGAAATCCTCACCGCTGAAGGTGATCTCGAGCACCTTGCGCATGGTGGCGCTGTCGTCGACGGCAAGCAGAGTCTTGGGCACTGGGGGGCTCCTCGGGATACGAGAGTGGGGTGGCGAGGGTCGCGTGGACCCTGCGCACGCCAAGCGAACGGCCGATTCTCTCGACCTTCGCGGGATGGTGTCAAGCTTGCTGCCGGGCGGGTCGCATTTTCGGCCGGGGAGGCTCCGTCGGGCCCCGGACAGGTCGGTTCTTGCGCGCGCGGCGCCCTGGAGGGCCCGCGGTGAGGTACTGGTGAGGCGTGCTCCCCGTTCACCATGAGGTCCCCGCCGAGCTGGAAGGCCACGCGCTCGACGGCGTCGTGCGCGCGCTGTTCGGCTTGACCTGGGGGAAGGCCCGGAAGGTCGTGTCCGGCGGCAAGATCACCGTCGACGGGGCCCTGGTGACCGACGGCCTCCGCCGGGTGCGCCAAGGCAGCGTGATCGCGTTCGACGAGGCCGCCCGGCGCCCGCGCCAGACCGACCTGCCAGGCGACGCCATCGTCTACGTGGACGCGCACGTCGTCGTCGTCGAGAAGCCCGCGGGCATCAGCACCGTCCCCTACGACGACACCGAGACCGGCACCCTCGACGAGCGCGTCCGCGCCTACCTGTCGCGCACCTCGCAGCGGCCGGGGCGCCCGAACCTCGGCGTCGTGCACCGCATCGACAAGGAGACGAGCGGCCTCGTGGTCTTCACGCGCACCTGGCTCGCGAAGGAGAGCCTCACCGCGCAGTTTCGCGCGCACACCGTGCACCGGCGCTACGACGCGCTCGTGCAGGGGCGGGCCTCGTCCAAGACCATCGTGAGCCACATCCTCCAAGACCGCGGCGACGGGCTGCGGGGCAGCGCCGAGCGGCAGCGGGGCAGGGCGCGGGCCACGGGCGGCCAGCGCAGCGTGACGCACGTCGACGTGGTGCGGCACCTCGCCGACGCCACCTGGGTGTCGTGCCGCCTGGAGACCGGGCGCACTCACCAGATCCGCGTGCACCTCTCCGAGGACGGCCACCCCCTGGTCGGCGAGCGGGTCTACATCCGCGGCTACGCCGGCCCGCAGGTGCCTGGGCCGCGCCTCCTGCTCCACGCGGCGGAGCTCGGCTTCGAGCACCCCAAGACCGGCGAGCAGCGCCTCTTCACGAGCCCGCCTCCAGCCGATTTCACCGACGCGGTCGCGCGGCTCGAGCCACCGGCCGCCCCGCGCGAGCCCGCGAGTCGATGAATCACCAGGAGTCGTGGACCGTTGGCGTCGGTCGGGCGCTCCCGGCCGGCGCGCGGCGAGCGGCGCGGGCGTCGCTCCGGGGACAGGCTCTTCGTGTGTCAGCGAGAGGTTGACAGTCCCCTCGGATCGCGGTCAACCACCAGACAGCCCATGATCACCCAGCAAGATCTCACCGTGAGGACCCTCGGCGCGCGCACCGTCCCGTCCGGCCTGGGGCTCTCCACGGTCCCCGGTGACGAGGTCGCCGACTACGTGAAGGACGGGGCGCGCGTGCTGCTCAACGTGGAGCTGGTCGAGGGCGGGGCGCCGCCCGAGATCCTCCTCCTCGAGAAGGCCGGACCGCGCGAGGAGCTCTTCTTCGAGCCCTCGTACACGACCGCCGCGATCGTGACCTGCGGCGGGCTGTGCCCGGGCATCAACAACGTCATCCGCTCGATGGTGTTCCAGCTCCACCACAAGTACCGGGTGCGCCGCGTCATCGGCTACCGCTACGGCTACCAGGGGCTCGACCCGTCGTCGGGGCTGCGCCCCATCGAGCTCGGGCCCGACCAGGTCGCCCACATCCACCGGCAGGGCGGCAGCTTCCTCGGCCTCTCGCGCGGGCGGCGCGACGTGGGCGTGATGGTGGACACGCTGGTGCGCGACGGGGTCGACATCCTGTTCGCGATCGGGGGCGACGGCACGCAGCGCGGCGCGCGCGCGATCGAGCTCGAGATCGAGCGCCGCGGCCTGTCGATCGCGGTCATCGGCGTGCCCAAGACCGTCGACAACGACGTCGCCTTCGTCGACAAGACCTTCGGCTTCGACACGGCGGTCGAGCTCGCGCGGCTCGCGGTCGACGCCGCGCACACCGAGGCCATCGGCGCGCGCAACGGCGTCGGCATCGTGAAGCTCATGGGGCGCGACTCCGGGTTCATCGCCGCGGCCGCGGCGCTCGCCAGCCGCGACGTGAACTACTGCCTGCTCCCCGAGGTCCACTACGACCTCGACGGCCCCGACGGCCTCTTCGCGGAGCTCGAGCGGCGCCTCGCGTCCCGCGCCCACGCGCTCATCGTGGTGGCCGAGGGCTGCGGCCCCAACATGGGCCTGCACCCGCCGGAGCACGCCGCGCGCGACGCCTCCGGCAACGTGCGCTACGGCGGCGCCGGTGACGTCGACATCGGCCCGCGCCTGCGCGACGCGATCTCGTCGCACTTCGCGGGCTCGGGGCGCGAGGTCACTGTAAAATACATCGATCCGAGCTACATGATCCGGAGCGTGCCCGCGAACGCGCAGGACTCGATCTTCTGCGACGCGCTCGCCCGCAACGCGGTCCACGCCGGCATGGCGGGGAAGACGGGGATCATCGTCGGGCGCACGCACCGCATCTTCACGCACGTGCCGCTCTCGGTCGTCACGAGCCAGCGCAAGCGCATCGATCCCGACGGCGATCTCTGGCTCGCCGTGACCGAGACCACCGGCCAGCCGCCCCTCCGCGCGCGCGGCACGAGCCGGAGCAGCGAGTACCCGGCGGTGCGCATCGACTGACGCCTTGACGCAGGCGCGCGCCGGCGCGACCCTGCGCGATCGAGGCGCGCCGCGGCCCCGGGCCGCGCCGCCAGGACACGAGGAGGAGGGAACCATGCTCATGCGAAACAAGGTACTGGTCGCGCTTTTCTTGCAGGGCGTCGCGCTCGCCCTCGCGACCGCGTGCGGG
>DAORJJ010000692.1:0-3437 GCA_035439005.1 Polyangiaceae bacterium | reverse complement strand
CTTCGGCGGGACGGTGGACGCGAAGTACCTCGCCTGCCAGGGCAACGAGGACGACGGCTTCGACTGGGACAACGGCTACTCCGGGCGACTCCAGTTCCTTGTGCTGCAGCAGTCGCCCGCCCACGTGGGCGAGGACAACGGCTTCGAGGGCGACAACGACGCCCAGGGCTCCGCCAACCTGCCGCTCTCGAACCCCACCATCTACAACGCGTCGCTCTTCGGCAAGAACGCCGACGTCGACAACGCGCAGTACGGGATGCTCCTGCGGCGGAACACGCGGGCCACCCTCCGCAACATCCTGGTCAGCGGCTTCGAGGCCTCGCTCGACGTGCGCGACGTCTCGACGCGCGACGGCGTCACGCAGGGCGCGCTCACCCTCACCAACAGCCTCTTTTGGAACGCGAAGAACGCCTCCGTGCTCGACAACATCGCCTATCCCGAGACGGGCGCCACGCCGCCCAACAAGGACAACGACGGGGCGTTCTCCGAGGTCGACTGGGTCAAGACCGCCGCCCACAAGAACCTCTTCGACAGAGACCCCAAGACCGACCGCGCGTTCGACGCGGAGAAGCCGGTCTTCGGGCCCGCGACCGCGCTCGTGGACAGCGCGGCCACGCCACCCAAGGACGGGTTCTTCGACCCGGCGGCCGCGTACGTGGGCGCGTTCAAGGACCAGACCGACGACTGGGCGACGCGCGGCCGCTGGGCCGTCTGGTCGTCGAGGTAGCACGTAGACGACGCGCCTCGGAGCCCGCGGTCGCCGCCTCGCGCGACGCCCGCGGGCCCCCGCGCTCGTGATTCCCGGCCCGCGGCGTGCTACGTCCGCGTGCGTGCCGCGCGCCTACCTCACGGTCACCATCGACACCGAGTGCGACAAGGGCCCGGGGTGGCGCGTGGAGAAGCCCGCCGCGTTCGCCGGCGTCACCGACGGCGTCGCGCGGCGCCTCGAGCCCCTCTTCCGGAGCCTGGGCGCGAAGGGCACCTACCTCGTGTCGGGCGAGGTCCTGGAGGACCCCGCGTCGGTCGAGGTGTTGCTCGGCGCGCGGGCCGATCTCGGCGCGCACCTGCACGGCGAGACCGTGGCCCCCGACGCGCACCTGCCCGACGTCACCGCCCAGTTCCAGCGCGATTACCCCGAGGCGCTCGAACGCGCCAAGCTCACCACGCTGACCGCGCGGTTCGCCGAGGTGTTCGGCCGCGCGCCGCGCAGCTTCCGCGCGGGGCGCTTCGGCGTCGGGCGCCACACCCTGCGCATCCTCTCGGACCTCGGCTACGCGGTGGAGTCGAGCGTGACGCCGCACGTCGACTGGGCGTCGAGCGGGGCGCCGGGCCTCGCGTTCCCCGACGCGCCGACGCAGCCGTACCACCCCGCGTGGGACGAGCCCGGCCGGCCCGGCGAGTGCCCGCTCTGGGAGGTGCCCGTCACCATCCGAAGGCGCTGGCTGAACGCCGTGCCCGTGCTCGGCCCGCGCGTGGAGCCACGCTGGCTCCGGCCCACGCACATGACGGGGCGCGCCCTCGTGCGGCTCGCCGAGGACGAGGTCCGCGACGCCTCCGGGCGTGCCGTCGCGAGCGGGAGCCCGCGGCCGCCGGTGCTCACGTGCATGTTCCACAACGTGGAGATCGTGCCCGGCAAGAGCCCGTACGCCGCGTCGGAGGGCGCGGCGCGACGCATCCTCGGCAGCCTGGCCGAGCTGCTCGCCTTCGCGCGACGCGAGGACATCCGCGTCGTCGGCCTCTCGGATCTTCCCGAGGTGCTCGCGCCGTGAGCGAGCCCCCGCCACCGCGCGCGGCGACCGACGAGCCCCCGGCCGCGGCGGCCGCGGCGACGAGCGCGACGAGCGCGACGAGCGCGCAGGCGTCGCCACACAAGAAGAGCCTGGCCCGCACCTCGCTGCTGCTCCTGCCCGCGCAGATCGTGTTCCGGGGCGGCGAGGCGGTGTTCCCGTGGCTCCTGTCCACGTGGTTCGGGCGCTCGCACGCGACGGACGTGTACACCTTCGCGTGGGCCATCTTCACCTTCGCGGGCTCGCTCGTGTTCTCGGCGTACCAAGACTCGGCGCTGGTCCCCATGCTCGCGGAGATCCGCGAGCGCCACCCGGCCGAGCTCCCGCGCTTCCGCGGCGCGCTGCTCGCGCACACCGTCGTGTATGGCAGCGCGCTCGCCTTGCTCGTGGCCGTCGTCGCGGCGGCGTACTTCACCGTCGTCTACTCGGGCCACGACCGGGCGATGGCCGAGCTCATGGTCCCGGGGTTCTTGGTCTACCTCTTGGCGCTCTCGCTGAAGACGTTCTTCGGCGCGCAGCTCAACGCCGAGCACCGGTACTTCGCGCTGCCCGTGGCCAGCGCGTGCGGCACGGCGGTGGCGGTGGGCGCGCTCGCGCTCCTGCGCTCGGCCGGCCCCGTCGTCATTCCGTACGCGCAGCTCGCCGGCGAGCTCGTGACGCTCGCGCTGCTGGGTTCGTTCGCGCGCGGTCTCGGCTTCGAGTGGACACTCACCCGCCCCCCCGCGCTCGTGCGGGCCGGTCGGCTCATCGCCTCCGAGGTGTTCGGCGCCGCCGTGACGCGCGTGAACCCGTCGGTCGACCAGCTGTTCGCGGGGCTCGTGGGCGTGGCCGGCGGCGGCACGCTGCTTCGCCTCACGGGGGACGTGGGCTCGCTCCCGACCTCCATCCTCCAGGCCGCCATGCTCTCGGTGCTGCTCTCGCACCTGTCGGACGACGCCGCGCGCGGGGAGTTCGCGGCGTTCCGCGCGAAGACGCGGGGCGCGCTGCGAGTCACGCTCGCGTCGCTCACCGCCGCGTGCCTCGCCCTGCACCTCGCGCGGCGGCCGCTGCTCGAGCTCGTGTTCCTCCACGGCGCGATGGACCCGGGGGGCGTCACGACCCTCGGCGACGTGCTCCCGTATTACCTGGTCGGCGTGCCCGCGTTCGGGGCGCTGCTCGTGCTCGTGCGGGCCCACGTGGCCGCGCAGAACAGCCGCATCATGGTAAAAATCGGCCTCCTGAACGCGGCGCTCAACTTCCTCGGCAACGCCATCCTCGGCAAGCTCTACGGCCTGGCCGGACTCGCGCTCTCCACGAGCCTCGTGCACGCGGCGATCGCCGGGCTGCTCTATGTCCTGCTCCAGAAGCACCTCGACGAGGTCGAGGCGGACAGGCCATGAGCGCGAAGCTGTGTATTGTGCACGTCGTGTGCGCGGGCGAGGTCGGCGGCGCCGAGCGCATGCTCGTCGACCTCGTCGGCTCGCCGGCCGAGCGGCACTCGGTCGCGCTCTTCTCTCCGAGCGCGGCGCTGCGCGCGTTCCTCCGTGAGCACGGCGTCGTCGTGGCCGATCGCGGGCCCGCATCGGAGGGGGTGGCCGCGACCCTCGCCCGCGCGGTCGGGCGCGCCGACGTGGCCTGGGGCGACGTGCACCGCGTGCGCCGCGGCGATGT
>DAORJJ010000691.1:0-3438 GCA_035439005.1 Polyangiaceae bacterium | reverse complement strand
AGCGCCCTCACCGAGTCCTCACCGCGGCCCGCGTCGCCGGCGCGCGCCCGCGACGAACGCCGCCGCCGCCACCAGCGCCGCGAGCGGAGCAGAGCCCGCCCCGCCCTGCGCGGGGCCGGTGGGCGCGGACGAGCAGCCCGTGGTGGTGGTGGTGGTGGCGCCTGGATCGCCGCTGCCCGGAGGCACGCAGGCCTTCACGCCGCCGGAGTCTTGGCACACGAGCCCGTTCGCGCACGCCTTCTTCGCGCAGCTCGCCGTGCACTTGCCCGCGAGGCACACGTTCGAGCGGCACGCGGCCGCGTCGGCGCACGCCTCGCCGTCCTTGGCGAGCCGCGGATCGCCCTCGCCCTCGAGCCAGGGCTCGGCGCCGGCCTCGGCGAAGGCCTCCAGGATGAGGTCCTTGAAGCCGTTCAGGCCGGTGTAGATGTTGCTGGCGGAGGCGCCGGTGCACGAGGACGCCGGGTTGCCGGTGGGCGCGGTGCCGTTGCCGCCGCGCGACACGACGCCGACGATGCCGCCGCCGGTCTCCGAGAAGGCCGGTCCGCCGCTGTCGCCGGAGCAGATCGACTCGCCGACGGAGAACTCGTTGGGGCCGGTCTGGGTCTTCTGGTTGCTGCCCACCGCCGTGATGGGGATGCCCGTGCGCTGCATGCGCACGCTCGTGTTCTGGGTCCTGTCGGTGACGCCCCAGCCGATGGCGGTGACGGTCTCGTCGACGCTCGCCGGGGCGTCGAGGCGGATGGGGGCGATCATGGCGTCCTTCACGGGCTCCGTGAGGAGCACGAGCGCGATGTCGCTGTTGCAGAGGTTCCTGGTGTTCGTGACGAACAGCTTCGCGCCCTGTCCCTGCGCCTCGGGGCGGCTCGGGCGGTTCACGCCGGTGACGACGTAGATGTCGGCGGGGGCCTTGTCTTTCGAGATGCTCCCACCCGCGATGGGCGTGCCGTCGGGCCGGCAGGCGATGCCCTCGTCGCGCGTGGCCGACACGCAGTGGCGCGCGGTGAGCACGAGGTTCGGCGCGATGAGCGTGCCGGTGCACTGGCCGATGGCGCCCTGCCCGCGATCGATCATGACGAGCAGGACGACCGCGTTCTGCGCGTCGGTCGAGGCCTCACCGCGGATGATGGCGGAAGACTCCTCCCCCGTGGGCGTGCCCTGGGGCGCGCTGCCGCACGCCACGAGCACCCCCGCGAGCGCGAGAGGCGCCACGAGCGCGCGCGCCGAGCGGACCGTCGAGGAACCGAGAGACGAGGAGCGAAGCGAGCGAAGCATGAGTGCCTTTGGTGAGGGGCCGAATCGTCGGAGGAACCCGGATAGACGTGCGAGGCGCCGAGTCGAGCCTCGCCCCGACGAGTTTTTTCGCTTGGGCAAGCTAGCACCCGGTCGCGGGCTTGGCAGCTTGCTTCACCGGAAACTGTAGGCAATTCGACGGGCTAGGCGGCGCAGGCGTCAGCGCACGCGGGAGAGGGCGCGCAGGCAGGCCGAGCCCAACCTGACGCGACGCGGCAGCGAGCGCGGGAGGTCGACCGGCTCGACGAAGGCGGAGAGCCAGGCCTCGGGGGGCCCGCGCCGGAGCACGCCCCCGAGATCGAACAAGGTGAGGTCGTCGACGCCGAACGCGCGGGCCGCGGCCACGTCCTCGGCGAGCTCGGCGGGGGCGCGGTACACCGGCTCGTCGTGAAAGGCGCCCGTGCCCACCGTGCCGAGCGATAGCGACGCGCGCGCGCCGTAGCGCGCCCCGGCGAGCCGCGCGCACTCCGCGAGGACCCCTACGGCGGCGCGTCGATCGAGCAGCCCGCCCGACCACCCCTCGAGGATCGTCGTGTAGGCCATCACGCTCACGCTGCCGAAGGGCACGCCGTCCACCGGGGTGCCGAGCAGCGCCTGGAAGAGCGGCCGGCGGCGCCCCTCGTCGAGGAGCACGAGCGGCACGGCCGCGCAGCTCACCGTGGCGCGCTCGCCGAGCCGGGCCACGTGGGACGTGAGGGCCACCGCCGCCGCGTCGAACTCGCGCCGCAGCGCGAGGGCCGTGCGCACCGGCGTGAGCCACGCGCCGTGCGAGGCGGCGCGGGCGGCCGCGAACGGGGGCTCGAGGTCGAACGCGACCTCCGCCACGTCGACGCGCGCGCGCTCGAGCGTCGCGGTGAGGGCGTCGACGAACGCCACGTAGCCCCCGAGGGTGGCGGCGCTGGCCCAGCGGCCGGCCGCGTCGTCGAGCATCGGCCAGATCGCGGCGCGCACGCCGCCGCCGGCGAGCCGCGCGAGCACGTCGGCGGCGCCCGCGGCGAGGTCGGGGGTGACCGCCACCAGCACGTCGAGCTCGTAGCGCCGGAGCAGCGCGAGGGTGCTCGGCGAGCCGAGGGCCGCGTAGTCGAGGGTCTCGCTCCAGATGCGCCGACGCCGCGCCGTTCGCGTATGCTGCGGGGCCATGAAGATCCTCTACGGGGTTGTGGGCGAGGGCATGGGGCACGCGATGCGCTCACGGGTGATGCTCGAGCACCTCGTGGCCGCGGGGCACACGGTGGAGATCATGGTGTCGGGCCGGGCGAGCGAGTTTCTCGCGAAGCGGTTCGACGGGGTCAACCAGATCCACGGGCTGCACATGATCTACGAGGAGAACCGCGTGCGGCTCGGCAAGACACTGTGGAGCAACGTGCTCACCGGCGCCACGGGCCTGCCCGAGAACATCGCGGCGTATTTCGAGCTCATCAAGGACTTCCGGCCGGAGGTGGTCATCAGCGACTTCGAGTCGTGGACGTACCTCTACGCCAAGACGCACCGCCTTCCCATTCTGAGCATCGACAACATGCAGATCATCAACCGCTGCACGCTGCCCGACTCGGTGCTCGAGGGACACAAGACCGAGTTTCAGCTCACGAAGGCCTTCATCAAGAGCAAGCTCCCGTTCTGCGACGAGTACTTCATCACCACGTTCTTCCGCCCGCCCGTGCGCAAGGAGCACACGCGGCTCTTCCCGCCCATCCTGCGCCCCGAGATCCTGGCGGCGCGGCCGACCAAGGGCGACCACGTGCTCGTCTACCAGACCGCCGAGGGCAACGAGAGCTTCGTGGAGGGCCTCCGCAAGCTCGACACCGAGTTCCGCATCTACGGCATCCGCCGCACCATCAAGTCCGAGGAGATCGAGGGCAATCTCCGCTTCCGGCCGTTCGCCGAGCAGGGGTTCATCGACGACCTCGCCAGCGCGCGCGGGGTCATCGCGGGCGGCGGCTTCACGCTCATGGGCGAGGCCGTGTACCTGCACAAGCCGATGCTCGCCGTGCCGCTCCACCGCCAGTTCGAGCAGGTGTTGAACGCGCGCTACCTCGAGCACGAGGGCTTCGGGATGCACACCGACTCGCTCGACGACCCGAGCTGCGTCACCGAGTTTCTCCGGCGCCTGCCCGCCTGCGAGGAGAAGCTTGCATCCTACACACAAGA
>DAORJJ010000690.1:0-3440 GCA_035439005.1 Polyangiaceae bacterium | reverse complement strand
GCCTCCCCACCCCGCGGGCGCTCACCCTCTCGCGGCCCCTCCCCGCCGGTCTGCCCGTCGCGATCGTGGGGACCCGCCGGCCCACGGCCGAGGCCCGGGCGTTCGCGTTCGAGCTCGCCGGCCGGGTGGCCGGGGCCGGCGGCGTGGTCGTCTCGGGCGGCGCCGTCGGCGTCGACGCGGCCGCGCACGAGGGGGCCCTCGCGGCCGGAGGGCCGACGGTGTGCGTGGTGGCGACCGGCGCGGGGCACGTGTTCCCGCCGGAGCACGCGGAGCTCTACCAGCGCATCGCCGCGTCCCCGGGGGCGATGGTCTGGCCGTTCCCCACCGACACCGCGGCGCGCCGACCCCAGTTCCTGCGCCGCAACGGGGTGCTGGTGGGCCTCGCGCGAGCCGTGGTGGTCGTGCAGGCGGGCCGCGGCTCGGGCGCGCTGAACGCGGCGTCGTGGTCCCGGAAGCTGGCACGCCCGCTTTGGGTGGTCCCCCAGGCGCCGTGGGCGGCCGAGGGGTTCGAAGGCTCCCTCCAGGAGCTCGAACGGGGGGCGCGCCCGCTCACGTCGATCGCGCAATTTCTCAAGAGCCTCCAGCTCCTGCCAGGCACCACGCTCCCCCTGTCGCTCCCTCTGGCGCTCCCCCTGGCGCTCCCCCTGGCGCTCCCCCCGCCGCGAGGCACCCCTGAGGGCGCGAGAGCGGAGCCCGCGGCGGCCGCGGAAGAGCTCACGGCAGAGCTCACCGGCCTGCTCGGCCACCTCGGCCCACGCCCTCGCCACATGGAAGAGCTTGCCCACGCCGCCGGGATGACGATCGCCGAGGCCACGACGGCGCTCTTGACGCTCACGTTGCAGAACGTAGTAGAAGAGGGCCCCCTTGGATTTTTCAGTCGGGCCGGAAAATGACCGGCCCGCTCGTGTCCCTTCACGCCGCGATCGAGGCGCTCGCGGCAGGCTTGAGGAGCTATGGCGAAGACTCTCGTGGTGGTCGAATCCCCCGCCAAGGCGAAGACCATCAAGAAATACCTGGGCGCGGGCTATGAGGTGCTGGCCTCGAAGGGTCACATCAAGGACCTCCCCAAGAAGCTCGGCATCGACATCACGAACGGCTTCCTCGAGACCTACGAGATCGTCCCCGGAAAGGAGAAGCTCCTCGCCGAGCTGAAGGGCGCCGCGCGGGACGCCACGGACATCCTGCTCGCCACCGACCCCGACCGTGAGGGCGAGGCCATCGCGTGGCACCTGGCCGAGGAGCTCACCGCCGAGCCCGCCAAGGCGAAGCGGGTCGAGTTCCACGAGATCACCAAGAACGGCGTCCAGAAGGGCGTCGCCTCGCCCCGGAAGCTCGACCGCGCGCTCTACGACGCGCAGCGGGCGCGGCGCGTGCTCGACCGCATCGTGGGGTACGACGTCTCGGCCCTCGTGTGGTCCAAGCTGGCTTTCGGGCTGTCGGCGGGCCGCGTGCAGAGCGTGGCGCTCCGGCTCATCGTCGACCGCGAGCGCGAGATCGAGGCCTTCAAGCCGGTCGAGTACTGGAACATCGGCGCGACGCTGGCGCAGGCCGGGAAGCGCCCCACGCCGTTCTACGCGAGGCTCGTGTCGCGCGATGGCGAGCGCCTCGACGTGAGCGAGGGGGTGACCGCCGCGGCGACCAAGCTCGCGCTGGAGGGGGCCACCTACAAGGTGGCCAAGGTCACCACGGCGGAGCGCAAGCGGAAGGCGCCCGCCCCGTACTCCACGAGCAAGCTCCAGCAAGACGCCGTCAACCGGCTCGGCTTCGGCGCGAAGCGCACGATGCAGGTCGCGCAAGCGCTCTACGAGGGCATCGACCTCGGCAAGGATGTAGGCACGGTCGGCCTCATCACCTACATGCGCACCGACTCGACGCGCGTCTCCCCCGACGCGCAGGCCGCGGCGCGGGAGCACATCGAGGCGACCTTCGGGAAGGCCCACCTCCCGGCGACACCGAACACGTTCCGCTCCAAGAAGAACGCGCAGGACGCGCACGAGGCGATCCGCCCGGCGTCGCTCGAGCAGCCCCCGGACGCCATCAAGAAGCACCTGAAGGACGAGCAGTACAAGCTCTACAAGCTCATCTGGGAGCGGTTCGTCGCGAGCCAGATGAGCGACGCGGTCTACGACCAGACCGGCGTCGACATCGAGGCCACGGCGACGGGCGCGAAGTACGGCCTCCGCGTGAGCGGTCGGGTGCTCAAGTTCGGCGGGTGGCTGGACGTGTACGGCGCGTCGAACCAGTCGACGCAGGCGGGCGAGGACGACGAGCCCAAGGCCGCCGGCGAGGCCGACGGGCGCAAGACCCCGGCCGACGACGACGGGCAGCTCCCGCCGCTCAAGCAGGGCGAGGCGCTGGTGCTCGCGCCGCCAGCCGTGGTGACCGAGCAGAAGTTCACCCAGCCGCCGGCCCGCTACAACGAGGGCTCGCTCGTGCGCGAGCTCGAGGAGCGCGGCATCGGGCGCCCCAGCACCTACGCCGAGATCATCAGCAAGGTGCAGGCGCGCGACTACGTCGAGAAGCTCGACAACCGGAGCTTCCGACCCTCGACGCTGGGCAAATACGTGGTCGACGGGCTCGTGGGCAGCCACCTCGACTTCATGGACCCCGCGTTCACGTCCAGCATGGAGCAGGAGCTCGACGAGGTCGAGGCGGGCACGGTCGAGCGCACGACGCTGCTGTCGCGCTTCTACAAGCGCTTCCGCGAGCAGCTCGACGCCGGAAAGAAGGGAAAGCGCTGGAACCCCGAGCCCACACCGACGGGCGAGATCTGCACGCAGTGCGGCCCCACCAGCGAGGATCCGAAGCTGAAGGCGCTCGAGCCCGGCGAGATGATGAAGCGCTGGTCGAAGAACGGCTGGTTCCTCGGCTGCTCGAACTACCCCAAGTGCAAGAACACGCGCGACCTCGGGCCCGAGGGCAAGGGCGCGCCGCCCGCGCGCGAGACCGGGATCGACTGCGACAAGTGCTCGAAACCCATGATCATTCGGAGCGGCCGCTACGGCGAGTTCCTCTCGTGCACCGGCTACCCCGAGTGCAAGAACGCGCGCCCGGTGCCGCTCGGCGTTCCGTGCCCGAAGTGCGGCGGCGACCTCATCGAGGTGCGCTCGAAGAAGAAGGGCGGCAAGACGTTCTTCGGCTGCAGCAACTACGCGAGCGAGACGCTCAAGTGCGACTTCAAGCTGTGGCAGAAGCCGATCCACGAGGCGTGCCCCGACTGCGCGTCGCCGTTCCTGGTGTTCGGCGGCAGCAAGGCCAAGCCGATGATCGTGTGCGTGAACAAGGAGTGCGGCTACAAGCGCGCCGTGGAGAGCGAGCCCGAGGAGCTGCCCGCGGAGACCGCCGCGCCCGCGTAGCCGCGGCGGCGCCACCGAGCGACCCGGCCACGCGCCGGCCCGGCTGGGTCGGCGCGGGCCGCGCCCGCTACTTGCCGCGCCGGA
>DAORJJ010000689.1:0-3445 GCA_035439005.1 Polyangiaceae bacterium | reverse complement strand
GCACGGTGCTCGCCGTGGAGGTCGATCTCCCCGAGCGCTCGCTCACGCAGCCGCCCTTCGTGGGCCTCCCGGGTCTTGGCCTGCCAGGCTTCGCGGACGTGGGCACCACCACGCACGCCTTCGTGCCCCTGCCCAAGACCCAGCCGCGCGACTTCCCCGCGCTGCCGCGGGCCCTGCGCATCGGCGCGCGCGCCGCGGGCGCTGGCGAGTTCGTCTACGCGGCCGGCCTCGCGGAGCCCACGGTGGGCAGCGTGTACAACCGCGCCAACCTGCTCGTGCCCGCCCAGGTAGGAAAGAAGGTTTACCTTCTGCCCCTCCCGAAGCTCGACGGCCCGCTCGAGGTCACGCTGCTGCTCGGCGGCCAGCCCGCCCCGGGCGCCCCGGTGCTGCAGGTCCCGTAGCCGCGGCGCGGCGCGGGGAACGTTGCGGGCGGCGCCGAAGGGACCCTCGATCGCACCGCGCGCTGGCTCGCGCACAGCCGGAGGCGACTGCGACTGCTGACGAGCCCCAGCCGGGCGTTCCCGAGGGAAGCTCAGGCGTACTTTGCCGTACCATCCGCCGTCGCTCCCGTGGGGGCGCCAGCCGGAGAAGGAAATGCGCAGGTTCGAGCTCGTCGAGGGGACGTCGGCCAAGTTCTGGGAGGTCTGGGTGGCGGCCGCGGAGGTGCACACGCGCTACGGCCGCCTCGGCGCCGCGGGGAAGACCACCGTGAAGACCCTCGAGTCCGAGGAGGCGGCCCAGGCGCTCGCCGCGTCGCTGGTTCGTGAGAAGGTGGGGAAGGGCTACGTCGAGCGGACCGATGCGGTGCCCGCCGCATCCTCCGCGCGGCCGCCAGAGCCCGCGTCCACCGATCCCGCGCCGAAGCCCGAGCCCGCGTATGCGGCCGAGCCCGCGCCGAAACCCGAGCCCGCGCCCGCGCCGAAGCCGGCGAAGACAGCGAAGTCAGCGAAGGCCGCCGCGGCGCCGAAGCCGCCGAAGGCGCCCGCGAGAGGGAGCGCGGAGTACCAGGCGGGCTGCGACGCGTGGGCCACCGTACTGGGGTGGCTCCACTTCAATCGCATCGAGGAGCTCTCCGCCGAGGCGTACGCGGCGGCGCTCGACGCGGCGCTCTCGGACCCTCGCGCCGCCGGAGTGGCGGCGCCAGAGGCCATCCTCGACCAGGTGGCGAGCCTCTCGCTGCCGGACAGCCAGGTCTGCGACGAAGCGTTGGTGGTCAAGCTCTTCGGCAGCGATCCGACCGAGCTCGCCGAGCAGCGGGCCCGACAGCTCGCCCTGCGCGCGCGCCTCGCCGAGTGGATGGAAGCCAAACACTCCACGCTGGTTCGCCTGCTCGAGGCGGGCTATCCCGCGACCAAGCGCGCCAAGGGCTCTTATTCGCTGCCGCTGGAGAACTTCGTGCGCTCTCTGCCCTGCTCGACGCAGGAGAAGCTCCCCTACGCATGGGACGGGCCCGACGGAGCCACGAGCGCCGCCGCAGTGCTGCGTTCGTTCGTCGCTCATGGGAGCGGCGTAACGGACGACGCGATCGCGGAGGCCGCGTTCCTGCGCTTTCCCGCGCTTCGTGTGCTCGTCGAGGCCGGAGGCACCGGCAACGGGTACCTCCTCGGCTGGTGGAGAGCGACCGAGCGAAGCGCGGGCTCCGAGCGGGACACTCGCGCCGACGCGCGCCGCTACCTCGAGCTGCTCGCGCCGGCCCTCCGCGCGGCCGGCGCGGACGGTCTGAGCTTTCAGGGGCCGAGCGGCGTGGTGGCCGGCGCGCTCACCGTGGCGCTCACGCGCGGCGCTTCGGACGCCGTCGCTGCGCTCGTGTCGGCGGGAACGCCGCTCGACCAGGCGCTCGCGGTGGAGATCACCGACGACGTCCACGTCGGCTCGAACCTGCTCCCCGGCGGCCAGAACCAGAAGCTGCGCTTCGCGGCCGGCTTCACGAGCCGCGACGTGGCCGAGGCCACGCTCGACGCGCACGACGGCTGGGAGGCCGCGCTCGGGGACCAAGACGGGCCCCACGTGACCGACGCGCGTCGTCGCGCCCGGGACCGCGTGCGGTCTCTGGCGGCCACTCTGGCGGCGCGCGGAGTCCCGGTCTCCGGCCTCCGCGTCCCCCTCGCGCCGGTCGAGACCATCCCGACGCCGCCCACGTTCAAGCCCGCGGTGGACGCCGCGCTGCTCGCGTGCCTCGAGCGCCTCGGAGGCGACTCGGGGGAGGTGGCGCGCCGCCTCGCCGCGCTGGACCCTGGCGGCTTTGGCCCGTTCGTGTACTTCAAGAGCGCCGCAGGGGCCGTGGGCCCGCTCATTCCGCGTGAGCGCCTCTCCGACACCGGCGCGGCATGGCTCTGCGCCTACCTCGGCTACGACAACGGCGCCACGTTCGAGAACCTGAGCGGCTACTCGTCGGACGCGCGCGGAGTCATCCGAAAGGGCACGATGTTGGGAGTGCGTGGCTCCGACGTCGTCGCGGTCCTCACCAAAGAAGGCCGCGTGGTGTGCGCCAGCGTGCGTGGAGGGGTCGAGCCGCTCGCGCCGGACCTCGAGACCTTCGTTGGTGAAGATCTCGGGCGGATCGGGGGGGCGTAGCTCGACTGGGCGCGTTGCTCGCCCGGGCGCCCACCGAGCTCCGGGCCGCGTAGAATGCATTCGTAGAGTCGCCCGCCCCGCCCGAAGCCCATGCCCTATCGCTCCGTGTCCCCCGACCAGTGGTATTCGTGGATGGTCGCCCGCGTCCCCGAGCTGGTGGCGGAGGTGAGCGCGCTCGACGCCGCGATCGGGAACTGGTCGGTCAGCGTCCCCGAGGGAACGAGCGCGCCACCTTACGTCGTGGCGATGATGACACGGAGAGACGCCCTGCTGAGCGACCTGCGCGCCCTCGCGGCGTACGCGCCAAGGTAGGTGCCTCGGGCCAGGTTGGCCCATCTCGCTGCCCGGCGGCCGCCGTCCTCGGCCGCGCGGGGCGAGAGGGGGACTCGAGGGACACACGGGCCCGGCGCTGCAGGTCCCGTGGCCGCGGCGCGTCGCAGGGAACGTTCCGGGCGGCGCCGACGTAACATCGACCATGGCCCTCCTCGATCGGACCGCGCGCTGGCTCGCGCGCACCTTCCCGCGGCACGTCACTGTCCCCGGCCACGCCTTCGAGGCCTACCCCCGCGCGCCGCGCGTGGGGGTGCTCTTCACGCTCGCCCAGCAGGACACGCTGGCCTATGGGCACGTCCACGCCACGCCCGAGCGCGTGATGCTCGCCGCGCTCGAGGACCCCGGCGTAGCCGCGCACCTCGCCGCGCGGGGCGCCGACCTCGAGCGCCTGCGGAGCGAGCTGCTCGTGGCGCTCGCGTCGAGCCGGGTCGCCGACGAGGCGCGCGCCGTACCCCGCCCGACGCGAACGCAGCACACCCTCGGGCAGGCCCTCGAGCGCATGCGCCACCTTCACCGGATCGGTGCTCTTGCTCTGCGC
>DAORJJ010000688.1:0-3445 GCA_035439005.1 Polyangiaceae bacterium | reverse complement strand
CTCTTGCTGCGGCGGGGTCCACACCGGGGCGGGCGGCGGCGGCGGCGGCGGCTCCGGCGGCGGCGGATCGGAGCCCCCTCCCGCGTTGGCCTCCTCCTGCTGGAAGCCCTCGAGGCCCTTCTTCCACCCGTCGGTGCTCACGACCCGGTTGATCTGCCGCGGCGGCTCGCGCGGGTTCGGCTTGCCGAGGTCGATCTCGGCGCCGCTCGTGACCACACCCCCGCGGGCGTCCATCACGATCTTCAGCTTGGGCTTGTCGAGCGAGCCCGAGGCGCCGCGCGTGACCTCGGCCACCTCGCCCGTCGAGAGCTGGACCACGGTGCCCACGGGGATGAGCCCGAGCGCGGCGACGGCCATGCGCAGCACGGTCTTGTCGGAGGGATCCGTGAGCTCGGTGTCGAGCGTCGCCACCGCGAAATCGGTGGTGGGCGGCGGCAGGCCTGGCTCGGGGGTGAGCAGGTCGTTGTAGCGGCGCGCGATGCGCATGATGCGCGCGTGCACGGTGGGCTGGCGCTGCCCGCGGTAGAGCGGACCGAGCCACTGCTGCCGGCGCATCCACTGGGCCTCGTAGGCCACGACGGTGCGCGTGATGGTCGGCTCGTTGACGCGGCCGAGCGCCGTGAGGACCGCCGCGGTGCCGGCGGCCAGGCGGTCTTCCTGGTCCTCCGAGAGCGTCGTGGTGGTCATCATGGCGGCGAACTCGCCGGCGTTGGCCTTGCTGAGCGCGAACGCCCGCGGCCGAGCCACGTCGTGCATCATGGCGGCCATCGCCACCTGCGCGAGCGCCACGCGGTCGCTCGTGACCTCGCGCGCGATGGCGACCGCGAGGATCGCCGAGTTGACCGCGCGACCCGCCTCGTCGTGGTTCGCGTTGCGCACCTCGGTGACGCCGAGGAACGCCGGCGTGGTGCCGTCGGAGAGGTCGACGAGGCTCTGCGCGACGCGCTTGATGCGCCGCGGGAGCATGTAATGACTCGCCTCCAAGTCCTCGAAAAACCTACGCAAAACGACGACCGCCGACGCGTACGTGCGGCGGATGCGCTGCTCCTGGTCGAGCTGCTCGACGTCGATGCCGCGCAGGCGCGCCGCGTCGGCCACCTGCCGGAGCCGGATCTTCGGCGTGGGCGAGCGGAAGTTGCCGCGCTCGCTGCGCATGCAGCGCGAGATCTCCTCCGCGAAGGCGAGCATCTCCTCGCGGGAGATGTCGCGCTGCATGATGAGCTCCGAGCCGCCGAGCCACTCGAAGATCTCGCCGAGCTCGGACGCGAGCTGGTAGGCGCCGCGCGAGCCCTTGAGGAGCTGGCCGCCGACGAACGCCGCGCGGTGCGCAAAGAGGATGTTGAGGTTGGTGCCCGAACGAAGGCAGTAGTCAGCGACGATGTTGACGGTCTGATCGAGCTGCTGGAGGAAGGCCTGGTTGGTCAGGTTGTGCACCTGCGCCAGCTTCGCGAGCTTGTAGACCGCCATGAGGGCGTTCGAGCCCTGGTCGCGCGCGTGCTCGCGCCGGACGAGCTCGCCCGCGTCGTTGGTGACGATGTCGAGGCGCATCGTCATGACGGCTGACCCTCCACGCGCGCGGCGATCTTGGAGAGCGCCGTGGTGGCCGCCTGGCGCGTCTCCTCGGCGGTACCCCAGCGCGACTGAAACACCTCGTTCAGCGCGCCGATCGCGGCGCGTGAGCGCGCGTACTCGCCGAGCACTTCGCACGCGATCGCGCGGGTCGACTCGCGCGACTCGGAGGCGAGCATGCCGCCCTTCCGCGCGAGGTCGAGCAGGAGCGGCTCACCGCGGTCGGGGGCGAGCAGGTAGAGCGCCCGCAGCACCTCCCGGCGCTCGTCGGCGCCGAGCTCGAAGAAATTCTTCGCCTGGGTCATGCGCTGCACCGGCAGCCATGCGCCGCGCAGCCCATAGCGTATGATCGCGCGGAGCGACGCCATTCGCACGAGCGCCGAGGGGTTCTCGAGCATGCGAGAGACCTCGTTCACGGCCTGGTCGGGCGAGCCCATCATCAGGATGCGCGCCTCGACGCGCACGTTGACGTCGTCGGTCTGGGCGAGGCTGGAGAGCGCCTGGCGGGCGGCGGGGGTGCCCGCGCGACCGAGCAGCGCGACGATGGCGGCGGCGAGCTCGCTGTCGGCGCCGAGCGCGACCTGCGCGACCTCGGTCTCGCGGCCCGCGAGGTGGCGCTCGAGGAAGCCGAGGAGGAGCGCGCGCACCGGCGGGGGTGAGGGCTCGCGGAGCGCGTTTTGCACGCCGGTGAACTCGTTCGCGGGGAGCAGCGCCATGATGGGCGCGAACACCTCGACGCGCGCGGGGTCGTCCCGGAGCGTGCGGACGATGAGATCGAGGGTCTCGCCGCCGAAGAGCGCGCTCGTGAGTACGCTCACGAGCTTTCGGTGGCTGTCCGCGTTGGGCACGCGGGGCGCGAGGCGATCGCAGACGGCCGTGTAGAGCTGGACGAGCACGTCCACCCGCCCCGCGACCACCAGGTCTTGGCCCGACTTGCGGAGCGAGGCGAGCACGAGGGGCGCGTCGCGGTTGGCCGCGGCGTCGAGGAAGCCGTCGACGAGGGCGTCGACGAAGCGATCGGCCCACTGGTCGCGGCCAACCTCGAACTGGGCGAGCATCGCGCCCTTCACGACGTCGTCGAGGCTGAGGACGCTGGGCACCTTCGGGGCGGTGAGGGCCGCCTTGTCGGTCGAGAGCGCCATCGTGCGCGTCTCGAGGCGGCTGATGTTCTCGCGGTTGGCCGACTCGGCCATGGCCTCGAGGCGGTCGGCCTCCTCGAAGAACGCCTCGCGCGCGCCGGCGTCGCCCTCGGCGAAGGCCTCGGCGCACTCGTAGGTGACGCTCGGCAGCGCGCGCTCCCAGAACGCGGCCGCGAGGTCGTCCTCGGGGGGCAGGTCGCGCGCCGGGTCGAGCATGAAGAGCGTGAGGGTCTCGCGCAGCTCCTCCATGGAGATGCCGGGCCCGAGCCGCATGCTCCGGATGCCGCACGCGAAGAGGTTGTACGGGATGGCGTCGTACGGGGCTTGGGGTTCCCACACGTTGTGGCCCAAGGTCACGAACGAGTACGGGCGCACCGAGAACTGAAGAAGCTCCGGGTCACGGCCGAGCGCCTCGCGGAAGGCGTCGTGGGCCGTGCGCAAGGAACGATCCGTCGCGGGGTGCGCCCACCCGAACTGCCGCACGCTCGGGAGCACCCGGTCGAGGTGACGCAGCACGTCGCGCGCGCCCTGCACCCGCGGATCGTTCTCCGGCACCTCCGGCGCGGCCGCAGCCTGCGCGGCCGGGGCGGGCTTCGCGACGGCGCGCGCCCCCGACGCGGCGTCGGTGTGCGAGCCGGACGGCAGCTGCGCGTTCGCCTTCGGCGACGACCCGCTGCTCGAGACCTCCTGGGGAGCGGAGGTCGCGGCCGGAGGCGGCGCGGCGGGCGCGGGCGCGG
>DAORJJ010000687.1:0-3455 GCA_035439005.1 Polyangiaceae bacterium | reverse complement strand
GTCGACGCCCGCGTCGGGCTGCGGGGCGCCCGGCCCGAGGAAGACGCGCACGAACGAGAGCGACTCGCCGGGCTCGGGGGTCGCGGCCCCGGAGGTGTAGGTGGTGCCCTCGAACTCCACGGGGAACGGGAGCGGCGCGCACGTCGGGTGCTTCACGGTGACCTTGAGCGGCGCGCCCGTGGGCACGTTGTAGATGAGCGCGCCGTTGTTGTCGCCCGCGACGATGGAGGTGCCGTTCCCCGGGAGGCCGTTCGTCGTGTACTTCACGATGGGCTTCGCGTCGGCGGGCGCCTCGATCCCCACGACGGCGCCCGTCTCGGTGGCGCAGCCCGTCTTCTTCACGACGCGCACGGCGATGAGGCCACGCGTCTTGTCGTAGCCGTCGAGGAACGCGGAGAGGAGCTGCGCGGTCGCCTTGGCGAGCACGAGCGAGTCGCCGCGCGCGTACGGATCCTTCGTGACGACGTACTCCTGCTCGATGAGCTGGTAGTGCTCGGGCGCCGTGAAGCGGAGCGTGAACGGCGCGCCGCGCGGCACCTGGAGGGTGTAGGTGCCGTCCGCCTCGGTCGTCGCCTGCTTGCCGCCCGCGCTCACGGTGGCGCCGGCGAGCGGCGTGGCGAGCTGCACGACCATCGCGCGGCCGGTCTGCGTGGCCAGGGCCGAAGAGGGCGCGTCAGGCTCGGCGCCGGCCTCGATCGGCGGGGCGCCGCCCTCTGCCGGCGGCGTGGTCGTCGTGGAGCTGCAGGCGCCCAGCGGCAGGGCGGCGGCGGCGAACGCGAAGGCAGCGAGGAACAGGCGGGGCGCGAGGCGGGGCGCGAGCATGGCGCACCCTACCACCGATGGTCGCGCGGCGCGGCGGGGCCGTGCGCGGTTCACGGGATGTCGCGGATGAAGAGGCCGCTGCCCGGCTCGGTGAACACGAGCTGCTTGCCGCCGGGCGCCACGAGCGCGGCCTGATCGACCCCGGTCACTAGGGTCTTCGGGGCTCCCGTGGGGTCGACGAGTTTGTAGTCGACGACCGGGTACTTGTCGCCCGCGACGGTGATCTCGCGCCCGTTGAAGCCGAGGACGACGCCGTCGGTGCCGTCGGGCTTCCCGAGGAAGATCGAGGCGGTCCCGAGGTCGACGTCGGCGCCGCCGCCCACCGCGCGCGCCTTGAGCGAGGGCGAGGGCGCGGCCACGTCGGGGACCCAGAGCACATACCGGCTGGCGTGCGTGAACCCGAACTCGAGCGCGGTCGCCGTGGGAACCACGCTGAGCGCCGGGCCCGGGGTCGCCACCGAAGAGAGCTGGAGATCGAAGAGCGAGCCGTCGGCGCCGCCGGGCGCGAGCTTGTGGGACAGCACGGTCTTGAAGTCGCGCGCGACGGCGAGGATGCCGAGGAGGCTCCCGTTCGGGAGCAGCTCGGTGGCCGTCGCCGGGGCGGCGGTGGTGGACTTCTTCAGCGCGCCGAGCCGCGTGCGGTAGACGACCGCGCTGCCGTCTTGGGCGATCTGCCCCTCGGCGACGCCCGCGGCCTCGACCGCGAGCGGGGTCACGGCGGTGGCGCCGACGCTGTACACCGACGCCGCGCCGCCCGTGCCGGTCGACGTGATGCGCTTGGCGGAGAACACCTTGTCGCCGGTGGCCGTGGCCGAGAGGAAGTAAGGCGCGAGCCCGGTGTCGATCTGGAGGATCGCGCCGGCGGGCGTGGTGCGGCGCGCGGTGGCGGTGATGGCCGCGCCCGAGCAGGTAGAAGAGAACAGGTTCTGCCCCACGAACGTGTAGAACGCGGGGCACGGGTTGGCCGCGCTGCCGTCGCCCAGCGTGTTCTGCACGACCACGACGTTCGCGGCCTCGAGCGTGGCAGGCGCCGTCACGAGCTGCGCTGTGGCCCCGGTGCCGCGCACGAACGCCAGGCGCGCGCCGTCGGCGGACGCGTCGAGCTCGTAAATGGGCGAGACGTCGGCGGCGAGCTTGAGGCCGGTCGCCTTCGTCCACACCGAGAGGCGACCGAGGCCCGTGTCGGCGTCGACGCCGGTCCACACGCCGACCGCCCCGCCGATGACCGTCACGACGTCGTCGGTGTCGGCGCCCTCGAGCACGAGGTCCGGCACGATGACCGTGACGGCGCCGCCCGCCGGCGACACCGCCTCGACGCTGACCTTCGCGGCGTAGCGCTGGAAGATGATGGTGCCGTCGAGCAGGGTGCTCAGCACCTCGAGCTCTCCCGACGCGAGCTTGCGACCCTGCCCGGCCGGCCCGCCGTCGGCCTGCGCGTCGGCGCCTCCACCGTCGGTGGGCGGCGGCGGCGGCGGCGGCGGCGTGCTGCCGTCCGGCCGGACGACCGCGCCGTCGGGGGCCGTGACCACGCCGGAGTCCTTGTAGACGGGCGCGTCGTCGACCGGGGGGTCGTCGCCGCGGCAGGCCCCCACGGCGACGGCACCAAGAGCGGCGAGGAGCGGGAGCGCGCGGCGGCCGAGCGCGCGGACGGAGAGGGAAGACATGAGCCCGAGCTTACCGCGAATCGCCGCGTCGTCACGCGCGGTCGGGGGCTCGCGGGCGGGCGACCGGTCGATCGCCGCGACGCGCGCCGCGCGGCGGCTGGCGGACGCGTTGACAGGCTGTCACGCCGCGAGCGGCCGGCGACGCGAGTCTGCGACACCGTGTCACGCCGGCGCCGGATCGCTGCGAAATTCAGCGTATTCGGGCGCGGGTCGTGCTGGCACGGCGCTCGCTACGGCGTGGGCATGGCCCTCCTTCTCTCGCTCCTCTCACGGCTCTTGTGGCTCGGGCTCGGCGTGACCCTCGTGTGGATGCTGCGCTCTTCGCTCGCGCGGCAGGAGGCGGACTGCCGCGCGTTCGCGTCGGCGCCTCACGCGGCGTGGACGCCCCCGGCCGCAGAACGACCTGCGCCCGTCACGCCCGCCGCGCCCTTCGCGCCCGCCGCGCCCTTCGCGCCCGTCGCCGTGGCCTCGACGGCGCGCGTGGAGCCCGCCGCGCCCTTCGCCGGCCCGCGCGAGCTGCGCGAGATCCGCCCAGGTTGCCCGCGCGACGCGGTGAGAGAGCGCACCGCGCACCACACGCGGGTGCTGCTCCCGCGCGAGCTCGCGTCGTGGATGCTGGACCAGGAGGCGTCCGCGCCGCTCCGTCCCTCGCGGGCCGTGCCCGAGTCGCGCTTCGGCGCGGTCGTGGGTCTTCGCCTGCTGCGCGCGCCCACGGGAGGGTCGCTGCAGCGCCTGGGCTTCGAGGCGGGCGACGTGCTCCAGACCGTGAACGGCTACGAGCTCGCCAGCCCCGACCGCGCCCTCGAGGCCTACGCGAAGCTGCGGAGCACCGACCGCTACGTGGCCGTCGTCGAGCGCCGAGGCGTGCCTCACGTCGTGTACGTGACCCTCTGCTGAGCGGCGTGTGTCGGGAAAAGACCAACGCCACCCGACCGCGACCCCGACCCCGACCGCGACCGCGACCCTCAC
>DAORJJ010000686.1:0-3467 GCA_035439005.1 Polyangiaceae bacterium | reverse complement strand
CGAGCGGCCCCCCCGCGCCCCCTAGCGGCTCGTTCCGCGCGGTCGTCCCGGGCACGCAGCCTTCCACCCGCCCCACCCCGCCGCCCGGGCACAAGGGGCTGCCCGCCGTCTCCGGCCCGCCCGTGAAGTCCACGAGCTCGCCGCCGGCCGCGCCCTCCGCCGCGCCCCCGCCGGTGCCTCCCGCGGGCAAGCCCGAGAAGGCCGCGAAGTCGAAGCGCTCCGGTGGCATCGACATGGACTGGGACGACGAGGACGAGGCCACCCACGTCTTCGACAAGGACCGCCGCGAAGACGAAGACGTGGAGGCCGCCCTCGCCGAGCTCGGCCAGAAGCCGCACGTGCCCGACTCGTTCCCCAAGTCGGGCTCCTCGACGCTCGTTGGAATGAGCGGTCAGCTGCCGCCGCCTCCGCCCCCGCTGCGCTCCGCTCCCCCAGGCGCCATGGCGCCCCCGCCTCCGCCTCCCCCTCCCGGCGGCCCCGGCTTCCGCGCGAGCGCCCCTCCGCCGCCCCCGCAGTTCGGCAGCTCCACGGCCCCCATGCCGATGCCGGGCGTGCCATCCAGGCCACCGGCGCCCGTGTCGGCGCCGCCGGCGCCTCCCACCGCCATGCCCGCGACCGCGCAGATGACCTCGCGAGCGATGGAGCAGACCGCGCTCGTCTCTCGCGCGCCGCAGGCCGAGGGAAATCGTACCGGGCTCGTGGTCGGCCTCGTGGCCGGCGTGGCCGTCGTCGCCGGCCTGGCCGTCTTCTTCCTCATGCCCCGCACGGGCGCGCTCGCAGTGAACGTGACCGACGCCAAGGGCGGGCCGATCAGCCACGTGTCCGTCTTCGTCGACGGCAACAAGGCGCCGTGCGAGGTCGCGCCGTGCATCCTGGAGAAGCTCGGCTCCGGCGTGCACCAGGTGAAGGTCGAGGCCGACGGCTACGAGATCCCGGCCGCGAAGGCGATCACCGTCAACTCGGGGCAGAGCACCACGGTCGACTTTAGCCTCGTCTCGGGCGGAAAGGGCGGCTCGGGCTTCAAGATCTCCGCCGCGCTCCCCGGCGTGAAGGTCTACGTCGACGGCAAGGAGCTCGGGGCGCTGCCGCAGGAGGTCCGCGATCTCTCGCCGGGCGAGCACACCCTCAAGCTCGCCGGCTCCGACCGCTACGCACCTTTCGAGAAGAAGATCACGGTCGCCAAGGGCGAGGTCCAAGACCTCTCGCTCCCGCTGAAGGTCGTCAAGGGCAAAGCGACCATCAACCTCGGCACCGCGGGCGCGCGCGTGTACCTCGTCTCCGGAACCGACCGCCGCGAGTTCCCCACCCTGCCGATCTCGGTCGAGCTCGACCCGGCCAAGCCGTGGGTGCTCGAGGCCACCAAGGCAGGCTTCAACGACTTCCGCCAGACCATCAGCTTCGAAGACGGCATGGCCGAGAAGTCGTTCTCGGTGACCCTCGATCCGAAGGGCTCGGCGACGGCCGCGTCCCCCGCGGGGGGCACCGCGCCCACCACAGCGCCCACCACCGCGCCCACCACAGCGCCCACCACCGCGCCCACCACCGCCGCGACGGCCACCAAGCCCCCCGCGGGCGAGGGCTTCCTGACGCTCAACTCCATCCCCGTGTCGAACGTCGTGCTCGACGGCAAGCCCCTCGGGCAGACGCCGAAGGTGAAGGTCCCCGTGAGCGCGGGCACCCACACCGTGCTGTTCGTGAACGCGGGCGAGGGCCTGAAGAAGAGCGTGACCGTGTCGGTGAAGGCCGGCGAGAACAAGCCGGTCATCATGAAGCTCCGCGAGTAGTCTCGTGACAAGCACCGCCGTCAAGCAGCGCACGGTCCTCATCGTCGACGATGAACCCGGGCAGCGCGACATGCTCGGCATCTTGCTTCGTCGGGACGGCTACTCCGTCACGGCGAGCCCCGGCTTCACCGCCGCCCGCGACTGCATCCTCAACGCCCCGACGCCGTTCGGGCTCGTGATCACCGACCTCATGATGCCGGACGGCCCCGGAATGGACCTCGTGTCGCTCGCGCGCAAGCGCTCCGACTCGACCGAGGTGATCGTCATGACGGCGCACTCGACCGTCGAGCATGCGCTCGAGGCGATGCGGCGGGGCGCCTACGACTTCGTCGCGAAGCCGTTCTCCACCGCCGAGCTGCGCGAGCTCGTCCGGAAGGCCTTCGAAAAGGGCGCGATCGTCGCCGAGAACCACCGGCTGCGCGCGCAGGTCGACCGGCTCGACAAGAGCAGCGAAGGGGTCCTCTTTCGCTCGGAGGCGATGCGGCACGTGCTCGAGCTCGTCGGGCGCGTGGCCGGCTCGCGCAGCACGGTGCTCATCACGGGCGAGAGCGGCACGGGCAAGGAGCGCATCGCCCGCGCCATCCACGCTGCCTCGGACCGAGCGCAGAAGCCGTTCCTCGTCGTCAACTGCGGCGCCATCCCCGAGCAGCTCATCGAGAGCGAGCTGTTCGGCCACGAGCGCGGCGCGTTCACCGGCGCGACGAGCCGCAAGGCCGGGATCTTCCGCGAAGCCGAGGGCGGCACCGTGCTCCTCGACGAGGTGGGCGAGCTCCCACTGATGATGCAGGTGAAGCTGCTGCGAGTGCTCCAGGAGCGCAAGGTCCGCGGCGTGGGCGAGGCCTCGGAGACCTCGATCGATGTGAGGATCCTCGCGGCCACGAACGTCGACGTCGAAGCCAACGTGAAGGCCGGGACGCTCCGACAAGATCTCTACTACCGCCTGAACGTGCTCCGCCTCGAGCTGCCCCCGCTGCGCTCGCGTCGCGAGGACGTGGCCCTCCTGGCGGCGCACTTTCTCGAGCGCTGCGCGCACGAGCAAGACAAGCCCCTGCGCGCGTTCGCTCCCGACGCGCTCCGCGCGCTGGACAGCTACGATTTCCCGGGCAACGTGCGAGAGCTCGAGAACATCGTCGAGCGGGCCGTCGCGCTCTCCAGTGGCAGCACGATCGGCCTCGGAGACCTGCCCCGTGAGGTGAGCGGCGCGGCGGCGGCGCCCACGCCCACGCTCATCCACTTGCCCGAGGCCGGCTGCAACATCGACGACGTGATGGGCGAGGTGGAGCGACGCCTCCTGGTCGAGGCGCTCGAGCGCACCGGCGGCGTGCGCACCGCGGCCGCGAAGCTCCTCGGCATCACCTTTCGCAGCTTTCGGTACCGCCTGCAGAAATACGCGATGGAAGTCGACGAGGACGAGCCGCTCCCGCGCAGCAGCGGGTCGGACGAGCCCGCCTGAGCCGACGCCGCCGTGGAGCAGAGGTGCACGAAGCGCCCGAGCACCTCGGGCTCGTGGGCGAGGACGTCACGGAGCGGCGAGCGCGGCAGGCCAGTCGGAGGCACACGGAGGCCGCGCGCTCGACCCAGGCCCGAAGCACGCCAGCGCGGGCCGCGGCGGGCCGAGCAACAGGAACATGGTGGGCGAGACGAACGGCATGGCGCGCCGGCGTCGACGCTCGACCAGCAGCC
>DAORJJ010000685.1:0-3485 GCA_035439005.1 Polyangiaceae bacterium | reverse complement strand
CGCCACCGCCGCCGCCGAAGCCGCCGCCGCCGCCGCCGAAGCCGCCGCCACCGCCGCCGCCGAAGCCGCCGCCACCGCCAAACCCGCCACCGCCGCCGTAGCCGCCTTCGCGCGGCGGGCGCTCACCCTTCGGGTGGGCAAGGTTCACCTTGAGAGGGCGCCCGCGGAGGGTGCCGGTCCGGAGCGCGTCGGCCGCGGTCTTGGCGGCCTCGCTGCTCGACATCGTGACGAAGCCGAAGCCGCGCTTCCGACCGTCGGGGTCCATCGGGAGGTGGACGCGCACGACCGCGCCCTCTTCCGCCACGACCTCGTTGATGAGGGTCTCCACCTCCAGCGTCGTGCAGTCGTAGGGCAGGTTCCCCACGTAGAGGGTGCGGTCGGGCGCGTTCGCGCCGCCGCCACCGCCCGGGCCGCCGCCGGGCCCGCCGCCCGGACCACCCCCACCGTACGGGCGCTCTCGGCCTCCCTCGCGGGGACCTGGGCCCGCGCCGTCGCGGCGCGGCGGCTCGGCCTGGAAGGGCCTCACCGAGATGGACTTGCCCGCCTGAAGCGAGCCGTCGAGTGCTTCCCGCGCCGTCTGGGCCTCCGCGGGGGTGGCCAACGTCACGAAGCCGAAGCCGCGCGGGCGCCCGGTCTCCCGATCTTTCGGGAGGCTGATGTTGACGACCTTGCCCCCGGTCGCTTCGAAGAGCTGCTTCAGAACATCTTCCGACACACTATCGGGAAGGCCCGCCACGAACAGCTTCGCCTCCTCGTTCCCATTCGTCGCCATGAAAAAAACCTACTCTCCCGTTCTCCCGAGTTGCTCGGAGGCCGCAGTCATGTGGGCGCGCGTGTGAGCGAGCCCCCAACGCCAACGATATCGTGCTTAAGACACGCGTCAACGCGAAATGCAAGGCTCGCCGTCGGCCCGCGGCCGTCGCCTCGCTCGCCGGGCACCGCTCACGACGCGCGCTTTGGCGCGGGTCCGGCCTGGCGCGGGACGCAGAAGCGGAAGGTCGCGCCATGGCCGAGCTCGCTGTCCACCCACGCCCGGCCGCGGTGGCTCTCGGCGATGTGCTGGACGAGCGACAGGCCGATGCCGCTGCCGCGCACCGCGCCCTTCCCGTCGTGGGCCGTCGCCGAGGACCCGCGGACGAAGCGCTCGAAGATTCGCTGGCGCTCCGCCTCCGCGATGCCGGGGCCCTGGTCGGTCACGGAGACCGTGACCTCGTCCCCCACGCGGGTGACGGACACGGCGATGACCTTGCTGTCGGGGGCGTACTTTAGCGCGTTGTCGAGCAAGTTGATGACCACGAGCTCGATGGCGCGGGCGTCGAGCAGCACCTCGGGGAGCGCGTCCTCGACCTCCAGGGTGAGCGCCACGCCCTCGCGCTCGGCGCGGTAGCGGTAGACGTTCACGGCGCGGCGGACGACCTCCCCCAAATCGCCCGGGGAGAAATCGTAGCTTGCGCGGCCACGCTCGACGCGGGCGAAGTCGAGGACGTTCTCGATGAGGCTCGAGAGCCGCTCGCTCTCGCTCACGATGACGTTGAGATACTCGAGGCGCTTCTCCTCGTTCTTGACGCGGCCGCTCTGGAGCATCTCGGCGAACATGCGGACGAGGGCGAGGGGGGTCTTGAGCTCGTGGCTCACGTTCGCGACGAACTCGCTCTTCAGGGCGGAGGCCTGCCGCTCGGTCTCGGCGGCGAGCAGGATGGTGAGCACGCCGGCGACGAGCACGACGAACGACAGGCCCACCGTCGCGATCTCGAGGAGGCGGCGGCGCTTCACGTTGACCGTGAACTCGTCCTCGCCGACCGGAGAGACCTGCACGCGCCAGTTGTACAGCGTCGTCGGGAAGCGCACCCCGACGGTGAAGCCGCCGCTGCGGAGCGGGGGCCCGAAGACGATGCGCCCCTCCTCGTCGACGATGTTCGCGCGGCTCGTGTTCTGCGCGAGAAGAACGCCCGGCGCCGAGCGGTCCCCGTAGAGCGTGGGCAGCGTCTCCTTCACGATGCGCCCGATGTCGTGCCACGCCACGATCGTGTAGGTGCGGTCGTCGCTCGGGCGGAGCCAATACGAGATGAGGTAGCTCTCGGCGCCGTAGGTGCGGTGGAGGTGCCGCAGGGCCTCGACGGGGGGCGGCATGTCGTCGAGCAGGCGCTCGGTGAGCAGCCGCCGGAACGCCTCTTCTTCCGCGAACGGCCCGCGCGCGCGCGACGCGAAGGCCACCACCGTGCGCGTCTCGTCGAGCACCAGGATGGCGCGCACGGAGGGCGTCTCGCGCTGGGCGGTGGGCAGCCAGCGCTCCGTGAGGTGCTCGGCCTGGGCGGGGTCCGCGATCGCGAGGACCACGTTGTCTTGGTCGATGATTTGGCGGTCGAGGCGGGTGGCCTTCTCGTTCGCGAGCGCGAGCGTGGCCTCGAGCACAGACTGCTTGCGGAGCGTGTCGAGCTGGAGCGTCGTCCGGAAGGTGAAGTACGCGAGGACGGCGACGGCGATGATGACGGCCGGGAGCAGCACGAAGCGGGTCAGGCGGTCCCGCCTCGAGCGCTCAGCTTCGCGCGCCACGGCGGCCGCCTTCCCCGCACACCGCGCGCACCGCTAGCCGTGGGCCGCGCGCGGTCGGCCGTGGTCGAACACGAGGCCCCGCGAGGACAGAAACTCCGCGAACTGCTCGGCGATGTAGTTGAGCGCGTTGGCCTCGTCCTGCGTGAAGGGCGCGCCGTCGGACGGATTGACGAGCTCGAGGATGGCGAGCGGGCGGCCGGTGACGAGGACGGGGGCGAGCACGACGCTCGTGGCCCCACCCAGCGTCATGTAGCGGCTCGTGAGCGCCTCGTTGGCGTCCTTCAGGATGGCCTTCTTGGCGCGGACCGCGGCCGACAGCAGGGGCTCCGCCTCGAGGTGGCGCTTGCCGACGAGCTCCTCGGTGTCCTCGCCCTTGGCGCGGACGAGCAGGAACTCGCGCTTCTCGACGTCGAAGAAATGCGCGTAGCCGGCCCGCGAGGGGATCACGCCGAGCGCGAGCTGGAGGCAGAAGTCGGCGCCCTGGATGGCGTCGTGGAGGAAGTGGAGGTCGTGCATCGCCTCGAAGAGCGTGGCGATGAGCTCGTCGCCCGAGACGCGGGTGCCCGTGCGCGGCCGAGGCGGGATGACCACGGTGACGTTGCCCGGGGGCGGGGTGAAATTGGGCGCGCGCTCGACGCTCAGCGGCGCGGGGCCGGCCGGAACCAGCGGCGGAGGCGCCATCGCGACGGCCCCCGGGCCCGGAGTGAACCGGGGCAGGACGAGCGGTTGGGTCTGGACGATGCTGGGCACGGGCGCCTCTCCGGGCGCGGAGGGCGGCGGCTCGAACGCGGCTGCAGGCGGGGGAACGCTCGCGGGCCTGCCGGCGGGCGCGGGTGGGGCCTTCCGCGTGCTGCTGTATGCGATGGTGCTGCTCGTCGGCACGCTGGTGGGGCTGGAGATCCCGCTGGTGATGCGCATCCTCAAGCGCCAGT
>DAORJJ010000684.1:0-3492 GCA_035439005.1 Polyangiaceae bacterium | reverse complement strand
CGGGCGCCCACCTCGAGGCGGCGATCGCCGCCGACCCGAACGCGCGCGCGGCCATCTCGCTGCTCGCGGACGTGCGACGCGCGCAGGAGCAGGCCGAGCGCCTCGTCGATGTGTTCTTCCCGGCGCTCTCGCGGGCCACCGACCCCGAGGCGATCGTGCTGCTCGGCACCGAGACCGCCAAGGTGGCGCGCGACGAGCTCCGCGAGCTGACGCTCGCGATCGACGCGATGCGCAAGGTGCGCGAGGTGGCGCCCGACTCGATCCCTTCGCTGCTCATGCTCGCCGAGCTCTGCATCACTCAGCGCGCGTGGCCCGAGGCGGTGGACGCGCTGGAGGACGCGTACAGCCGATCGCGCGAGCCCGCGCCGAGGCTCACCGCGCTGTTCGCGCTCGCGAGCGTCTTCGAACGCGTGCTCGCGAGGCCGGACGACGCGGAGGGCGCCCTCCGCCGGGCGCTCGGCGTGGATCCCGAGAACGCGCGCGCCCTCCGCGCGCTCGTCCACCGCCTGGTCGCCAAGCAGACCGAGCTCGACCCCACCGGCGAGCCGCCGCAGAAGCTGCCGATCCGCCTCGAAATCGCGACGCTGCTCGAGCGCCTCGCGGACGCGACCCCCGAGAACGACAAGAAGAGCGAGATCTTCCTCCAGCTCGCCGAGGTGCGCGGCAGCGTGAAGGACGCGCGCGCCACCGAGCGCGCCATCATCGAGGCGCTCGCGCACACGCCCGGTCACCCTCGAGCCGAGGAGCGCTTCGAACGGTTCTATCGGGGCGGCGACGGGAAGCTCGACGCCGTGGGCTACGCGCGCGGGCTGACCGCGCTCATCGGTCGCGGCGAGGCGCTCGGTCGCCCCGACGCGACCTGGTACTTCCGCCTCGGCAAGGTCGAGGCGTCGGAGCTGGCGCGGTTGAAGGACGCCGCGGCGCGGCTCCGCCAGGCGTTCCAGCGGGATCCAGAGCTCCACGACGCCAGGGTCGAGCTCGCCGCCTGCCTCGCGCGGCTCGGCGCGCACGACGAGGCCAGCGCGACGGTGCTGGCGATGATGACGCCCTCGGCCCGCCCGCTCGCGTCCGCGACCGACACGAGCGGCGCCCTCGAGGTCCTCGAGCGCTCGCTCTCCTCCGACCGCCGACCCGAGGAGGCCATCGTCGCGAGCGAGCTGCGCGCGCTCATGGGCGACCTCGACGAGGGGCGGCGCGGGTGGCTCCGCGCTCGCCGTCTCGGTCCGCTCGGCTCCCACCACATGCCGCTCGACCGCGCGACGATCTTCGCGCACGTCGTGCCAGAGGCCGCGCGGCACCCGCTGACCGAGGTCGCCGCGGCGGTCTTCGGCCTCGAGGGCCGCATGCTCCGCGCCGACCTGGCCGACGTCGGCCTCACCCCGAAGGACCGCATCGGCAAGCGCAGCGGCCACCCGCTCCGTGCGCTGCTCGAGCGGCTCGGGAAGGCCGTCGGCCTCGGCGACGTCGAGCTCGCCGTGGCGGTCACGCCGGCGCAGGGGCGGCGCGTGCGCGTCCTGAACCAGGACGTGCCCTGGATCGTCGTCCCCCCGAGCCTCGTCGACGCGTCGGAGCCGGCGCAGCTCGCGGCCCTCGCCCGCGCCGTCGGGCGCATCACGCTCGCGGTGCCCTGGCTGGAGGAGCTGCCCCCACAGCACGCGCAGGCCTACCTCATCGCCTGCGCGCGCCAGGTCGTGCCGGGCTACGCACGCGGCGCCGACGACGGGGCGCGCCAACAGCTCGTGGCGCAGTACGAGGCGGCCGTCGCGAAGGATCTCGCCCGAAAGCAGCGGCAAGCGCTCGAGCGGCTCGTGCCGTCGTTGTCGCTCCCGAGCGGCGCGCCCGGCCCGATCGAGTCGCTCGTGGCGGCGCTGGCCTCGGCCGAGCTGCGGCTCGCGTACCTCGTCACGGGCGACCTGCTGTCGCTCATCGAGGAGCTCCGCGCGCTCGACCCCATCCTCCAGACCGCGAGCGACACGCCGGGCCGCGCAGCGCTCGCGGCCGTGCTCGACCATCCGTACGCTGGGGACGCGGCTAGGTTCGCGCTGGGGACCGAGGCGACCGCCCTCCGACGACGGGTGGGAGCGACCTGGGCAGGGTGACCATGGCGGATTCGTGCACGCGCGCGGATCCGCAGGCTACGGTGAGGAAGCTGACCCGTGATGCACATCGGAGACAAGGTAGGGAAGTACGAGCTCCTGTACCCCATCGGCGAGGGGGGGATGGGCGAGGTCTGGGTCGGGCGACTCCGCTCGCTCGGCGGCTTCGAGTCGTACGTCGCGGTCAAGGTGATTCACGGGCGGTTCGCCCGGGAGAAGCGCTTCCGCGACATGTTCCTCGACGAGGCCCGGGTCTCGGCCATGATCTCCCACCCGAACGTCGTCAGCACGCAGGACGTCGCCGTCGAGGGCGACATGCTCTACCAGATCATGGAGTACGTCGACGGCGACTCTCTCGCGGGGCTCCAGGCCTCGATGGCGGAGCACAACGAGCGCATGCCGGTCCCCGTGGCGCTCCGCATCGCCGCCGACGTGTGCGCGGGCCTCCACGCAGCGCACGAGCTCCGCGGCCCTGACGGGCGCCCCCGCGGGATCGTGCACCGCGACGTGTCGCCGCAGAACATCCTCGTCGGCGCGAGCGGGGCGGTGAAGCTCATCGATTTCGGCGTCGCGCTCATGCAAGACCGCCTCGCCGAAGACTCGCAGGGCACGCTCAAGGGCAAGCTCCGCTACATGCCGCCGGAGCAGGCGACCGGCTCCAAGGTCGACCGCCGCGCCGACGTGTACGCCCTCGGGGCGGTCCTCTACGAGATGGTCTCGGGCTACCTGCCCTTCGACGACCGCACGGAGGCCGTCTACTTTCGCGCGCTCATCCAGGGGGACGCGCCGGCGCCCCTGCCCCCGGAGATCCCCGAAGACGTCGCCGACGTGATCGCTCGCGCGATGGCGACGAAGAAGGAAGACCGGTACCCGACGGCCGAGCAGATGGGCGAGGACCTCGCGACGATCTTGCGCAAGCGCCCCGCGAACATCTCCTCGTTCGTCGAGATTCACCTCTCGCAACACGCGCAGCGCAGGCGCTCGGCGATCAAACAGAGCGCCGCCGACGCGGCCGGCGAGACCAGCCCGGCGCTCGCGCTCGAGGAGTCCACCGAGCAGAGCGCAGCGCCCGCGGGTGCGGTGCCCTCCCGGCCGCGCGCTCCTGCGGCGCCGCCAGCCCCCGCCGCGGGTCCTGACCTGAACCGCGAGGTCTCGCTCTCCCTGGCATACCCCACGCCCGGCCCCATGGAGCTGTCGACGGCGGACTTCCTGACCGGCTCGCGCGAACGCGCGGCGGCCGCGCTCCCCGACGTGCCCTCCCTCGACGTTCCCGCGGAAGCGCCGCGCGCGCCCGCCCCCGCGCGCCCGCGGCCGGGGGCCCCGATCGAGCTCGACACCCAAGACGCCCGCGGCGGGGGCGGCGACCTGCAGCTCGACGGCCTGACTCCGCACGAGC
>DAORJJ010000683.1:0-3504 GCA_035439005.1 Polyangiaceae bacterium | reverse complement strand
CCACGGCGACGATCAGGCCGTCGCGGATCACGACCGCGGCGCCGCCGGTCCCCGTGCCGCCGAGGACGCCGTCGAGGCTGCCGCCTGGGACGCCCTCGACGGCCCCCACCGGAGCGCTGGGATCCCCGAGCTTCGGCGCTTCGGTCGGAACCGTGCGCGGCGCGAGGGTCGCGGGTCGTCCAAGCGGCGGCGCGCTCGCTCTCACCCTCGCGGGCGCAGGCGGCTTCGGGGCCTCCACCTTCACCGGCGCGGGCTTGGGCGGCGCCTGCGGGGCGAAGACGACGGGCACGGCCTCGTCGAGCGCCTTGCGCTTGAGCTCTTTGCCGAAGATGACGCCGAGGACGGCGACCGCCGCGAGCACGACGCCGGCGGAGGCGTACCCGACGAGGAGGCGTCGGGCGGAGAAGTCGTGGAGGCGATCGTGCTCGAGGGCTGCGAGGGACACGCCGAACCCAGTACGGGCTCTGTTTGACGAAACGGTGAACCCTTGGAGACCATCGCGCGAGCGCCGCGAGACGTTCGCGAGGGGTCGCGGCGAGGTCACGTGGTCGTCGCGATCGTCACGCCCCCGTCGCAGAGCGCGTGCGCCGATACGCGCGCGTCGGCCCGCTCACTCTGCTACGGATGCGCGCGATGCCCGTCCTCTCCGCCCACGCGATCACCAAGGCCTACGGGCTCCGGCCGCTCTTCGACCAGGCCACGTTCACGATCCGCCGCGGCGAGAAGGTGGCGCTCCTCGGCCCGAACGGCACCGGAAAATCCACGCTGCTCCGCGTGCTCGCGGGGATCGAGCCGCTCGACACGGGGTCAATCGACCGCCGCCGCGACGCGACGATCCTCTACCTACCGCAGGAGCCCGTGCTCGACCCCGAGCGCACTCCGCGCGAGATCGCCCGCGAGGGGCTCGCGCTCTGGCACGCGGCGAAGTCACGCTACGACGAGGTGTCGCACAGGCTCGGCGAGGGCGAGGTGACCGCGGCGTTGATGGATGAGCAGGCGTCGCTGGCGGAGGACGTCGAGCGGCTCGGCGGCTGGTCGCGCGACCACGAGGTCGACGAGATCTTGCTGCACCTCGGCGTCACCGACGTCGACCGCCCGGTCGGCACCATGAGCGGCGGCGAGAAGCGCCGCGTGGCGCTCGCGCGCATCCTCGTCGCGAAGCCCGAGCTCGCGATCTTCGACGAGCCCACGAACCACCTCGACGCGGACACCATCGCGTGGCTCGAGGACCACCTCGTGCGCGAGTTCCCCGGCGCGGTGCTGCTCGTGACCCACGACCGGTACGTGCTGGAGAAGATCGCGACCCGCGTGCTCGATCTCGAGAACGGCCGCCTCACCGAGTACACGAAGCGCAACGACAGCGTCGGCGCGTTCGTCGACTTCCTCGAGCAGAAGGCGGAGCGCTTCGCGCAGGCGGAGCGGGTCGAGTCGAACCGCCAGAACTTCCTGCGGCGCGAGATCGAGTGGCTGCGGCGCGGCCCGAAGGCGCGCTCCACGAAGCAGAAGGCGCGCATCCAGCGCGCCGAGACCGCCATCGGCGCCGAGGGGCTGCGCGTGCGCGGCGAGGTCGACCTCGCGGGGCTCGAGGGCGGCGCGTCGCGGCTCGGCAAGACCATCCTCGACGTGGTCGACGTGCGCCTCGAGCTCGGCGGGAAGCGGCTCATCGACTCGCTGAGCTTGCGCCTCGTGAAGGGCGCGCGCGTCGGCATCGTGGGCCCGAACGGGGCAGGGAAGACCACGCTGCTGCGGCTCGTGACGGGCGAGCTCGCCCCCACCTCCGGGACGGTGACCCGCGGGCTGCAGACCAAGATCGCGTATTTCGACCAGGCCCGCACCACGCTCCGCGACGACTGGACGGTGCTCGACAACGTCGCCGAGCGCGAGGACTCGGATCGCACCGGAGGCGGCACCGTGATCCTCGGTGACCGCGAGATGGGGATGCGCGCGTACCTCGAGCTCTTCCTCTTCAACGGGGCCGCGCTCCGGCGGAAGGTGTCCGCGCTCTCCGGCGGGGAGCGCGCGCGCGTCGCGCTCGCGCTGTCGCTGAAGTCCGGAGCGAACGTGCTGCTCCTCGACGAGCCGACGAACGATCTCGACATGGACACCCTCGGCGCCCTCGAGGACCTCATCGAGAGCTGGCCGGGGTGCGTTCTCGTCGTGTCGCACGACCGGTGGTTCCTCGACCGCGTGGCGACCTCGATCCTCGCCTTCGAGGGCGGCGGCAAGACGCAGCTCTACGCCGGCAACTGGGAGGCCTACCGGGAGCAGAAGCGCGAGGACGAGCGGGCCGCGAAGCCCGCGCGCCCCGCGTCACGCCGCGCGCCGCCGCCGTGACGCGGGCGCTCAGGCGCGCCGCGCGGTCTTGGCGAAGGCGCGCTTCCCCGCGCGCACCACGTGTTTGCGGAGCCAGGCGTGCGCGGGATCGTCGCGCGCCGCGGCGCTGAAGGCGACGCTGAACGTGAAGCCCGCGAGGGGGATGGGCAGTGGGAGCACCGAGAGCGGCAGGGTCTTCGCCATGGTGCGCGCGAACGACTCGGGCAGGGCGACCACCAGATCGGTCGAAGCGACCACGAAGGCGGCGGCCGCGAAGTGCGGCACGCGCAGCACGACGCGCCGCGAGAGCCCCACCTTCTCGAGGGCCGCGTCGATCGCCCCGCCCTGGAAGCCGCGCGGCGCGACGAGCACGTGATCGAGGCTGGAGTACGCCTCGACGGTGAGCGCTCGCCGCGCGCGGCCGGCGCGCGCGACGGGGTGGCCACGGCGCGCGACCAGCACCATGTCCTGGTGGCCCACCGGCTGCGAGAGGACGCCGGCGAGCGGGCGGAAGTTGGTGCCGAGGGCCACGTCCACCTCGCGCGTGGCGACGGCCCGGTCGATCTCGTCGCCCGGGAAGCGCGTCACGAGGTCGACCCCCGGGGCCTCCGCGCGCAAGGCCGGGACGAGCTCGGGCAAGAGGAGGATCTCGGCGTAGTCGGTCGCGGCGAGGACGAAGGTGCGCTCGAGCTGGGAGGGGTCGAAGCGCGAGGGTTCGTGCCGGAGCAGCTGGTCGACGCCGGAGAGCAGCTGCTCGAGCGGCTCGGCGAGGGACTCGGCGCGCGCGGTCGGCCGGAGGGCGCCGCCGGTGCGGAGGAACAGCGGATCGCCGAAGAGGTCTCGAAGCCGCGCGAGGGCGTGGCTCACCGCGGACTGCGTGCGGCCGAGGCGCTTGGCCGCGCTCGTGGTGCTGTGGGTGCGGAGCAGCTCGCGCAGCACCACGAGGAGGTTCAGGTCGAGATCAGAGAGATGAACATCGCTCATGAAACAGGATCGTAGCATGAGCCAAACGGCGACGTCGTGACGGGCGAGCGCTGCGTGGTACCCTCCCTCATGCTCGACACGCGGCACGCGCCTCGCGCGCACCGGGGCGCTCCCGCGCGGCGGCCGGTCGCGTGGGCGCTCGCCACGCTCGCGCTCGGCGTGAGCGCCGCGAGCTGCGCGAGCGCCGAGGAGCCCGGCGCGCCGTCG
>DAORJJ010000682.1:0-3522 GCA_035439005.1 Polyangiaceae bacterium | reverse complement strand
AGCTGGTCGACGCTCCCGGCGCGGAGCCGCCCGCGCCGCTCCAGCCGGCGGCGCCGGGGTACGTCGGGGGCGGCGCGGGGCGAAGCTCCGTGGCCGCGTGCTGCAGCCCGCTCGCGAGCCCCTGCGCGACCGCGCGCGACACGGACTCGCGCTCGGCCTCTCGCCGCCGCTCGGCCGCGTCTCTGGCGACCTCCCAGTCGCGCGTCATCTGTCGGAGCTCGCCCGCCGCGCGCGCGAATCGCCGGTTGCGATCGCGCTCGCTCTCCTCGGCCCTGCGGCGGAGACGCGTCAGCTCCGCCTCGCGCGTCGCGATGATCGCGTCCATCTCGCTCCGCGGAGACTCCGTGCCGCCCGCCTCCCGGAGGAGCGGCGCGACCGACGGGCACGCGACGTTGAGCGGCCGCGCGCCGTCGACCTCGCTGCGTCGGTTCGGGTTGGCGCCTGCCCGGAGGAGGGCGGTCACGCCCCCGACGTCGCAGTGCGCCGCCGCCGAGACCAGCGCAGGGACGTAGCCTCGGCCGGCGTTGTCGACGGTCGCGGGCTTGACCCCTTGCCGGAGCAGCCTCGTCAGGATCCCCGAAGCGCCGCGCATGGCGACGAGCTCCAGGGCCATCCTTCGCTCGTGCTCTGCGAGGCGCGGGAGCTGCTCATGGAGGACCCGCAGTGTCAACGCCTCGGGGCGCTCGAGGGCGAGCCCCTCGAGGCCGTCAAAGACCTCCTCCTTCCAGTGGTACGCCGTGGGCGAATACGCCGTGCGCCCGGAGAGCGTCACGACGAGCTCGTCGCTGAGCCCCGCGGCGATCCCCGCCCAGAGCGCGAGAGGGCACGTGCGCCACTTGGGGCGACTCTGGAGGAGGTTCCGGTCGGTGCGGAGAGCGTAGTAGTCGTGCCAGTGCGCCGGCGGATCCGCGCTCGCGCCCGCGGCGAGCAGCGCGCGGACGATCCGCTCCCGAGGCTCGCGCAGGGCCGTGGAGGGAGGCCAGTGGCCGAGCTGGATCGTCTCGATGAGGTCGCCGTTGGTCCCCGAGGCGCTGCGATCGATGACGTACCCGCTGAGCCAACCTCGGTCGCGTCCGCCCGTCCGCATCAACACGCGCTGGATGGGCGCGCACTGGCTCGCGCACTGCGGGTGCCAGGCCTCCAGCGCGTGGCTACGCGAACAGTCCACCGGGGGCGCGCCCACCGCTCCCGTGGCTCCGCGCGGGAGGCCATTCGGGTTGGCGCCTGCGCGGAGCAGGACGTCCACGATCTCGGCGCTCTCCGCGCTCGGGGTGCGCTCGGTCGCCGCTACGAGCGCCGTGAACTCCCCGCCGCCGTCGACGCTCGCCCCGGCGTCGAGCAGCAGCCGCACCATCGCCGCGTCGGCCTTGAGCGCCGCGAGCTGGAGGGGCTGCGCGCTGAGCGCCGAGCCCGGGAGGCTCGCCCAGGCCCCCGACCGCTCGTGCTTCCGGTGGGCGATCGTCTCGACGACGTTGTCGAGCGTGCGTGGTTGCGTGAGGTCGACGCCTACCTTGAGGAGCGCGCGCACCCGCGCGTGGCGACGCTCGAGGATGGCGCGGCACAAGGGGTCCTGCTCGGCCGGCCCAGGCGAGGTGAGGAGCTTCTTGTTCGCCGCGACGAGCTCCGCGTAGCGGTCGTCCGTGAGCTGCCAGTTCTTCTTCTGCGTGAGCTCGTAGCGCTGTCCGAGCACCGGCGCGCCGCAACCGTTCGCGGCGAGGACAGCCGTCATGGTCACGAGAAACGAGCTCATCAATCTTCGCATGGGACCCCGTTTCGCTGGGCCAGCCGTCGAGGGCGCGGCCACTCTCGCAGCGTCGAGCGTAAGCGAGTCGAGTCGCGCTCGCCAAGGCACGAATCGCCGATCGGGGTGGTCGCCGAGGTGGTGGAGCGGACGTGCAGCCGGTGGCCGTGGCGCTCCGCGACGGTCGTCGGGACGCGGGCCGAGCCGTGCACGTAGAGGAAGTGCGCGGCGTCGACCTGGTTCTCGGCCATGTCTTGCACGGACGTGCGTATTCGCCACTCGCCTGTGCGGTAGTCGCTCCACGCCGGATCGCCGTGCTCGGGAATGACCGGCACCTCCCAGAGCGGCGCGCGCGATGCGCGATCGTGCCAGGCGAACAAGAGGCCATTGCGCTCCACCAGAGGCCAAGGGCGCACCGCGGCGCGGCGGGGCTGGCGCTCCGCGTAGGGCACGTGGACGCAGCGCCCCGAGCCCTCGAGCTCCCAGGCGTGGAAGGGACACACGAGGCGCTCGCCGCGCACCTTGCCGCCGTGGCCCAGGTGAGCGCCGAGGTGTGGACAGAACGCGTCGAGCAGGTGGGGCTCGCCGCTCTCGGCGCGGAAGAGCACGAGGTCTCGGCCGAAGTACCGGAGCGGCAGCACCTGGCCGGGGGCGAGCTCGTGCCCGTGGGCGACCTGAAACCACCCCGTGGGGAGCCCGTGGGGGAAGCGCTTTGCCATCCGACTCATCCTCTCGAAGTTGGCACTACGGCGACATCGGCAACCGCAGCTCGCGCCTGCCCCGCGCGCGTCACCCCGCGAGCACGGCGCGGAGCACCTGCACGACCATCGTCAGGTTCACGAGCGCGCCGACGGCGAAGGACCCCGTGCGGAAGGGCTGCTTCGCGTTGAGGTAGAACAGCGCGTGGAAGAGCCGCACGGCGAGGAACGTGAAGAAGAGCGCGCTCGCGACCTTCACGCTCGGCGCGGTCTGCGTGTAGAGAAAGCCAATCACGAAGAACGGCACCGAGTTCTCGAGGGCGTTCAGGTGCGCGCGCTTGACCCGCTGCACGGCGAGGTGCTCCACCTCGGCCGCGACCGCGCCGGGGTTCACGCCGACGTCCTCCGCGTTGACCACGTGCTTGCACGCGGCGCGCGTCTTCGCGGTCCAGAACCCGAGGCCGTAGAGGATCACGACGAGCGCCGCGGAGCACCCCGCATACGTCTGGAACACGGGATCGCTGGTGATGGCTGACATTCGTTCTCTCCTCGAGCGTGGGATGGAACGGATAGGTTTCGACGAAGCGGTCACACAACGCAAGAAAACCCGCTCCGCCGTCGGGCGTGAGCCCGTCGCGTCGAGGGCTCTCGGTCTGTCATCGTGGCGCGCGCGAACGTCACCGTGGCAGGAGGCAGAGCGCGCCGAGGTCGCGGAGCGCGCCGTCCGGCGATCGGACCGAGACCGACAGGGCGTCGCCGCCCCCGCCCTGGAAGAAGCCGAGCTCCACCTCATGGGCTCCCGCGGCGAGCGCCATCTCGCCCGCGCGCGCGCGCGGAGCGTGGCGTCCGTCGTTGTCGACGATGACGCGATCGTCGACGCGGAGCACCGCGCCGTCGTCGCTCGTCACGGTGAACGTGTAGACGCCGCTCACGGGGGCGATGAAGAGCGCGCGCTCGCGGAGGGCGTAGCGCTCCCTCCGACGCGACGCCGGGAGGCCGAAGGTCGGCAGCGAGCCGGACGCGGTCGGCGCGCGCTCGCGGAGGTCGGGCACGCGCGTGAACTCTCCCTCGACGTAGTCGTAG
>DAORJJ010000681.1:0-3533 GCA_035439005.1 Polyangiaceae bacterium | reverse complement strand
CGCGCGACGCCGAGCGCGCCGCGCGCGCGGATCTGGCCGCCCGCGGGGCGCCGGCCGCGGCCGCCGCCGAGCGCGCGGAGTTCGCGGGCCTCCGCGACCAGCGCGTCGCGCCGACGCGCCACCTCGCCGCGGTCGCCGAGGAGGACAGCGCGCTCCAGCTCCAGAACCCGGTGAAGCTGCTCACCTCCGGCGCGGAGGTGCCCGTCGCGCCGGGCGAGCACTTCTTCGTGGGCGGCAAGTGGCGCTTCGTCTCTCGCGATCGGTGGTGGCGCGAGCCCGTCGATCGCCCCACGGTCGTGGGCCACTATTGGCGGCGGCGCGGCGCGCCGGTGCCGGGCAAGGTCGACGTGTGGGACGACGTGCCCCCGTTCGCGTGGTCGGGCGGCGTCTTCTGCGTGGACTACAGCGTCGGGCGGCGCTTCGCCGAGCGCCACGCGGGGCGCAAGAGCGAGTTCACGGGCGGCCTCGGCGCGCTGCTCTGGCCCGAGCGCGTCGTCGTGTTCGACGACCAAGAGGGGACGACTCCGACCGACCCGGCCTGAGCGGCGCGACGGCGGAGACCGACTTCGCTCCGGCCTAGTCGCACTGAAAGCTGGTGATCGCCGAGCTGTCGATCGCCGCGTTCACGATGGTGCCGTTCGAGGCGACCGTCGTGAACGTGCCGCCCGAGTAGCCGGCCTTGAAGCCGAGGGACAGCGACGCCGCGCCGCGCTGCCTCGCGATGACGGCGCAGGCGTGCAGCTGCGACGCCGTCGTCGCGTTGTCGGCGCCGGCCGAGAGCCGAATCTGGAGCGAGAGCGCCGTCCCCGTCCGCACGGTGGTCGTCGACGGCAGCGCGAGCGTCCACTCGGCCGTGCCCCGGGAGGTCCCGGTCAGGAAGAGGCCGACCGACGCGAACTCCCCGTATTGGTCCGCGATGCGCACCGTCGAGAGCCCCGTGCCCGAGAGCGTCAGCGACTTCAGCGTGTTCGTGGGCGTCGCGGGCGTCACCGCGCTCGCCGTCGCGGGCGCTCCCACGGCGATGCCCACCGCCAAGCCCCACGCCACGCAGGTCTTCGTGATCATGAATCCCTCCTCCCGACGACCACAACGATCGCTCGGGTAGCCTATCGACGGGGCCCTCCAAGGTCGAGGCCGCGCTTCTTTCATCTCCCCATGATCGCGAGCGGGCGCTCGCTGGGAGCGCTGGGAGTCAGTAGCGGCGCCCCACGTACGCGCCGGTCTTGGCGTCGTAGACGTCGGTTGGGCCGCCGTAGGGCCAGTTGTTCATGATGCCCATGACGACCTCGTGCTCCTTCTTCTGCTTGCTCGAGAGTTCCTTGGAGACCTTGTCGATGTCGGCCTTCGTGGTGAGCGGGCCGGAGATGATCCCGCCGCCGCACATGACGAAGATGGCCGCCGCGAAGCCCTGCTCGCGCGTCAAGAAGCCGCACTTGCGCCCGCTCGTCTTCCGGAACACGAGGTAGTCGCCGTCCTTCGCGCCGGGCTTCTCGGCCTCGTCGAGGTGGAGAGCGTCGAGCTCGCGCTTGACCTCGGTCGAGACCACGATCCCGGTGAACGCCGCCTTGTCGCACGCGGAGCTGTCGGCGACGCTCTTCGCCGCCGCGAGGCAGGCGAGGTGCGCGGGCGTGGGGGACTGGGCAGAGCACTTCGCGAGGCCCTCCGCCGGATCGAAGGTCACGCCGGGCGCCTTCTCGCGCTCGACGATGTCCGCGAGGTGGGCGACGACCGACGCGCAGGTGGGCCCCGCGGCGGAGGCCGAGGCGCCGCCCGCGCCGCTCCCCGTGGGGGACGCGCCCACGGCGGGCGCGCACTCTCCGGAGACGCACGCGCCGCCGCCGCCGCAGTCCGGCTCGCCCGAACACCCGTGGTCGGTCGCCGGGCGCTTGCACCCGGCGAGCAGCAGCACCAGCGCAAGGCCTAGACTCGCGACGCTTCGCCCCATGGCCCCAAGCTACCGTGGCCTACGGCCGCAGGCCAAGGGGGCGAGGCGGAGGGCGCGCCCTCGCGGCACTCCGGCGCGGCAGGCGCTGGTTTCGAACGGGACGGCCGCGGCGCGGTGAGGTCGCGCGAGGGGTTGGGCCCCGCGTCCCCGGCGAATCGCGGCCCTCTCGCCGAAGCAAGTTGCCCATTTCCAACGGAATTCTGCACACTGGAGCCCCGTGACCGAAGCCGTCCAGGCCGACCTCCTCCTCGCAGAGCTCTTCGCGATCCAGTCTGCAGGGGAGACGTGCGCCGTGATGGTGGCCGCGGACGGCCGCGAGCTGTGGCTCCACTTCGAGGACGGGACCCTCGTCCACCCCGAGTCCCCCGCCACGACCGCGTCGCTCGGCGAGCTGCTCGTGCTCGAGGGCAAGCTCACGCGCGAGAGGCTCGACGTGCTCCTGGCGGACATCGCGGAGCGCGAGGCCCGCGGGGAGGCGCTGAGGCTCGGCGACGCGGCGATCGCCCGCGGGTTTCTCACGCGCAAGGAGCTCGGCCTCGCGCTGCTCGCGGATCTGCGGGCGACGCTCGTCGAGGCGCTCACTTGGGAGGCCCCGACGTTCGCGGTAGTGCCCGCCGCGCGCAACCCCGAGCTCCGCGCGCGCTTCCCGACGTCGATCGAGCCGCTCGTGCTCTCGGCCTTCCGCAAGCTCCCGCGGCTCCGGCTGGCGGCCTTCGTGCAGCCGCTCGTCCGCGCCGCGCCGCCCGTCTTGCTCGAGCCCGTCGAGGCCATGCGGGCCCTCTTCCGCACGCGCGTGGAGGAGAACGAGGCGCTCGGAGCGGTCATCCGGGAGGGCGGCGCCAAGACGCTCGCCGAGATGGTGAAGGGCAACCGCGGCCCGCACGACGGGCTCCCGTTCGTCGCGGCGCTGGCCGCGGCGGGCAGCCTCACGTGGCCCGGCGGGCCGCCTTCGCAGCGCAGCCATCCGCCGCCACCGCGCCTCGTCGTGCCCGCCGCGGCGCGGCCCGAGCGCGTCTCTCCCGCCGCGAAGCGGAGCGCCATCGCCACGGTCGCGCCGAAGGGGCACAGCACGCTGCGCTGGCTGCTCTCCGAGGAGGAGGAGCGCGCGACGACGGAGCCCGCCGCCTCGGCCTCCACGAAGATCGTCGCGGAGCGCTCGTTTCACCTGGGCAAGGCGCACCTCGAGCGGGGAGACGCGACCGCCGCGAAGGCCGAGTTCTGGCGCGCCCACCAGCTCGACCCCGGCATGGCCGAATACGAGCTCTACCTCGGCTGGCTCACGCTGCGAGGCGACGAGCAGCGCGCGGCGGAGCTCGAGTCGATCGCGATCCGCGCGAAGCGGCAGGCGCCCGAGCTCGGCTTCGCCTCGTACGTGCTGTCGCACCTCGCCCTGCTCCGCGGGGACGTCGATCGCGCCGAGGCCGAGCAGCAGCGCGCCGCGCGGCTCGGGGTGCGCGAGGCGGCGCCGCTGCCGAGCTCGATCGCGTTCGCGGCGCCTCCGGCCGCGGCCTCCTCCCCCACCCTCAGCGAGGGCAAGATCCGCGCGGCCGGCAAGCGCCGCCTCGCCCGGCGTCGCCCCGTGGCTCCG
>DAORJJ010000680.1:0-3540 GCA_035439005.1 Polyangiaceae bacterium | reverse complement strand
TCCTCGGGTCCGTGACGATCGCGAGCAGCTTCATCCTCCCGCCGCAGCAGGGGCAGCCCTCCCACGATCGCCGCCCCGAGCGACGCACCTCCCGTCGCGAGCCGCAAGGGCGCGCCGTCCCGCACGACGAGATGAAGCTTGCCCGTGGGGACCACTCGCTCCCACCGCGCACCGCTCGGCGGTGAGGCCGCCTGGGCCCACCCGAGCTCGACGACCCTCGCGAGCACAGGAGACGTCGGGACGCGCGTGACATGGCCTCGGTCCATTCCGACGACCGTGCCCCGCCCGAGCGACCACGGCAAGAGGGAGGCGCGGCCTGGCCCAGGCCACCCGAAATGTGGCCCAGGCCACCTGGCCGACGCAAAAACCTCGAGAAAAGCCGGAGATATCGCTTGGCCCGAAGATCGCAAAAGGGGATGGCATGCGATACCACCTCACCACCGCGATCGAAGGCGAAGGCCTCGATCTCTCCTTCGTCACCACCGTCACGCGTCTCTTCCTTCCGGGAGAGCGCCCCGCCGAAGAGGCCCCCGCGTGCTTTCGCCCGGGGCAAGGCGCAAGGTCTGGCCAAAGCGACGGCGCCCCCGTCGATGACCTCGCCGAGCTGGTCGCCGACGGCTCGGTCCGCCTCGGCCAAGACATCTTCCTGACCGAAGCCGAGGCCAAGGAGCTCGAGCGCGGCAAGGTGCCCATTCGCGTGCAACGCGCGGGCTGAGCGCGAGCGGCTCCCGCGCGACCACCCCTCGCCGCAAAGAGGACGACGGAGCGAACCGCGGCGCCGCGCGACCACGTGACGGCGCCACCTCACCACACGCCTCGATGGGGCCTCCTCGTGAGGCCCCGCGAGGTCCTCTCGCCTGCGAGGCCCGCTTAGGGCCATCAGGTCCTGTCCTGTGGCACAATTGCACGCCTTTGTGGACAGGCTCGTCCCTTTTGGCTTGCGCTCGATACGGAGTGGCGCAAAAGAGACCGCATATGGGGACACACCACCGCACCGCCATCGCTTCGGGTCTTCTCTTTACCGTCATCGGGGCCATCGGCCTCGGCGCTTGCGTCTCGGACACCGCCGAGATGCCACCGATCCCCGACGGGTCGACGCCCACGCCCACCACTCCGCCGCCGCCGTTGCCCGAGCTCGACGCAGCGGCCGACGCGGCCGACGCGGCCGACGCCGCGATTCCTCCGCTCCCTCCGCCGCCTCCGCCCAAACAAGACGAAGTGACCGAGCAGTTCGGCATCTTCGTCGCGGCGAACGGCGCGCCGGGTGCTGCGGGCACACGCGCCGCGCCGGTGTCGACCATCAGCGAGGGCATCACGCTCGCCAAGGCCGCGAAGAAGCGCGTCTACGTCTGCGCGGGCACGTACACCGAGGCGATCGAGCTCCTCCCCGGCGTCTCGATCGTCGGCAACATGGACTGCGCGACCGACCCGGCGAAGTGGACGATCAGCCAGGCCAACGCGCTCGTGGCCTCGCCCACGTCGCCGGCCATCACGGCCCGTGAGATCAACGTGCCCACGCGCATCGACGGGCTCGACGTGATCGCCCCCGCCGGGAACGACACCGAGCCGTCGAGCATCGGGCTCCTCGCGGTCAACTCCACGGGCCTCACGTTCGTCGGAGGAAAGATCGAGGCCCAGCGCGGCGCTGACGGCAAGGCCGGAACGGCCCCCGAAGGCTTCCTGGCGAACGTCGTCCGCGCCGCCGAAGGACCGCGGCCGAGCTCGCCGTGCATCTCCGGCGTCGGCGCCGGCGGTGCATGTCGATATTCCGAGGGAGTGGTGCTACTCAACCCGCGGCCGCAGAACGGTGTCGCTCTGGGCGGCGAGGTCATGTGCCAGGCGGGCGGCGCGTCCCTCACGGCGACCGGCGGCAATGGCGGAGCTGGACGCCTCTACACTTCGGACGGCAGGGTGCACATCATTCAGAGTGCGGGGCGCCCAGGAGCTCCGGATGTCACGCCTGCACAACCTGCGGGCGGCGCGTCGTCCATGGGCGGCACGCTTGGCGAGGAAGGATACCGTGTCGGCGACGGAACCGCAGGAGGGCAGCCGATGGCTGCAAGCGCGGGAGGGGTTGGAGGTCTTGGCGGCAGCGAAACCGTGGCGCCGGGTACTGCCCCCTTCATGACGTTCGCTTCGTCTGGAGGCGGTGGAGGGGCCGGGGGTTGCCCAGGGCGCGCCGGCACGCCAGGACGGGGTGGAGGAGCCAGCATCGCCGTACTCAGCACGCGCAGCCCTCTCCGCCTCGAAAAAACGGTACTGCGCGCGGGCAACGGCGGCAATGGGGGCCTAGGTAGCTTTGGGTCGGCTCCAACGTTCGGTCAGGCCGGTGCGGGCAATGGTGCCGCTGGGGCTCCGGGGGTACAAGCGGGGGCGTCGGGTCACGGCGCCGGAGGTCCTTCGATCGCCATCGTCCACGACACCACCGTTCCGACTCAGGTCCAGTGCCAGCTTGCGCACGGTGCGGCGGGTGTGAGCCCCGGGGAGCAGACGCAGCCGGGCACGTTCCCCGGCCAGCCCGCTCGCACCATCCCGGCGGCCACCCCGGCAATCGCCCAAGACACCTTCAAGTACTGAGCCAGAAGGCGCATCGCGCTCGCGAGGCCCGGGTTTTTCCCTTGGGGAAGCACCCGGGCCTTCGTGTTTCTCGGGCTCGTCCCGACACGCTACCGAGACGCTCTCCGGGCCTCGGCAGCGTCCATCTGCGCCACGAGCGCGAGGCTCGCCGTGTCGCCCCGGGCGGCGAGCATGGCGCGGACGCGGGCGCGATCCTCGGGGTGGCGGTTCTGGCTCACCTTGGCCTTGGCGGTGATTCGTGTGACCTCCACGCGCACGCCCACGATGGCCGCTTCGAGCGCGGTGAGCAGCTCGAGAGAGAGCGTGCCGAGCGACCAGCGCGGCTCTGGCCCTTCGAACGTACACGCGAGCGCCTCGAGGTCGGCGCGGAGCTCGGGGCCCGTCGTCGTTCGGAGCGTGCCCTCGACGTGGACGACCACGTAGTTCCAGGTGGGCACCTGGTCGGCGGGGCTCGTGTAGGTCGCGGCCGAGACGTACGCGTGCGGCCCCTGAAAAATGGCTGTCACGGGCCGACCGTCGAGCACACGCCACGTGTCCGACGCGCGCGCCACATGGCCCACGAGCGTCGCCCCGTCGCCCGGTCCCCGACGCAGCACGAGCGGGACGTGGGTCACCTCGAGGGCTCCGTCGTGACGCGTGCCCACGAGCGTCGCGAGGCCCACCTCACGGACGAGCGCGTCGATGGCCTCGGGATCGTCGAGCCGAAATGCGGGAGGCAGGTGCATGCCGCGCAGTCTACCTCGGCGCAGGGAAACACCGGCCCTGCGGCGCTACTTCAGCGCGGCGTGCGCACGACGCTCGGCACCTTGTCGACGAGCACGGTCTCGTAGACCTGCCGCGCGGCGGAACGCACCCGGTCGCCGCTCTGCGCGAGCACCCCATCGAGCGCCGAGAAGAGCTGGTTCTCGGGAGCGTAGGCGAATCAAGCCACCTTTCACAGGCTGGCGGATGGCGGGACGGCGT
>DAORJJ010000679.1:0-3547 GCA_035439005.1 Polyangiaceae bacterium | reverse complement strand
AGGAGGAGGAGGAGGAGGAGGAGGAGAACACCCGCCCTACCCCGGCGGACACACGAAGCGCGCGAGCCACGTGCGCCCGAAGCCGACCCAGAGGGCGTGCTCGGCGTCCTCCGCGATCGCCACGTCGTTCGCGCGACGAGGATCGACCTCGGACGCTCGCGCGAGGCGCCGAAAAAAAGGCCCGGGGCGCCTTGCCCGTCACTCTCGTGTGAGGTACGCCTCACTGCCCGCGAACGACGCGGGCGGGAGGCCGTACGTGCAGCATCGAAGCTCGAGGGCCCGCGTGATCGGCGGGCTCGCTTTCGTCATTCACGTGGGGACGATCGTTGGGTTCGCCGCGTGCGCGTCTTCGCGAGCTCCCGCCGACGACCCCAAGGCCGACGGGGGTACGCCCGAGCCCGCGGAGGGTGGCGCGCCGGTCGAAGGCGGCCCGACGCTCGAAGGCGGCCCGAAGCCCGACGCGGCGGGCATCCCCGAGTGCGTCGAAGCGACGGGCAGCGAGAACGCCGCCGCGCGCAAGCTCGACGACGCGACGGGCAGCGCATCGGTCGAGGCCAAAGGCGACGCCTGCGCGCGCACGTTCACGCTCCGCAGCACGGCGAGCCGCGTCGACAACCTCCCCGCGAGCCCGCGCGTCGTGACGGAGAGCCGCGGGCGCCCCACGGTGCACACGAAGAACGATCTCTTCGACGCGCTCTACCAGCTCGCCATCGAGGAGGCGAAGGAGTGCTCCGTCTCGGAGATCAAAGACGGCGCGTTCCGCAACGGCGCCGGCCTCACCTGCCCCGCCGGCGGCTGCTTCGAGACGGGCCGCAAGTGGACGTACGTGTGGACGCGCGACACGTCGTACGCGGTGGACCTCGGCCTCGCGTGGCTCGACCCTGTCCGCGCGAAGAACTCGCTCGATTTCAAGCTCTCCGAGCGCCGCTCCGGCGGCGATCTGCAAATCGTGCAAGATACAGGGACCGGCGGCAGCTACCCGGTGTCGACCGATCGCGCCGTGTGGGCGCTCGGCGCGCGCGAGGCCCTGCGGCACCTGTCCGGGCCGGATCGCGCCGCGTTCGCGGCGAGGGCGCAGAGCGCGATCACGAACACGATCGACCACGACCGAGCGGTCGCGTTCGACCCGACGGACGGGCTCTACCGAGGCGAGCAGTCGTTCCTCGACTGGCGCGAGCAGACGTATCCGCGCTGGACGGTGCCCGACCTCGTGCACATCGGCATGAGCAAGGCGCTCTCCACCAACGCCGCTCACCTCGCGCTGATGATCACGGGCGCGGAGCTCGCCGCGGAGAAGGGCGACGCCGCGGAGTCCCAGCGACTGGGGAAGATGGCGAGCGATCTGCGAGCGGCGATGCGGGCGCGCTTCTGGCTCGCCGAGGACAAGCAGCTCTCGACCTACGTGACGACGGAGCTCGACGGGGCGCCCGCGCGCCGCTTCGACCTGCTCGGCACCTCGCTCGCCGTGTTGCTCGACGTGACCACGCCCGAGCAAGCGCGCGACGCCATCGCGAGCTACCCCACGCTCGCGCACGGCCCGCCCGTGATCTTTCCCCAGCAGAAAGACACGCCCATCTACCACAACCGCGCCATCTGGCCGTTCGTGACGGCCTATTGGGTGCGCGCGGCGCGCAAAGCCGACAACGACGCGGCGTTCGACAGCGGCGTGCGTTCGCTCTACCGCGGCGCCGCCCTCAACCTGTCGAACATGGAGAACCTCGAGGTGGTGACGGGCAAGCCGTTCCACGAAGACGGCCCCAGCGCGGGTCCTGTCGTGAACTCGCAGCGCCAGCTCTGGTCGGTGGCGGGCTACCTCGCGATGGTGCACGCGCTCTTCGGGGTCGACGCCACCGAGAAGGGACTCCGCGTCGCGCCCTACGTCACGCGCGGGCTCAGGCGGTCGCTCTTCCCGACGTCGACGACGCTCACGATCGACGATCTCGCGTATCGCGGAAGAACGCTCAACGTCGTCGTCTCCTTGCCCAGCGACGCGACCCCGACGGGTGGCGGCGCGTACCGCGTGGCGCGCGTTCGCCTCAACGGCGCGGAGGCGCCCGCGGGAGAGATCGCCGAGGCCTCGCTGCTCGCGCGAAACCTGATCGAGGTCGAGCTCGCGGCGCCGATCGGCGCGGGCGCGCAGGTCCGCACCCTCACCGACACGTCCGACTACAAGGCGATCTTCGGGCCGAGAACCCCGGCCATCACGGGCCTCGCGCTCGACGCGGGGAAGGTGAAGCTCACCCTCGATCGCGCGGGCGAAGACGCCGACGTGAGCGTGGACGTGTACCGAGACGGCGTGCGCGTCGCGCAGAATCTCCCCGGCACCACGGCGTCGTGGACGGACGCGGCCACCTCGGGCGACGCGTCGCCGAGCCACTGCTACACGATCGAGCTGCGCTACGCGTCGGGCGGGAACCGCTCGCAGCGCTCCGCGCCGTCGTGCTTCTGGGGCAGCGCCTTCCAGCGCATCGCGAGCCTCCCCGCGTCGAGCTTCACCGCGAGCGGCGGCAGCGCCTCGAACAACCACGGTCGCTTCCACTACGAGGCCTGGGGAGACCCGGGACACACACTCGAGGCGACGTTCACCGCGACGCGCTCGGGAGCTCACCTCCTTCAGGCCGTGTACGGCAACGGCGCCGGCGCGCTGAACACGGGCATCACGTGCGCCGTCAAGCGCGTGAGCGTACAAGAGGTGGGTGGCGCCGCGACATCTGCAGGCTACATGTTCATGCCCCAGCGGGCGGACTGGGCTTCGTGGGGCGACTCATCGTTCGTGCGGGTCACGCTCCAGGCGGGCAAGTCGTACCGCGTGCGCCTCGAGCATGATCCGAAGAGCGTGAACATGAGCGCGTTCGCGCACTTCAACGACTATACGGGCGGCACCGGGGGCGCGAGCGGCGCGTTCTCCCGCGTGAACATCGCGGAGCTGAAGGTCCTGTCGCTGGTGCCCTGAGGGAGCCGCGGCGACGGCGAGGCGCCCCGTCGCCCCACCGCGTTCAGCGACGCCGCGCAGAATCGTCTTCGGGCGCGCGTGGCTTCGAGGGATCATGCGGGCCTGGTGGCGGGGGCTCGTCGCCGGGTGGGCTCCGAGGGGCGCAACGAGAACGCCCGCCCTATGCCGGCGGACACACGAAGCGCGCGAGCCACGTGCGCCCGCCGTCGCCGAAGCCGACCCAGAGGGCGTGCTCGGCGTCCTCGACGATCGCCACGTCGGTGACCGGAGCGCGCGCGACGAGGCCGTACGACACGAACTGCCCCGAGGGCGCGAGCCGCCCGAGCTCGAGCGCGCGCCCCGCGCGGGGCGCCGCCGACTCGGGGACGACGCGTGCAATATACACGTGCCTACCGCCGCGGGTGGCCGCGAGCGGCGCCGGATCGAGCCCGTTGGGGTAGCGCGACAGCACGACCGGCACGTCGGCGCGCGGCGGCGACGGCACCTTGAGCGTGGTCATGCCGAAGGTCGTGATCTCGCTCGGCAGCGGCACGAGCGCGAACACGTCGGCGCCCGCGCGCCCCGCGGCGAGGCCCACGCCGCGCTCGGCGGGCC
>DAORJJ010000678.1:0-3558 GCA_035439005.1 Polyangiaceae bacterium | reverse complement strand
GGGCGTGGCCGCGCCCACGGTCGCCGGCCGCGTGACGAGCCGCGGGGACCACGCGCCGCTCGCCGGCGCGGAGGTGAGCGTCATGGGCCAGGGCGGCGGCCAGGGGCTCTTGGTGGCGGCCGACGAGGACGGGCGCTTCGCCCTGGCGCTGCCGCCCGGCGTGCACACCCTCCGCGTGGTGGCCGACCTGCACAAGCCCGCGCGCGTGCGGAACGTGCGCGTCGCCCGCGGTCGAGTGACCAGGTTGGACGTCGCGCTCGAGCCCGACGAGGACGCCGTCGAGGAGCTCGCCGCGGTGGAGTACGAGCCCGATCGAAACAGCGCCGCGGGCCAGGTCGCGCTCCGCAGGAGCGCCGCGGGCGCGACCGACGCGGTAGGCGCGCAGGACATCGCGCGGTCGCCCGATCGCTCCGCGGCCGACGCGGTGAAGCGGGTCGTCGGGGCCAGCGTCGTCGACGGCCGCACCATCGTGATCCGCGGCCTCGGCGATCGGTACACGAGCTCGCTCGTCGACGGCCTGCCGATGCCCTCGACCGAGCCCGATCGCACCGCGGTGCCGCTCGACATGTTCCCCTCCCTCGTGATCTCGGATCTCTCGATCAAGAAGACGTACACCCCGGATCTCCCTGGGCAGTTCGCCGGCGGCGTCCTCGACATTCGCATGCGCAAGGCGCCCGAGCGCTTCACCTTCCTCGCGTCGCTCGGGCTCGGGCTCAACAGCGAGACGACCTTCGCGCGCCGCCCCTCGTACGCGGGCGGCTCGCTCGACTGGCTCGGCGTGGACGACGGCACGCGGCGGCTCCCCGCCGGCCTCCCCCGCGAGCGCATCACGCGCCTGAGGCCCGACGGCACGGTCGACCCGAACCTGAACGACTACGGGCGCGCGCTGTCTTCGCCCATCGGCCTCTCGGAGGCGTTCTCGCTCCCTAGCGGCACGGGGAGCCTGCTCGTCGGCGACACGCGCAAGCTCGGCGGGCACACCCTCGGCTACGTCGCGTCGCTCGGCTACACCCGGCGCTTCCAGCGCCGCACGGGCGAGCTCTTGCGCACCTACGGCCTCGATCCCTCCCGCCCGGGCGAGCTCGCGCGGCTGAACGACTACCGCGTGGACACGGGCACCGACGCGGTCACCATCGCCAGCTACGCGGGCCTCGAGTGGCGGCCTTCGCCCGCCCACACCCTCGCGTTGACCGGCCTGCTCTCGCGGAGCTCGGAGGCCGAGGCGCGGCGCATCACGGGGTTCAACGACGAGCAGCAGGCGGACGTGCGCGACGAGCGGCAGCGCTTCCTCCAGCGGCAGCTCATGTACGGGCAGCTCCGCGGCGACCACCGCATCGAGGCGCTCCGCCGCGCCGAGCTCGGGTGGAGCCTCGGCTACGGGCGGGCCACCTCGGGCGAGCCCGATCTGCGCGAGTCGGTGTACGTCGCCGACGCCGAGCAGGGCCTGTCTTTTCGCGAGGGCACGCAGAGCGGCCAGCACTTCTTCGCGAACCAGGGAGAGACCACGCGCACCCTGGGCGTCACTTACAAGCAGCCCATCCGCGACGGCGAGCGCCCCGCGCGGCTCGAGCTCGGGGGCCTCGCGTCGCTCCGCGGCCGCAGCTTCGAGGCGCGGCGCTTCCGCTTCCTCCGCGGGCGCGGCGCCAGCCCCGACGTGTTCCGGCGGTCCCCGGCCGAGCTCTTCACGCCCGACAACGTGGGCACGGCCCTCGAGCTCGAGGAGTGGACCCGGCCCACCGATCTCTACGCCGCGCGCTACGACGTCGTCGGCGGCCACCTGATGGCCGACGTGGCGCTCCACGAGCGGGTGCGGGTCGTGCTCGGGCAGCGCGTCGAGCGCTCCGTGCAGTCGATCGACTCGTTCGACCCGTTCGCCGCCGAGGCCACCGAGCGCGTCACCTCCAGCCTCGAGCGCGTGGACGCGCTCCCCTCGGCGAACCTCACGTTCAAGACCTCCGAGCGGACCAACCTGCGGCTCGCCGCGTCGCGCACCGTCTCGCGTCCGCAGCTCCGCGAGCTGGCGCCGTTCATCTTCAGCGACTTCTTCGGCGCGCGCGAGATCCTCGGCAACCCCAACCTCGACCGCGCCCGCGTCGTGAACCTGGACGCGCGCGCCGAGCTCTTCCCTGGCGACGCGCAGGTGCTCGCGGCGTCGTTCTTCTACAAGAGCTTCACGGACCCCATCGAGCCCATCATCCTGCCCACGAGCCGCGGCGTGCTGAGCTACGCGAACGCGCGCGGCGCGGTCAACGCGGGGGTCGAGCTCGAGGCGCGAAAGTCGCTCGGGTTCGTCCACAAGTCGCTCTCGGAGCTGTCGCTGCTCGGGAACCTCACCCTCGTGCACTCGCGCGTCGACCTGTCGCCGTCGGAGGGTATCCAGACCTCGCGGTCGCGCCCCCTCGCGGGGCAGTCGCCCTACGTCGTCAACCTGGCCCTCGACTGGGAGCACGCGGCCACCAAGACGCGCGCGCGGCTCCTCTACAACGTGTACGGCGCGCGCATCTCGCAGGTGGGGCAGAACGGCCTCCCCGACGTCTTCGAGCAGCCGCGGCACCTGGTGGACGCGAGCGTGGGCCAGGGGCTCGGCGAGCACGTGGAGCTGAAGCTCTCCCTCGAGAACCTCTTCAACTCCCCTGTCCGCTTCAGCCAAGGCGAGTCTGGCGTGTTCCTCACGAGTCGATACCTCACCGGGACGAACGCCTGGCTGACTGCCAGTTACAAGTACTGACGTTCACGAGAACGTCGCCGACAGTTCGTGAGGGCGAGCGACGCGCGTCACGAACAGTCGGCAACATCACTCCACACGATACGCACTCGAACCACGGAAGAAGATAGGCAATCCCATGAGACACCGCGCGCTGCTCCCCGCCTCCCTCCTCGCCCTCTCGCTGCCCTTCGCCGCCTGCTTCTCTGCTTGCTCCGACGACGGCTCGCTCGACGTCGCCTCCAGGAGAGACGCCGCGGCTTCTCCCACGGGCACGACGCTCGCCGACGGCGCCGTCGGCCCGAAGGCCCTCGAGGTGCTGAAGGGTGAGATCAAGACCCCCATGAGCCTCACGGCCACGAAGGACTACCTGCTCCAGGGCCTCGTCGTGGTGAAGTCGGGCACGACCCTGACGATTGAGAAGGGCACGACCCTCAAGGGCGACGCCCAGAGCAAGGCCATCTTGCTCGTCGAGGCGGGCGCGAAGCTCATGGCGGAGGGCACGGAGGACGAGCCCATCGTCTTCACGAGCCAGGCCGCTCCGCAGGATCGCCGCGCCGGCGACTGGGGCGGGCTCGTCATCCTGGGCAACGCGCCGGTGAACATGCCGGGCGGGAAGGGCAACGTCGAGGGCATCCTCACCACCGTCCAGGGCACGCAGTTCGGCGGCGCCGATCCGGAGGACTCGAGCGGCGTGCTGCGGTACATCCGGGTCGAATACGCGGGCGTCGTGCTCGCGCAGGACAACGAGGTCAACGGCGTCACGTTCGCCGGCGTGGGCCGCGGCACGAAGGTCGACCACATCCAGGTGCGCCAGGCGCTCGACGACTGCTTCGAGTTCTTCGGCGGGACGG
>DAORJJ010000677.1:0-3561 GCA_035439005.1 Polyangiaceae bacterium | reverse complement strand
GGGCGAGTACCCCGCGTGCACCACGCGCACGTCGGCGCGCTCGAGCACGAGCGGCAGGCTCCGGAGCACCGCCAGCACCTCGTCGCGCTCGCCGGGGGACGCCTGGGCCGAGGCGAACGGCACCTCCGCCCCGGCGAGCTGCGCGTGGTCCGCGTGCCCGAAGAACCACCCGTTGCCCTCCTTGCGGTCCCCGAGGAGGATGTTGAGCTCGTGGTTCCCGAGGGTCGCGACCGCGCGTCCCTCCGCGAGCAGCGCCGCGACCCGCCGCACCACGCCCACGCTGTCGGGCCCTCGATCGACCAGATCGCCGACGAACACGAGGGTGCGCGGCCCGTGCTCCGTCGCGAGACGCGCGAGGCGCTCGAGGAGGCGGTCGAGCGCCTCGAGCTCGCCGTGCACGTCCCCCACGATCGCGAGGGGCCCCGGCGGCAGCGGCTGCACGAGCTGCGGCATGCGCAGAGCTTGGCATGTCCGCCGGGCCCGCGCACCCGCGAAGAGCCATCGTCGCGCGCCGGCCGCGGTCGTGGTACGCCACGGGCACCATGGGTATGAAGACGGGGCGAGAGCTGCTCGCCGAGAAGGGCCTCCTGAAAGACGTCGTGGCGCTGTCGGTCGCCGGCAGGGTCGTCGACCTCCACACGCCGATCGACGAGGGCGCGGACTTCACGCGAATCCTCTCGACCGACCCGCAGGGGCTCGCCGTCATCCGGCACTCGACCGCGCACGTGATGGCCGACGCCGTGCAGCGGCTCTTCCCCGGCACGAAGGTCACGATCGGGCCGTCGATCGACGACGGCTTCTACTACGACTTCGCCAAGGCCGACGGCACGTTCTCGGAGGAGGACCTCGCCAAGATCGAGAAGGCCATGCTCGAGATCGTGGGCAAAAAATCGCCGTTCCGCCGCGTCCCGGTGAGCCGCGACGAGGCGCTCGCGCGGTTCCGCGACATGGGCGAGTCGTTCAAGGTGGAGATCATCGAGCGCATCCCCGAGGGCGAGGAGATCTCCCTCTACTTCCACGGCGAGCCGGGCCACGAGTGGGTCGACGTGTGCGAGGGCCCCCACGTCCCCAACACCGGGTACCTGAAGGCCATCAAGCTCACGAGCGTCGCGGGCGCGTACTGGCGCGGCGACGAGAAGAACCCGATGCTCCAGCGCATCTACGGCACCGCCTTCCCCTCGAAGGAGGCGCTCGAGGAGCACCTGCGGCTGCTCGAGGAGGCGAAGCAGCGCGACCACCGCAAGCTCGGCAAGGAGCTCGATCTCTTCCTGTTCGACCCGGTCGCGCCGGCGATGCCCTTCTTCCTGCCGAAGGGGGCTTACGTGTACAATGCACTCGTCGGCTTCGTCCGCAACCTGTACGAGGGCGAGGGCTACGAGGAGGTCATCACCCCGCAGGCGTTCGACCCGCGCCTGTTCCGCACGAGCGGCCACCTCGGCAACTACAACGAGAACATGTACCGCCTGTGGACCGAGGACGAGGTCGACGGCGCCGCCGAGGCCCACGCCGGAGACCCCGCGAAGGCGGCCGCGCTGAGCGAGGTCTTGCGCGCGGAGAGCTTCGCGCTCAAGCCGATGAACTGCCCGAGCCACTGCGTCATCTTCGGGTCGCGCAGGCGCTCGTACCGCGAGCTGCCGTGGCGGGTGGCCGACTTCGGGCGCCTCCACCGCTACGAGCGCGGCGGCGTCGTGCACGGCCTCTCGCGCGTGCGCTCGTTCTGCCAAGACGACGCGCACATCTTCTGCACGCGCGCCCAGGTCCCGGCCGAGATCGAGAAGTTCATCGGCTTCCTGAACCTCGTCTACAAGGCCTTCGGCTTCGAGCGCATCGACATCAAGCTGGCGACCCGGCCGGACAAGCGCATCGGCACCGAGGCCGACTGGGACGAGGCCGAGGCCGCGCTCCAGAAGGGGCTCGAGAACGCCGGGCTCCCGTTCGAGATCCTCCCCGGCGAGGGCGCCTTCTACGGGCCGAAGGTCGAGTTTCACATCCACGACGCGCTGAAGCGGAGCTGGCAGCTCGGCACCATCCAGTACGACCCGAACCTGCCGGAACGCTTCGAGCTCGGGTACGTCGGCGAAGACGGCAAGGAGCACCGGCCCATCATGCTCCACCGCGCGATCCTCGGCTCGCTCGAGCGCTTCTTCAGCGTGTACCTCGAGCACTCGGCCGGGAACTTCCCGGCGTGGATCGCGCCGCGTCAGGCCGTCGTGCTCACGGTGAGCGAGAAGGTCGACGCCTACGCGACCGACGTGGCGCGGCGGCTCCGCGAGCGCGGCCTGCGCGTCGATCTCGACGTGAGCGCCGACAAGCTCGGCGCCAAGATCCGCAACGCGCGCCTCGCGCGCTTCCCGTACATGCTCGTCGTCGGCGCGAAGGAGGCCGAGGCGGGCGCGGTCGGCGTGCGCTCGCGCGACAAGGGCGAGCTCGGCGCCATGCCCGTGGACACCTTCGCGGAGCTGCTCCTCGCCGAGGCGCGGCCCCCAAGCGCCCGCGTCTGATGAGCGCGCCGCGGTCGCATGGCCGTCGCTCGCGCGCGCGCGCGGGTCCAGCGCGCGTCGTCGCGCCGCTCGTCGCGAGCGTCGCCCTCGTCGCGTTTGCGTCGCCGCGCGCGGCGTTCGCGGTCGAGCCGACGCCCGCGCTCCCGCCTGCTCCGCCGCCGCCGGGCGCGCCGGAGGAGGAGGTGCTCCCCGGGCTGCGCGCCCCCACGGTGTTCTTCGGCGGCCGCACGACCATCACCAACGTGCAGTCGCGCGGGCAAGACGCGACGAGCTTCGGCGCGCTCTTCGTGACCAGCGCCTCGTTCCACGGCAGCCAGGGCCGCTTCGGCTCGCTCCGCGGCTCGTTCATCGGCGCGATCGGCTCCGGCACCGCCACCGTCGAGGGCTGGCTCCGCGGCGCGCTCACCCTCGGCGGGCGCTACCAGCTGAACGAGGCCCAGTCGGCCTTCCTCCGGCTCGGCTTCGGGGGCGAGGCGCAGGGCAACGGGAACTACTACTTCTCGCGCCTCGAGCTGCCCATCGTGGAGGCAGGCTGGCAGCTCGGCACCGCCGAGCGCTTCGTCGAGGGAGGGCTCCGCGCCGCGCCGCTGCTCGCCGGCAGCTACCACGTGGAGGGCCCGCTGCCGCGCACGCTGAGCGGCGCCGGCCAATACGGGGCGTACTTCTCGGCGCGCACCGTGGCGCTGCGCAGCGAGATCTCCGTCATCTACCTCGACAAGCGCGGCGACGCGTTCGACCGCCCCGTGCAGATCGCGCGGGCGCTCGTGTGCGGGTTCGGGATCGCGCAGGTCCTCGTGGTGTGCCTGGACGGCCAGGTGCTGCGCGTGCCCAACGGCGGCGCGGTCACCTCCGATCTGTCCGGCTCGCGGGTGTTCTACAGCGGCCTCACTGTTGGAGTAGGTCAGACCTTTCGCCCGGCGGACGAGTGAGCCCGCGAGGGCCCGCCGCGCGCTCGCTCGGGTTGGCCGCGCTCGCCGCCGCGTCGCTCGCGTCGTGGCGCGCGTCGGCCGGCGAGCCGCTCCCGCTCGCGACCTCGCCGAGCGCCGAGCCCGCCTCGCCG
>DAORJJ010000676.1:0-3564 GCA_035439005.1 Polyangiaceae bacterium | reverse complement strand
TCGTCTGGCAGCCGGGCTGCTCCGTTTTCTGCGGTTTCACGTGCTCGTCAACAACCCCGTGATGGCACGCGCGTCTCACGGGCCGCGGGCGATCGGCTGCGCCTCCGCGGGCCTTGGCAGGCCGTCCCCGCCCCCCCGCCCGCCCGCTCACGACGTGCGACGTCAGCCCTTCGGGAGCTTGGTCTTCCCGAGCTCGAGGATGACGGCGAGCTCCGCGGCCTCGACCTTCGTCACGCTGATGCGAGATCGCTTCACCATGGCCATCTCCTTCAACAGCGGGTGGGCCTTCATGGTCGCGAGGTCCACGGGCACCTTCAAGGGCACGAGGGGGGCCAGGTCGACGCCGCTCCAGTCCTCCGTCGTCGTGGGATCTTGGCAGGCCTCCTTCACCACCTTCGCGATGCCCACGATCTCTTTGCCGTGGTTCGAGTGGTAAAAGAGCGCCACGTCGCCGAGCTTCATGGCCCGGAGGTTGTTTCGCGCCTCGAAGTTGCGGACCCCGTCCCAGAACGTGCGGCCCTGCTCTACGAGTCGCTGCCACGGGTACTTGGCCGGTTCGCTCTTCACGAGCCACGCGTTCATGGCGACACCTCGCCTGCGGCTCGAGGCCGCCATCGACCGTCGTTCGCCCCGGCGGGGCTCACTTCCAGGTTCTTGACCATGGGCCGGAACGTACCAGGAAAGCTCGGGCGGCGGCTCATCAACCACCGCCCCGCCCCGCCCGCTGCAGCCCCGACGCGGCCGGCCGTGTCGTGTAGGCTGGGAGTGTGGAGCCGAAACGCCGGTACGTCGCGGTCGCGGGCACGATTGGCGCGGGGAAGACCTCGCTCACGGCGTGGCTCGTGAAGCGGTACGGGTTTCGCCCCTTCTACGAGCCGAACGACGACAACCCCTACCTGGCCGACTTCTACGCCGACATGAAGCGCTGGGCGCTGCAGTCGCAGCTCTTCTTCCTGGCGCACAAGATCAAGCTCCACCAGGAGCTCGACCGGGCGCGCTCGGACGGACCCGTGGTCATCGATCGCACCGTCTACGAGGACGCCGAGATCTTCGCGCGAAACCTCCACCGCCAGGGCGTGCTGGACAAGCGCGACTTCGGTGTATATTACACGCTCTACGAGGGCATCCGCGAGAGCCTGCGGCCCCCCGATCTGCTCATCGCGCTGACCTGCTCGCTCCGCGCCACCAAGCGCCGCATCCAGTCTCGCGGGCGCGCCATGGAGTCGGCGATCCCCGACGCGTACCTGCGAAGGCTCCACCGGCTCTACGAGGAGTGGTTCGAGGGCTACGCGCTCTCGCCCATCGTGCGCATCGACACCACCGACCTCGACTACGTGGAGAACCTCGTCGATCTGATCGAGCTGCAGCGCCGCGTCGACAAGGCGCTCGGGTGAGCCCGGTTTACCCAACTTTACGCGGGGCGACTCCTCGGCGGCGCCGCGGGCATCTTATGGTCTCGAGGCGCCGCTCCCCCGGCCGCGCGCCCACGACCGCCCGATGACCGCCACCCGCATCCTCGTGTTCGTCCTCGTGCTGGCCCTCGTCGTCGGCGGGGGCCACTACTACCTCTACGCGCGCCTCGTGCGGGACACCGAGCTGCCCCAGGGATGGGCGCGCCTCGCGACCACCGTGCTCGTCGGCATGCCGGTGATCACCGTCCTCGGCATGACCCTCGCGCGCGGGCCGCGCGCCCTCGCCTCGCCCGTCGCGTGGGCCGCGTTCGTGTGGATGGGGCTCGCGTTCTTCCTGCTGCTCGGCGTCGCCGCCGGCGACGTCGTGCGCCTCGGCCTCCGCGCCGCGGCCCTCGCGAGCCCCGGCCTCCGCGACCCGGAGCGCCGGCTCTTCTTCACGCGCGTCCTCGGCGGCGCCGCCGCGTTCGGCGGGTTCGGGCTCGCCGCAGGCGGGATGCGCAGCGCGCTCGGGGAGACGGCTGTGCAGCGCGTGAAGGTGTCGCTGCGCGGGCTCGGCCGCTCGGGCTACCGCATCGTGCAGATCTCGGACGTCCACGTGGGCCCCACCATCGGCGTCGACTTCATGGCCGCGCTGGTCGCGCGCATCAACGCGCTCGCCCCCGACGCCGTGGTCATCACGGGCGACCTCGTCGACGGCAGCGTGGCGGAGCTCGCCGCCCACGTCGCGCCGCTCCGCGACCTCGTGGCGCGCGACGGCGTCTTCTTCGTGACCGGCAACCACGAGTACTACTCCGGGGCCGACGCGTGGCTCGCCCACCTCTCCACCCTCGGGATCCGCGCCCTCCGGAACGAGCGCGTCTCGCTCGGCGGCGAGCGCGGCTTCGACCTCGCCGGCATCGACGACGCGTCGGCGCACCAGTTCGGCGCGGGCCACGGGGCCGATCTCACCCGCGCCCTCGAGGGCCGAGACGCGGGACGCCCGGTCGTGCTGCTCGCGCACCAGCCGCGCGCGGCGCTCGAGGCCGCCAAACACGGCGTCTCGCTCGTCCTCTCCGGGCACACGCACGGCGGTCAGATGTTCCCGTGGAACCACGTCGTGAAGCTCCAGCAGCCGTTCATCGCGGGGCTCTACCGTCACCTGGAGACCCAGGTCTACGTGAGCTGCGGCACCGGGTACTGGGGCCCGCCCATGCGGGTGGGCGCCCCGGCGGAGATCACCGAGATCGAGCTCGTGGCGGCCTGAGCCGCGCGAGCGGCGCACGCGGCGCGCGAAGAGGCTACGCTCCATGCGTGATCCCCTCTCGCTTCGTCGACAGAGACGCGGCGCGCGCGCGGTTCGGCGCGCGGGTCGACCGGCTCGCGACCTTCCTGTCGGAGTCCGACCCGCTCGCGGACGCCGTGGTGCTCGCGTGCGCCGAGCTGCCCCCCGGCGAGGGCTTCCGGCTCTTCTCCGAGTGCGCGGCGAAGGGCGTCGCCGCCGTCCCGCAGGCGCCCGAGGCGCTCCGCGCGTTCTTCGAAGAGACCGAGCAGACCCCCGCGTGGGTCGACCCGGACAGGGTCGAGCGTGGGCGCCGCGTGTTCCTCCGGTACGGGCCCCTCGCGGGGATCGTGCTCGGGGGCCGCTCGCTCATCCTGGGGTACGTCTCGCCGGCCGGGAACAAGCCGCTCGTGTTCTCGGGGCGCCTCGCCGCGCAGGCCCCCCGGCGGCTCGCCGAGACCGGCCGCTTCGTGCAGGCGATCGCCGAGCCGCGCGGCACCGACGTAGGCGGCGAGGGCTACCAGATCACCCTCAAGGTGCGCCTCATGCACGCGCAAGTGCGCCGGATGATTGAGCTATCAGGCAAGTGGCGCCCGGCCGAGTGGGGTCGACCCATCAACCAGCACGACATGGCCGGGACCACGCTGCTGTTCTCGCTCGCGGTCATTGACGGCCTCCGCTCGCTGGGCGCGCGCATCGACCGGCAGGAGGCCGACGACTACGTGCACCTCTGGCGGGTGATAGGCCGCCTCATGGGCGTGTCCGCCGAGCTGCTCCCCGCGTGCGAGGCCGACGCCATCGCGCTCGCCGAGGTGATCGCGGCGACGCAGGCGCCCCCCGACGACGACGCGCGCGCGCTCACGAGCGCCTTGCTCCGGGTCCCGCACGAGGAGG
>DAORJJ010000675.1:0-3568 GCA_035439005.1 Polyangiaceae bacterium | reverse complement strand
TCGATCTCGAGCTGCGCGCGATCGGAGGGCCTCGCCTCGGACGCGGGGGCGCGCGACGCCGCCACGAGCGGAGTGGCGGCGACTGACGCCGCGCCCAGCGACGCGGCCGCGCCGGCCCCCGCGCGGTGCCCGGGCGGCATGGTCGAGATAGGTGGAAGCTGCATGGATCGGTACGAGGCCCCCAACGAGGCCGGGGCGCTCCCGCTCGCCTTCAAGACGGCGCCGGAGGGCGCGGCGTGGTGCCAAGCGCGGGGCAAGCGGCTCTGCACCGAGACCGAGTGGGTGCGCGCGTGCGAGGGCCCCGGCGGCCGCGAGTTCCCCTACGGCGACGCGTATCGCCGCGGCGCGTGCAACGACGACAAGACCTGGCGCGCCCCCCGCTGGGCGACGCTGGCCACCTACCCGAGCGCCGCCGCCCTCGCGGAGGCCGCCAGGCTCTACCAGGCCGATCCGAGCGGCGCGCGCGCGGCGTGCGTGTCGGCGGAGGGCGTCCACGATCTGACGGGGAACGTCGCCGAGTGGGTGGTGCGCACGTTCCCCCACGCGAGCAACCACGAGCACGTCATGAAGGGCTGCTACTGGGCGAGCTGCTACGGCGCCGTCCGCCCGAGCTGCGCGTCCGGCAACTCGGCGCACCCCGGCGGCTTCCGCACCTACGAGGCCGGGTTTCGGTGCTGCCTCACGCCGTAGGCCCCGCGTCGCAATACGCGAACACGCGAACACGCGAACACGCGAACACGCGAGTCGGTCAGAGCGTCGCGAGGAGCGGCGTGGCCGAAGGGCCGACGTGGCCACGGCGCTCTTCGTCGTGGGAGGTGTGGTCACGGCCGCCTCCGCCGTGCTTCTTTCACGTCGAAGTCCGCGCCGGTGAGGGCAAGGGCTGCCCTCGGGTCTCGTGATCGACGGGCGATTCTGAGCTCCCGCGACGCGAGCGCTCCGAGCAGCGCACGCTCTCCGCCCGTGAGCAGGTCGATCGGGGCGTCGGGGGGCACGAGCCCGAACCGCCCTGCGACCTCGGCGACCGCGCGCCGCGCGCCCGTGAGCTGCACGCCCGCGCCGCCCCCACCCACGGCGAGAGCCGCGCCGAGCTTGAGATCGAGCACCACGACGCGGCGACGTTCGACGTCGGGTGGGCTCGGATCGACGATCACGAAGTCGCCGCAGGAGGCCCGCTGGTTGGCGCGGAAGAGGCGGAGGTTCGGCCTCTGCGCGAGGAGGGCGCGCGCGAAGCCGAGCTCGGCCGGAGTGACCGCGAAGGCCGCGACGACCCACGCGACGTCGCGCCGCCGGGGGGCGATGTCGACGGCCACGCGCGCTTCGACGAAGTCGCGACGCGCGAGCGAGCGGAGAGGCACGGAGAGGACGCTCGGTACTCGTATCATGGCAGTCTTCCTCGAGATACGTGCCAGTCAGAGAATGGCATTCGGCGGGAGGACGAGGCGCTCGCGCTCGGCCCAAAGCGCGACGATTTCCCTGTCGCGAGGCCCCGCAGGGCGATTCACGAGCCTCCGCGCTTGGCGCACGGTGCGAGCCCGCGGATCGAGTTCGATCGTGAGCAGTCGCTTCTGGCCCTGGCGGGTCGTCGCGCGGAGCGACCAGATGGACGCCTTGCCTTGGATGCACTCGCCCGCGTAAGTCGCCACGCAGTGCCGCATCGCGCGACCTTCCTGGGCGAGCTCGAACGACGACAAGAGCTCCACGATGGACACGATCCGCAGGGTCGGTGGCTCGTCGGGGGAGCGCGGCGCGATTCGCTCCTCGAACGAGAGACCCAAGATCCCGGAGCTCGGCCACGCGGCGTCGCTCACGGGAGCGCGCCCGGCGGCCACGTGCCACGCGTCGACCCGCCGGAGCAGCGAGCCGAGCGTGCGACCCTCGAGAGAGAGCTCGGGCTCGGGAGGGGGTGTGGGGCCGAAGGTGCCATCGGCGCGGAAGCCTTCGCGGGCCTCGAGCTTCGCGCTCGCCACGTAGTCGACGACGGGCCCCACCTGGTCCGGAGTCGCGCCGTCCCTCACGAGGACCTCGACGAGCGAGCGTCGCGTGTCGTCGTGGGCGAGCGTCCGCCCGACGCGGCTCTCGGCGAAGGCGCGCGCGACCTCGTCGCTCGCCCCCATGGAGCGGGCCTGGGCCCACACGAGCGCACCCGCCACGGTGGGAAAGAACGGCGCGCTCCGAAAGGCGTGAGCGAGCGCGCGTGTCACCCGCATGGGGATCGCGAGGTCGCGCACACTCTCTCCGCGGCCGAGGCGGATGAACCACTCGTGCTCCGCGCACGGCTCGTCGCTGCCCGTGAGCCACGCGGCGTTCATGGCGACGGGGACGGGATAGAGCGCGAAGAGGTGCTCGGCGAGGTCACGAATGACCCCGATGGGTGAGCTCGACGTGCCGACGAAGGTGTGAGGCGAGCGCACGAAGTCCGCGTGCCATCGCGCCATCGCCGCGATCGCCGCGACGATCTCGGGGCTCGGGCGCGATCGCCGCGAGCGCGCGCGCGAGCCGCTCCAGACGGAGAAGACGAGGTCGTCGAACGCCTCGCATTCCAGGGTATCGAGGCCCGCGCGCGTGTGGCGCAAGGCGAGGTCCGTGCGGCGCTTGGCCGCATCGAGCGTCGGGGCTGGCATGACGGTTCTCCAGGGCGCGCGCGACCTCGACGCACGAGGCCGCGGGACCTCGGCGGTGCGCGCCGAGGTCGTCTTGCGACATACGAACCCGCCCCGACGCTTCGGTCGGAGGAGGCTCGCGCGGATCAGGGCTCGGACGAAGGGCGCGCCGCGACGGGCGCGCGGGGCTTCAGACGAACGAGCCGTGGAGAACGACGAACATGATGAGGAGGGTTACGACGGAACGACGCCTCGCGCAAGGCGAGCCGCGACGTCTGCGCGAGCCGGCCGGCCCGCGCGCGAGATCAGGGGCCTACGACGGCTCGTCAGCCTCTTTCCTACCCAAGGCGCGCGCAGCAGCCGCGCGCGCTCAGTTGCCCTCGACGGCCTGGAAATGCACCGACGATTTGACCCCGGTGCGCTTGATGCGGCCCGCGGCGACGGCGCGGCTCGCAGCTCGCAGCTCGCGCGCGCGGGGCGGCCAAGACGCTTCACCCCGGCGGCTTCCGCACCTACGAGGCCGGGGTGTGGTGCTGCCTCACGCCGTAGCCCCGCGTCGCACTACGCGAATACGCGAATACGCGAATACGCGAATACGCGAATACGCGAATACGCGAACTCGCGAGTCGGTCAGAGCGTCGCGAGGAGCGGCGCGAGCACGGCCCGGTCGCGGGGGCCGCGGGTGCGCGTGAACGCCGCGATCTCTTCGTCGCGCACCTGCGTGAGGTCTGCAAACGTCGCGCGGAGCCACTGGAGGGTGCGGAGCGCGAGGGCCGCGTGGCGCGCCTCGTCCTCGGCGACGCCACGGTAGAAGCCCGCGAGGCGCGGGTCGGGCTCGACCTGGCTCGCCTCGTCGGCGCGGACGGCCGCGAGCGCCTCGCCCACCGCCCCGCCCCGGAACACGTCGCGGTAGAGCGCCTCGGGCGCCCGGGGCCCGACGCGCAGGGGCGCCGCCGCGGCCTCGAGCG
>DAORJJ010000674.1:0-3576 GCA_035439005.1 Polyangiaceae bacterium | reverse complement strand
CGCCCGCGGGACTCCGCGAAGGGCGAGCGCTCGCCGGCCGCGAAGAAGCCCGAGCGCCTCGACACGGTCGCGCTCGTGGAGAGGGCGGGCGCGCCGCGCGAGGTGCCGCTCTGGTTGGGCGTGCTCGTCATCGTGCTGTTGTCCGCCGCCGCCTCGCTCACCACGTACCGTCTCCGCGTCTCGGCGAACGCGCGCGCCGCCGCCGCGAGTGAGTCCGCTTCGGCGACCGCCGTCGCGAAGCCCTGAGCCCCCGTGGTCGCGCGGCGAACGAGGGCGCCCGAGCCCGACGAGCTCGCACCGCTGCCTGCCCGCGGCCGCGCGACGCGGGGCGCCCTCGGGGACGGCGCGATCCTCCACCGGCTCGACGCGGCGGACGCCGCGCTCGCGAAGCGCGTCGTGAGCCTGGGCGAGGCGGGCGTCTTCGGGTGCGAGGCGGGCGGGGTCGACGAGGCGGGGCCGTGGTTCATGCTCTCACCGCCAGCCCCCACCTTGGACGAGCGGCTCGACCGCGGCGCGCTCCCTCCCGCCGAGGCGCTCGCGCTCTTTCTCCGCCTCCCGGACGCGCTCGCGGCGTGCGAGGCCGCCTCGCTCTTCCCGGGTCGCCTGCGCCCTCGAGACGTCGGCGGCGAGGGCGCGAGCGCCTTCCTGCTTGCAGCGCCGCTCCTCTCCGCCTGGCTCGGGGAGAGCGTCGCGCGGGTGCACGAGGCCTCGCTCTCCCGCTGGGACGCCCCCGAGCTCGCGGACGGCGGCGACGCGAGCGGCGCGACGAACCGCTACGCGCTCGGGCTCATCGCGTACACGGCGCTCGCCGGTCGCCACCCGTTCGCCGGGCTCGGCCTCCGCCACGCCCGGAGCGCCTCGCTGCGCGACGCGCCGCCCCTCCCGGACGACGTGGCCGCCGCGCTCGCGCCCGGTGTGCAAGCGCTGCTGCTCCGCGTGCTCGCGCCGAGCGCCGCCGAGCGCCCGCGGTCGGCGAAGGAGATCGTCAATCGCCTTGACGAGCTGCTCTCGCCCTCGCGCGCGAGCCACGCGAGGTTGGCGCCCGTGGGCGCGTCCGCGCGTCCCTCGGCCGCAGGTCGGGTGGCGCCACGGCCCGGGCTCTCTGCGCGGCGCGGGTGGGTCGTCGCGCCGCTCGCGCTCGCCCTCACGGGGCTCGCCGTGATCGCCTGGCGCGGCCTTGGAGCTCCTCCGGACGCGGACGCCGGCGCGCCGCCGCGCCCCCCGCCGCTCGGGCCGCTCACGCGAACGCGCGCCGCCGACTGCGCGCCGTGCCACGCGCGCGAGGTGTCCGAGTGGGAGCGCTCGGTCATGGCGCACTCGGTGAAGAGCCCGCTCTTCGGCGCGCTCGAGAGCGTCGTCGAGGAGCAGGCGGGGCGCGACGCGCGCTGCCCGAACGGGGCGGGGCTCCTCCGCCGTCGTGGGCCCGAGGTGTGCACCGACGCGCGGTCGGGCGTCGTGGTCACGGGCTCCGGGGGCGAGCACTGGTGCGTGAACTGCCACGCGCCGGCAGAAGCGCAGAGCCCCTCGGTCGAGCCGTGGACGGCGTTCTCGTCGCCGCGCGGTCGCGCGCCGCTGCGCGACGTGCTGCGCCCCGAGGCGCTCGAGGGCGTGTCGTGCGGGGCGTGCCACGCGACGATCGGGCCGGTGGCCGCGCACGCCTCCGGGGCCCGCTACGAGGGGAACCCCACGTGGATCTCGACCGCGACCGGGGCGCTCTTCCTCGCGAGGCCCGAGGACGCGCAGGGGCGCAGCGGCATCGGCAACAGCGGTTATCGGATCGAGCCGTCGTCTTTCCTGGGCGAGGCGACGGGCGGTCGGCCGCACCGCGGGACGAGCCCGGAGGCCGCCGCGTACCGCCGGTCGAGCGAGTTCTGCGGCGCGTGCCACGACGTCCGGCTCTTCGGCACGGACGCCGTGGCGCGCACCTCGGGTGACCATTTCAAGCGCCTCCGCAACGGCTACTCCGAGTGGCGGGCGTGGGCCGAGGCCGAGGCCGCGAAGGGGCGCCGGGCGGCCACGTGCCAGGACTGCCACATGAGCCTCTTCCCCGGGGTGTGCCTCCCGAGCGCCGACGGGGGAGCGCCTGGCCCGGGGTGCCCACCCGGCACGACGTTCTCCTCGCGCGTCCCGGGGGAGTACGCGACGGGCCTCGCGGCGCCCTCGTCGGCGCGGGCCGAGCGCCTGTATTCGCACTTCTTCTCGAGCGTGGACGTGCCCCTGACGCCCTCGTTTCCGGAGCGCTTCGCGGCTGGCGCGACGCTCGACGCGCGCGGCGTGCCGCTCGGCGTGCGAGCGCGCCGCGACATGCTCCTCGCGCGCACGTTTCGCTTCGAGCTCGGCGCGGGGAGGCGGGCTGGTCGCGCGCTCGAGGTCCCGCTCGTGCTCGAGAACACCGGCGCCGGCCACCGCGTCCCGGCGGGCTTCAGCCAGGAGCGCGAGGTGTGGGTCGAGCTGCGCGTGACCGACGGCGCGGGGCGCGCGCTGTACGAGGTCGGGGGCCTCGACGACCCGCGCGCCGATCTCCGCGACAAGCGGTTCCTCCGGGTCACCACGCGGGAGACCTCCTTCGACGCCGAGGGGCGACCGCTGGGCCTCTTCGGCGCCGACGTGGCGGACGGACCGGACGTGCCCGAGTGGTCGCCGAACCCGCGCTTCGGCGGCACGCGCTTTCGGGGCAAGGGCCTCATCAACCTTCAGAACGGCTTCTTGCGCTGCGTTCGGTGCGTGGGCGTCATCGACGCGCGGGGCCGCTGCCAGCCCGGCGCAGGGCAGGGCCGCACCCGCGCCGACAGGTACGACGACGGCGTCTACGACCAGGACACCGGCGAGTGCCGCTCGAACCTGACGGGCGGCGAGGAGCTCTTCGAAACCTACTTCCCCGTGGGCGCGCTCGACGCCGAGCGCGGCGTGTTCAAGGCGCCCGACGCGATCGTCGACACGCGCTCTGCGCCGCCGGGGGTGCCGCTCGAGTACACCTACGTCCTCGACACGGGCGGGCGCGCGGGCCCCTTCCAGGTCGAGGCCCGCCTGCGCTTCCGGAGCTTCCCGCCCTTCCTCGTGCGGGCCTTCGCGGCGTACGAGGCGGCGCAGGCCGCCCGCGGGGCGCGCCCGAGCGGCCCGCAGGTCACGGTCGACATGCTCGAGCGGGTCGAGGTGCTCGAGCTCGCGCGGGCGACCACGAGGGTCGAGTGAGCGCGCCGTGGCCGGAGCTCGTGTGGTCGTCCCCGCTGCTCCGAGGCCTCGACGCGCGCGGGCGCCGGGAGATCACCGCGGCCGGCGCGCTCCTCGAGCGCGCCGCGGGCGAGGTCCTCTTCAAAGAGGGGGCGCCCGCCGACGGGCTGTTCGTGGTGCTCGAGGGCGAGGTCGCGCTCTCCGCGCTCGGCCGGGGCAAGACCGTCGAGAGGGTCGAGCGCCGGGTCGGGGCCGGGGACACGCTCGGCGAGGAGGCGCTCCTCGGCCCGCACGCCGTCCGCGACGGCGACGCGCTCGCGACGACGCCCGTGGTCGCCGCCAGCGTGCCCTGGGTCGTCCTCACGCGTGCGCTCGTGCGCGCGGGCGGCGCCGAGCTCGAGGCGC
>DAORJJ010000673.1:0-3587 GCA_035439005.1 Polyangiaceae bacterium | reverse complement strand
ACACCCAGCCGACCGCGGCCGTGACGCTCTCGGTCGCCGCGCTCCCGTTCCCGCACGTCGCGAGGCGACGCCCGTCCGCCGACAGCGCCATGTCGAACGACCGGCCAGCGTGCGCGTTCACGATCCTCCGCGCGCCCGTCGCGAGGTCGAAGACGAACAGACGACCGGTCCCGAGCCCGTAAAACGTCCGGCCGTCAGGTGAAAAGGCGCCGGTGCCGAGCGACGGCGGCGGGAAGACTCCCTGCACGCTCGTGTCGAGCGTCCTGAGCTCCGCGCCGCTCTGGAGATCGCGCAGCACGTGGCGCCCGTCGCTCCGGCCGAGCACGGCCAGGCGGCCGTCGCGCGACACCCCATGAACGGCGCCGACGCCGGGGAGCGCCCGCAGGGCGCGGCCTGCCTCGACGTCCCAGACGACCACGCTCGCGCGCGGGTCGTCGCTCGCCGGCTCCACGAGCGCGCTCCGGCCGTCGCCTATCGGAGTCATCCGCCGGGCCCCGAACGGCAGGCGCGTCGCGCGGTCGAGCGCGCCGCTCCGCAGGTCCCAGCGTCGCAACGTCCAGTCATCTTGCGCCACATGGAGGCGCGCGCCGTCAGGCGAGGTGAGCAGCGCGCTGACGCCGTTGATGTTGCTCGGCAGCGCCGCCTGCAGCGCCCCGGTCGTCGGGTCGAAGAAGCCTATCGTGCGCCCGTACGCGGTGACGAGGGAGCCACCGTCCCTCGTGAAGTCGGCGTCGCCCAGGTGGTCGAAGCGACCAAGGCGCCACGCGAACGACGGGACCGGGGCGAGCGACTCCGCGTCACGGAGCTCGTAGCGGAGGCCGTCCAGGTTGCCCCACACGAGCAGGCGGCGGCCGTCCGGCGAGAAGCGCAGTCGGTCTCCGTACCCGGGCGCCTGTCGCAGCACTCTCCCGCTCTCGACGTCCCAGAGGACGAGCGCGCCGTCCCGTGGGTACCCTCCCGGCGGCAGGACGACTCCGACCGCGCGCTTGCCATCCCGCGAGAGCGCGAGTCCGTGGACGTTCACCACGCCGAGCGGCTCGAGCGCGCGGAGCGCGTTGCCCGTGCGGGCGTCCCGGACCGTGACCTTGGCGGGGTGCGCCGGGTGTCCGCCCGGCGGCGCATACCCGGGGAGGCGGAGGTTGTCCATCGACGAGGTGAGCAGGAGCCCGCTCTCGACGGCAGCGCCGAGCGCGACCTCGCGGCGCGCCATCGCCACGTCGGCGACGAGGGCGCCGCTCGCGGTGTCCCAGCCGAGGAGGCGCGCGTCCTCCGTGAGCGCCACGGCGCGGGCGCCCCCCGCCACGAGCGCCACGCGCTCCGGCGCCGCCCGGTAGCCGCGGAGGCTCCCCGCCCGCTGGCCGGTCTCGATGTCCCACATGCGCAGGAGCTCGGCCTTCGTGGGGTCGCCCACCCGGTGGCTGCCCGCGCTGAGCCGGACGAGCACGCGGCGCCCGCCGGGCAAGAGGAGCGCCTGCTCGACCGAGTCGTCCTCGACGATCGTGCGCACGAGCATCCGCGTCGCCACGTCCCACACCTTGATCGACGCGCCGCCCGCCGTGACCATGAAGCGACCGTCGGAGGTCGTCGACGCCGACGAGACGATCGCGAGGTGCCCTGTCTGCGGCACCATGCGGAGCGTGCTCGGTCGCGTCGCGACGGCCTCGGCGCGGGGGGCCTCGGCGCGGGGTACGGCGCCGCGCGGGCTCGCGGGCCGGCCCGCACACCCCGCGAGCTGCGTCATGGCGAATAACAAGAGGAGCGCCAGCCCGCGGAAATGCCCAGTCCCCATTCGCGCAGTGTCGCACGGAGCGCGCGCGGCCGCGAGCGCGACTCCGCGCGCCCCTCGGGTCCCCCGGGAGGTGGCTGCGCTATTGCCTAAACACGAAATTGCCCTCGAGTGACGACGACTCCCAGGGCATCTGTCGCTGCGCGGTGGCCTGCTTCACCTCACGACCTGGAGGCCCGGTCGCCGGATGTTGCGCGCCAGCGCCGCCGCGTAGGGGCTGTTCTGGCCGTCCCCGTCCGAGGCCACCGAGCCGGGCGCCGTCGCGTACGAGATGAGCGTGCCCATCGGCGCGTCGGAGAGCGCGAGGCCCCGCGCGCCGGAGCGAAAGCTCCGCGCGAAGGGGTTGTCGCGGCACGCGTCGAGCGCCACGATGTTGACCCGGTTCTTCGCCTTGTCCATCTCGGCGAGCACCCGATTGAGCGCGATCGCCTCCACGTCCACGTCTTGCTCGCGCTAGCAATCGCCCCGCGCCGCCCGCGCGCTCACCTGGGACACTGCACGCCATGGCCCGTGAGAGAACCCGCTATCGCTGGCGCGCCGCGCACGATACGGTCCGAACATCTTCAACCGCCGGGGGCTGCATATGCGTCGCTATGGGTTTGTGCTCGGGGCTGCGGCCTCCGTCGTGTCGATCGCCGCTTCGGCGCTGGTCGCGTGTTCGTCGACCCCGACAGAAACCCCCGCCGACGCGTCGGTCGCCGACGTGGCCGTCGTCGACGCCGCGGCGCCCGACGTGGCCGTCCCCGACACGAGCGTGCCGGACACCGCGACCCCCGACGCGGCCGACGCGGCGGTGCCCGACGCGGCGCCCGACACCGCGACCCCCGACGCGGCGGTCACGTGCGGCGTGGCGGGCGATCAGGTCTTCGACCCCGTCCAGGCCTTCGTGCCGCTGAACAACTCGACGTCGGACGTGAGCATCTACGCGAACGTGTGCGACAGCACGGTGCTCACCTTCCCGTACAACCAGACGCGCACGCTGACGATCCCGCGGAACGTCCCGTTCCACTTCGTGGCGACGCAGGCCGGGAACCTGCCGGCGCTCTCGCAGGAGAACAACGTGAAGAGCGCCGCCTTCCCGAAGCTCCCGTTCGGGGCGTGGCTGCTCCCGCTGACGTACGCGGCGTCGATCGATCCCGCGTGGACGCCCTCGACCCACGCGCTGCTGCGGGTCGTGGTGAACGCGAGCACCGGCACCGGCGCGTGCAGCACGAAAGACGGCGTGAGCTACACGGTCGTCGGCCACCCCGAGGCGGTGATAAAGTACGCAAACGGCGGCGTCGGGGCCACCGGGGTAGGCGCCGGCGACTCGTGGATCTCCATCATCACGACCGCCACGTTGCTCGCGCCCGAGTTCGTGACCATCACGCAGACGAAGCCCGGCTGCAAGGTCGGTCCGAACGGCGCAGACCAGCTCTTCATGACCGGCCGCGCGCCCATCGCGGTCGGCGCCGTGACCTCGGTCCTAGGCGGCGAGGTCACGAACTGAGCGCACTCCGCGTAGGCTGCCCGCCGCCTCACTCGCCGCGCGAGAAGGTCGACAAGCAGCGCGCGGCGTCGTGGCCGAGCGCCGGATCGTCGACCACGTAGCAGCCCATGTTCTTCGTGGAGTCGCACGACTCGGTGGGGACCCACTCGCCCGCCTTGCAGCCCATCGCGCGGGCCCCGGCGGGCTTGTTGTTTCCCGGCTTCACCTTGCCGAGGTAGATGCCCTCGCAGCGCACGGCGCCCTCCGCGCACCCGGGCGCGGCGGCGGTCGCGGAGGCCGCGGGGGCCGGCGCGGCGGTCGCGGCCGACAACA
>DAORJJ010000672.1:0-3590 GCA_035439005.1 Polyangiaceae bacterium | reverse complement strand
CGCTCCGCCCCCGGTCGCCGCTCCGCCCCCGGTCGTCGCCGCTCCGCCCCCGGTCGTCGCCGCTCCGCCCCCGGTCGTCGCCGCTCCGGCGCCCGAGCCGGCCCCGTCCGCCCCTCGCGCGGCCACGCCGCCCGCGCCACCGCTCTCCGCGCCCCGGGCGGTCAGTCCGTCCCTCTCGGAGGACGACGAGGACGGCGATCGCGTCACCCCGCCGCCGGAGTCGGGTCGCCAGAAGGCGCCCGCGGAGTCCGGAAAGGCGGCAGCGCGACCCGAGGCGTCCCTCCCCTTCCTCGGGGGCGACGAGCCCGAGTCCATCGGCACGCTCATCGGAGTGGGCGGCGGGGACGCTCCCCCGGTCCGCCAGACGCCGCCAAGCACGCCTGACCTCACCGGCCCCGCGCAGGTGGTGGCCGCGCGCGCTCCTGTGGCCGTAGTCCCCGTGAAGGCCGCCGCGGCGCCGCCGCTGACCCCGAAGACCGTCGGGGAGCTGCTCGACGCCGCGCTCGCGCTCTAGCTAGGCTCGTCACGAACCCCTCGATTCTCTCGAATCGAGGGGTGTTCAGGCCTCGCGCCGCTCCGCGTGTCCCGTCGGCAGGACGGGAGCGCGACCTAGCGGCCTGTCGACGTAAAGACCGAGGCCCGTCGTCGTCCGCGGGGTGCGGCGGCGATGGGCCGACGGGAGCGAATCAACGGGCTGCTTGCGCGCGACCTTCGAGCTGTCGCCCATGAGCAGCGTGTCATCCAGCCAGGTGACCACCCCCGACTCGACGTCGTAGAGCGCGCCGATCACGGCGAGGTCGCCCGCGTCGATCATCGTCCGCAGCGTGACGCTCTGCTCGACGATCGTGCGGACGGAGCGGCGGACCTGGAGCTCGGCGACCTTCTCGACGAACTCGCCGTTCGACGAGTTGCGGTGCTCGCGCACGCTCCGCTCGGCGTAAATCGAAGGCTGAATCTTGTTCAGGAGGGTCGAGAGGTTCCCCATCTGGACGCCGTCGCACGCGCCCTTGATGGCGCCGCACTTCGTGTGCCCGAGCACCACGATCGACCGCGCGCCGGCCACCTTCGACGCGAACTCCATCGAGCCGAGGATGTCGTCGTTGATGATGTTGCCCGCGATCCGCACGCTGAAGATGTCGCCGAGGCCCTGGTCGAAGACGAGCTCGGCCGACGTGCGGCTGTCGATGCAGCTCAAGATCGTCGCGAAGGGGAACTGCCCGTCACGCGTGTCGTTCACCTGCTCGAGGAGGTCGCGGTGCGCGCGGAGGTTCGCGACGAAGCGATCGTTGCCTTCGCGGAGGAACTGGAGCGACTTCGTGGGGGTGATGGTGGCTTGGGTCTCTCGGGTGTGCGTACGCATGGGGTTACCTCCAGGGCGAAGGGGTGGTTGTTGGCGGGTGAGTAGTGCGCGGGAATGGCGGCGCGCGGTCGAAGAGCGGGGAGGAGCGGCGCGGCTCAGGTGGCGGCGACCGCCTGCCCCTCGTAATCGACCACGCCGCTCAGGATGTGCGCGGCGACCGCCACGAACCCCGCCGGGATGAAGAAGGTAAGATACTCCAGGCGCGAGGCCGCGACGGTCGCGACCAGCGCGCCCGTGATGAAGGCGAGGATCTTGGCCCCGCGGAGCACGATCCCGGCCCGGGCGCGGGTGCGCAGCTCCGCAGGAACGCCGCTCGAGAGGTACGCGCCGAGGGCGATCGAGAGATCGGTGAGCGGGCCGGTCATGTGGGTGGTGCGCACGATCATGCCCGAGGTCGACGCGACCGACGCGTTCTGGAGGCCCATGGCGAAGGCCAGGAGGCCGAGCATGACGAAGTCGCCCGGGGTCTCCACCGTCTTGCCGAACGGGCCAAAGGCGTCGAGGCGCCCGAGCACGGCCACGACCGCGAGGACCGTCGCCACGAGCGCGAGCGGGAGACCGACGAGGGGAGCCTTCCCCTGCAGGCGGCGGCCGTCCAGCATCCAGAACGAGCTCATCGCGCCCACCACGAAGGCCGCGAGCACGGCGGCGTAGTCGAGCAGGAGGTACGCGCTCCCGTAGTCGGCCCCGACACGCGTGACCGTGCCGGTGACGTGGGACACGAAGCGCTGGCAGGCCGCGAGCGCCGCCGCGTTCACCGCGCCGGCCGAGAACGCCAGCGTGACCCAGAGCGGCAGGTTTCGCCGATCGTGGACGGTCGTGGAGGGAAGGAGCGGGACCTGCGCGTTCATAGTGGGAGCACCTCGTGGTGGGCGGTGGGCGGGTGACGGGACCGGACGACGGGCGACGGGCGACGGGCGACGGGATCGGGTGGTGGGGTGGTGGGCTGCGGGTGAGCGCGAGGCCGAGGAGCCGGCCAGTCATCAACCTAGGTCGCGGATGAGCCAGCGGAATTCAGGAAATTCCGATGCAACATGTAGGGATTCCCTACATGCTGTGAGCATGCTCGCGACCGCGCCCTGGCTGAACTACAATCATCTGTTCTATTTTTTCGTCGTGGTCACCGAGGGCGGCGTCGCGCCCGCCTCCCGCAAGCTGCGCCTCTCGCACCCCACGGTGAGCGAGCAGATCCGCGCGCTCGAGGACGCGCTGGGGGAGACGCTGTTCTTCCGCGAGGGCAAGCGCCTCACGCTGACCGACGTCGGGCGCCACGTGTTCGCCTACGCGGAGGACATCTTCTCGCTCGGACAGGAGCTCGCAGAGTCGCTGCGGGCCCCCGCCGGCGCGCCGCGGGTCGCGGGGCGCCCGCTGCGGCTCGCCGTGGGCGTAGCCGACGTCGTGCCGAAGGTGATCGCGCGGCGCGTGCTCGCGTCGCTCGAGACCGCGGACGCGCCGATTCGCCTGACCATCCGCCAGGACGCCACGGTGCGGCTGCTGGACGAGCTCGCGCGCCACGCGCTCGACGTGCTGGTCACCGACACGCCCGCGCCGCCGAACACCACGCCGCGGGTCTTCGCGCACGCGCTCGGCGAGTGCGGCACCGCGTTCTTCGCCGCGGGCTCTCTGGCGAGGGACCTCAAGGGCGAGTTTCCGCGCTGCCTCGATCGCGTGCCGTTCTTGCTCCCCGGGCCCGCGAACGTGCAGCAGCACGCCCTGCTCGCGTACTTCGACAAGCACGGCGTCGTGCCGCGCATCGCCGCGGAGATCGACGACAGCGCGCTGCTCAAGTCCTACGGGGAGGACGGCCGGGGGGTCTTCGCCGGCCCCGAGGCGATCAGCCGCGAGATCTGCTCCCACTATGACGTGGTCTGCGTGGGGCGCGCGCCCGCCCTCCGCGAGCGCTTCTTCTTGCTCACCGCCGAGCGGCGCATCGAGCACCCGCTCGTCTCGAGGCTGCTCTCGCGCGGCCACGACGTCTTCGCGCTGGAGCGCGACGGGGCCGCGGCGCCCGCGGGCGCGAAGCGGGCCGAGAGAGCTCGACCGGAGCGATCGTAAAGAATCGTTTATCGGGAAGCGCCGCCCGCGCTCGCGTGCTTGAGTCGGACTAGGCGAGCCGGGTCCGACCGAGACACGGCGCGCTACGGCAAGGAGCGACCATGGAAGACACCTGCGAAACGGTCACGCTGAGCGCGCTCGCGACCCGGCTCGACGTGCCCAGGGCCAAGCTGGG
>DAORJJ010000671.1:0-3592 GCA_035439005.1 Polyangiaceae bacterium | reverse complement strand
CTCGTGGAGGGCCGCGCCCTGCTCGTGCGTCGCGTCGACGCCGGGCTCGTGGCCGTGGCCCACGTCGCAGCAGGGCGCCGCGAGGTACGCGTTCATCATGCCGCAGTGGAAATACGCGGAGCCCCCGCGCAGCACGCCCACGAGCAGCGCGCACGCCGCCACCAGGTAGCCCAGGCCCGCGAGCAGGCGCTGCGCGAGGCGGGGGGTGCGGGGCGGGAGCATGCCTCGACACTACGACCGGCGCGAGCGTCCCGCAAGGCATGCTCGCGGCAGCGCGTGCCCTCGCGGGAATCGTCACGTTGACGAACGCGAACGTCAACGTGGACGCGAGGCCCACCGGGGCCCGGCGGCGCGCTACACTGGAGCGATGGTGCCTCCCGGCGATCCCCTCGCTCGGCGCGCGCGCGCCGAGGCGCGGCGCGCGCGCATGACCGTCGAGGAGGTCGCGCTCGGCACCCCCAAGCCCTCGAGCTACCGAGACGCCTCTCCGGACGAGCGCCTCGCGGCCGCCACTCGGCTCATCGAGCATCACCGAGCGCTCCGCGGCGACGACGCACCACGCCCTCCACGGTCCGAGTGGCCCGGAGAGGTCTTCCAGACATGACGAAGCTACCGAGGCACGTGGGCTGACTCCGCCGCGGGCCGCGCGTAGTCCGCCCGGAGCCGTGCGGGCTGGAGCTCGCAGCGAGAGCGAGGTCGCAGCTCGGCCTCGCGCGAGAGCTCGCGGCGACGGCTCGTGCCACGCGGCTACGTGCCGGCGGAGGCGTCCGCGTGTACGATGAACGCATGGCGCGGCACGGCAGGTACGCACGACCGCTCGTCGCCGCGTGGGCAGCCGTCGCGCTCGCCTGCGGGGGCGGCCCGGCGGACGCACCGCCCGAGGCCACGCCGTCGCGCGCCGAGGCGACGGAGGCGGCCCCGGTGATCGTGCGGCCCCCCACGCCCGGGCCCCTGCCGTGCATGGAGTACGACGTCGTCGACGACCTGCTGGTCTTCGACGGCGCGCGCGCCCCGTTCGGCGCGGAGCTCGTCGACTTCGCGGCCGACCTCGCCCACCTCTATGTGGCGGCGAACTCGGTCGCCGGCGTCGAGGCGGGGCGGGTGTACGATCTTCGCGTCTCGGGCAACCACGCGCTCGAGGAGCTCCTGAACGTCAGCCCGCACGACGTCGCCTCGTTCGCCGAGTCCCAAGACGCGCTGCTCGTGCTGCGCGGAGCCGCGCGCGACGCCGTCATCACGCGCGCCGAGAAGGGCCGCGACGCAGCCAGCGTCGTCGACGGGAGCCTGGGCGCCCTCCGCGTGGCGGCGACGAGCCGGAGCCGCTTCTTCGCCTTCGCGACCCGCGACCGCGTGATGGGACCGAGCGGCGCGCTCTTCGCGTTCGCGCCCGAGCTGAACGTGCTCGGGCTCGCCACCGCGGGAGAGCGCGCGTTCCTCCTCACCGCGCGCGACGCGACGAGCGGGCGCGTCCTCGCGGCGGGGAGCGATGGGCTGCCCGTGGTGCTCGCGGAGCTCGACCGGCCCGCGCGGGTGTTCGCGTCCGACGGCGCGCGCCTCTACGCGGTCGAGCTCGGCGCGCCGGCGCGGCTCGTCGCGATCGATCTCCTGGGCGCGAAGGTCGACATCGCGCGCCTGCCGGACGACCTCGGCGCCGTGGTCGAGGTCACGTTCGACTCGCGCGGGGTCTACGTGGTGGGCGCGATCGCGACCGCGCGCGGCGACCGGGCCGCGCGGATCGCCCGGGTCGACAAGGCGGGCGACCCGACCCGCGTCGCGCCGATCGTGAAGTCGTTCGTGGGACAGGCCACGGGGCGCCTCTTCGCGGCGGACGACTGCAACCTCTACTTCGCGTCGGGCGGAAGCCTCCACCGCCAGTCGACGCGCACGCTGGGGCGGTAGACGGGCCGCTCGCGGTGCCCCTCGCGTCCGCGCACGATTCCGGCCAATGATGCGCCATGGCCACCCCCACCGTCACCGCGCTCTATGGCGCGCTCAACGCCATGCTCAACATCGCGCTCGCGAACCAGGTCTCGACGCAGCGGCGCCGCGACAAGGTCGGCGTCGGCACCGGCGATTCGAAGGAGCTGCTCCTCGCCGTCCGCGTCCACGCCAACAACGCCGAGTTCGTGCCGCTCGCGCTCGTCATGTTGCTGCTCGCGGAGCTCTGCGGCGGGGGCAGCGTGGGCCTCCACGTCGCTGGCGGCGTGCTCCTCGTGTCCCGCCTCGCGCACGCGCTCGGGATGCCGCGCCCGGCCCCCAACGCGCTGCGCTTCTTCGGCACCGCGGCCACCTGGGGAATGATCGTCGGCGTCTCGTGCTGGGTGCTCTGGCTGCGCACGCGAGGGTGATGGGTGCGGGCTCACGGCGGCAAGCCGACCCGCCTCACGCGACTCCCGCTCCGATACCACACGTCGGTCGCGGCGCCGTCCGGGCCGGCCACCAAGTACAGGGGGGCTTCCACTGCCTCGCCGGTCACGATCGACTCGATCGTGCAGGTCCGCTGGACGTCGAGCTCCTCGAGGGTGCATCGGCCGAGCCCTTGGTAGCTGGCGAAGTAAAGGTGCGTCGTGTCGATGCCCAGCGTCGCTACGGGCGTACTCGGGAGCACGTTGAGCCACGCCGCGCAGTCGGTCCGTATGGGGCACACGTGTATGCGTCCGTTCGCGATGGCCACAATGGGGTGCGGGAGCGGCGCCCCGCGGAAGGTCCGCGGTGAGGCCGCCACGACGGAGACGCTGAAGGGCATCGTCGGGACGCTCGAGCCCGTGACCACGTAGGGACCGAGCTGCGTGAGGCGCGTGATGGTCGCGCCCTCGCGCTCGTGGAGGTACGGCGTCGCACGCGGCACGCTTCCGCCTCGCGCGATAGGAAAGGACCACTCCTCCAGCGGGCGAGCAAACACGTCCACCGAGGCCACGAGCCGGCTCTCGCCACCGAAGAGGTTGAACAAGGTGGTCTTCGGATCGGTGGGCCCCGGGGACCGCAGGGCGGTCACGGGACCGCCGCCCACCGGGACCGAGTAGAGCGCGGTGGAGCCGAGCGGCCCGCCGAACCCGACGAAGTACACCTGCCCGCCGGCGAGCACGTGATGGTCCCCCACCGAGGCGACGCCAAGCGGCGCGCCGCGCGTCCAGCCTGGCATGGTGCACCGGTAGAGCTCGACGCCGGTTTTTCGGTAGACCAGGGTCGTCCCGTCGAAGTCGAAGTCTGTGAGGCCGGGGACCTCCGCCTGCTCGGTGGTCGTGAGGGGCGCGTCGTCATTGGCGCTCGCGTCGCGGATGGCGCGCGCGTCCGCGGCGTCGCGCACGGGGCGCGCGTCCGCCAAGGCTGCGTCCTTTCCGGGGACCGGCTGCGCGTCCTCGACGGGGACGGAGGACGCCGGGGAGGACGCCTCGGGCGCGCTGTCGGCGGCGCCGACGAGCGTGTCGCTCCCGCAGCAGACGCCAAGCCCGAGGGGGCCGAGCAGCGCAGCGCCGGCCACGAGCCCCGCCGCACGCACGGCCCCGCCTCCCCTGCGCGCCCTCATGGCCCTGTCACCGTATTCGTCCGGGCGTCGGTATCCTGACGCGGCCTTGGCGTAGCCCGAGAGTTC
>DAORJJ010000670.1:0-3598 GCA_035439005.1 Polyangiaceae bacterium | reverse complement strand
GTCGGTGGGTGGGCGGACGTGGCTCGCGCGCGCGAAGGCCATGAGCTCGGCCAGCGTGCCGTTCCACACGTCGGTGTCGACGTTCCCCGTGATCCCGGCGACACGCCCCGTGCTCGAGTCTTGCCACGCCACCCACTTGGTCCACCCCGCGGGGAGCTCGGGGCACGTCACGCCGTAGTTGGCGACCCAGAGGGGGTAGCCGGAGAAGTGGGTGCCGAGCACGCCTGACATGAAGGCCGCCGTGTAGACCATCGGCCTCACCGCGAGCCCCGCCTCCACCCGCGCGAGCCAGCGCTTCCCCCGGGCGACGACCGTGGCCGGGGCCAGGCCGTCGCTCGTCTCGAGGTCGAGCACGGGCGGCAGATCGTCTTCCGTGTATCCTGCACCTTTCAGCTGCGCGATCATCAGGTCCGCCTGCCGATCGACGTCCTGCGCCGGGTAGAAATACTGGTAGCCGCCGCGCACGAGCCCCGCGCGCTTGGCGGCCGGCCAGTTGGTGGCGAACTGCGTGTCCACGTTCGTGCCGGCGGTGACGCGCACGATGACGAACTGGCGGCCGTCCCCCTTCACGCGCGCGAAATCGACCGTCCGCTGGTACGACGACACGTCGATGCCTCGCACCGTGGCGGGCCCCGCGCAGACCCGCACGGCCTGCGAGGTGTCCCCTACGCACGCGCCTTGCGGCCCCGTGGAGCACGCCGCGACCGCGGCGCCGACGAGCGAGGCGAGCGCCGCGAGGGCGGTCCAGCGGGTGGCAACGACGGAGCGCACTTCACGGAGAGTGCACCGCGGCGGGTCGGTCGTCGAGCGGCGCGGGACGAGGACATGACGGTCGTCACGTCCGGACGCCGTCATCGCCGGACGCTGCCGTGGGGCGTGCCCTCTCCGAAGCCCGCCGCGGTCTGCACGCCGACGACCGCGCGCTCGTGGACCTCGTCGATCGTGCGCGCGCCGACGTAGGTGAACGCCGACTGCACGCCCGTGATCATGTCGATGAGGATGGCCCCCACGCTCTCCTGCCCCTCGCGCATGTAGATGCGGGAGCTCGAGATGCCCTCGCGAAAGAAGCCCTTCTTGGCGCGCTCGAACGCGTCGTGGTCGGCCGTGCGCTCGCTCACGGCGCGGCCGCTCGCCATGCCGTAGTTCTCCTTGTAGAGCAGGCCGTCGCGGTCCTCCTTCACGTCGCCCGGGCTCTCGTACGTGCCGGCGAGGGCGGTCCCCACCATCACGCGCGCCGCGCCGGCCGCGAGGTAGAGCGCCGCGTCGCGCGGGTGCCTCACGCCCCCGTCGGCCCACACGTGCTTGCCGTGGGCGCGCGCCTCGGCGGCGCAGGCGAGCACGGAGGTGAAGGTGGGCCGCCCCGCGCCGGTCTGCATGCGGGTCGTGCACATCGCGCCGGGGCCCACGTTGACCTTCACGATGTCGGCCCCCGCGTCGATGAGCGCGCGCGTGCCCTCCGCCGTGCACACGTTGCCCGCGACCAGCGGCACGGCGTCGCCCACGACGAGGCGCACCGCGCGCAGGGTCTCCAGCATGCGGCGCTGGTGGCCGTGCGCGGTGTCGACCACGATCACCGAGACCCCGAGCTCGAGCAGGCGCGCTGCCGCCTCCGGGGCCTGCGACGAGATGCCGATCGCCGCGCCCACCATGAGCGCGCCCGTGGGCCCGAGCGCCGGCCGCAGCAGCTCGAGCCGAACCGCGTCGTCCCGGGTGAGCACGCCAACCAGGCGGCCGTCGTCGTCGAGCACGGGCGCGGCCTTCACGCGCGCCTCTTCCATGCGAAGGAACGCGTCGCGGTTCGAGAGCCCGGCGCGGATCGAGACGAGGCGCTGGGACATGAGCCGCGCGGCCGGCGTGTATTGATCGCGGTCGCGGAGGTCGGCCTGGGTGACGATCCCCAGCGGCCGCCGCTCGTCGTCCACGACCACCACGAGGTCGTGCGAGCGCTTGCGGATGATGCCCTGCACGTCCCGCAGCGTGGCCCGAGGCGAGACCGAGAGCGGCGTGTCGTAGCGCGGATCCGCCGCGTGGATGTGGCGCACGATCCGCGCCACGGTGTCGAGGTCCATGTCCTGCGGCAGGATGCCGAGGCCCCCGAAGCGGGCCATGGTCTCCGCCATGCGCTTGCCCGTGACGGCGTTCATGTTCGCCGACACCACCGGGTGCGCGCCGCCCGGGAAATCGGGCGGCGTGAGGTCGGTCTCGAGGCGCGAGGCGCCGTCGAAGTAGCCGGGGGTGAGGAACACGTCCTCGGTGGAGAGCTCGAGCTGCTCGTCGTGGGCGGGGTGGAGAAAGCGCACGGCCAGAGCGTAGCTCAGCTGTGGCGACAGCTCACGACAGCGCGGCGCGGATGACGTGCGCCGCCATCCCGAGGCAGGCGAGCGCGCCGACCACGAAGCTCAGCGTGCGGAACGGCTGCTTGCCGAGGAGGTAGAAGAGCGAGTGGAGCAGCCGCGCGCCCAGGAACGTGAAGAAGTAGACCTGCGCGCCGGTCTTCGACCCCTGCGTCGCCACGTAGAGCGCCCCGAGCACGAAGAAGAGCATGGAGTTCTCGACGGCGTTCGCGTGCGCGCGCTTCGCGCGGAGCACGTCGGGGTGCTCGGCCTCCGCCCCGTCGACCTTGTTCAGCGCGGCGTCCTCGGGGTTGAGGAAGGTCTTGCGCTTCGCGCGCGTGGCCGCGGTCCAGAACGCGAGGACGAGCAGCTGCACGGCGAGGATGCCCGAGACGAGCGCGTAGAGCTTCGTCGGCTCCATCACGACGCTCCCGCGCTCGCCGCGCCCGCGATGCGGAACACCGGGCCGCCCGGCGCCTGAAAATACGCGTGGCTCGTGTCGGAGAACGCGACGCGCGCGACGCCCAGCTTCTCCAAGAGCTCGGCGCCCGCCGCGGCGTCGTCGACCGCGAACTCGAGCCAGGCGCCCTTCCGCGCCTGGGCCTCGTCGAGCGCGTCGTCCTCGTAGAACACACCGACGCTCAGCCCATCGGAGAGCTTGAAGAGATCCAGCCCCTCCGACGGCGTGCTCAGCGCCGCGTCGAACCCCTTCAAGAACAGGGCGCGCATGGCGTCGCGGTGCCCCGGCTTCACGATCCACTTCTGGTTCTGTCCCGACTTCGTCTTCATGGTGACCTCCGAGAGAGACTGTGCGCCGGCGGCGCGCCTCGCGCGCCCGCGGTTCGTCCCAGAGGTCCGTCCGTTCGTCCCGAGGCGCAGCGCGGGCGCGCGAGCGCGCTAGGCTCGCACCATGGATGGACTCACCGCCGTGCTCCGCTCGCTGCGCCTGAAGAGCGCGTTCCTCTCGCGCGGCGAGTTCCGCGGGCGGTGGGGCGTCCTCGGCGGCCCCATCCGCGGCAAGATGATCTTCCACGGCGTGGCGAGCGGCGAGTGCTACGTGCGGCGCGTGGCCGACGGCGTGACGCGCCACCTGCAGGCGGGCGACGTGGTGGTCGTCACGCGCGGCGACGCGCACTGCGTGAGCAGCGAGCCAGGCGGACACCCGACGCCGATTGGCGATTTGCCCACGCGCCACGAGAACGGCCTGGTCGTCACCTCCGGGCTCACGGGCGAGGAGACCCGCGTCGTGTGTGGCACCTTCACGC
>DAORJJ010000669.1:0-3603 GCA_035439005.1 Polyangiaceae bacterium | reverse complement strand
TCCGTCGGCGGTCGCGGGGTCGTGCCGGTCGCGCGCCGCGTGAGCGTCTCGGGCGGGGCGGAGGGCGCCGCGTTGGTCACGAGCGCGCCGACGCTCCTCGGGGCCTACGGCGCCCTGGAGCTCCGCGACGCGTGCGAGTGCTTGCTCATCCGCGCGGTCGGCTCCGGGCGCCTCGGCCGCCCGGGCGTCGACGTGTGGCTCACCCTGGAGGTCCTCACGGACCGCAGCGACGCCCGCCCAAGGTGAAAGTGAAAGTCAAAGGCAATTCTTTTGTGATTTCCATCAGTTGCGTTGCGACGTCGGCGGAACTGCGGCATCGTAGAGTGCATGAAGGGCGACGCAAAAATCATCGATCTGCTGAACGAGATCCTCACGGGGGAGCTCACCGCCATCAACCAGTACTTCTTGCACGCCAAGATGCTGAAGAACTGGGGGTTCGCGCGGCTCGCCGCGAAGCTCCACGCCGAGTCGATCGACGAGATGAAGCACGCCGACCGCCTCATCGAGCGCGTGCTCTACCTCGAGGGGCTGCCGAACGTGCAGCGGCTCGGGAAGATCAACATCGGCCAGACCGTCCCCGAGATGCTGAAGAACGACTACGGGGTCGAGCTCGTCGCCATCCCGCTCTTGAACCGCTCGATCGCGACCTGTCGCGACGCGGGCGACCACGGCACGCAGGACCTGCTCCGGGCGATCCTCGCCGCCGAAGAGGAGCACGTCGACTGGCTCGAGGCGCAGCTGGAGCTCCTGAAGCAGCTCGGCGAGGCGCACTACCTGGCGCAGCAGATCCGCGACTAGCGCGCGAGCGTCGAGACCTCGGCGCCCACGGGGCCGCGTCACCTGACGGTGGCGTGGCCCCTGTCGTTTCGAAGAAAAGTTGGCCGCAGCACTTGAAAGTGAAAACGGGTTTCAGTATCACTGAGGAGCGATGTACGTGTGCAGCTGCTTCGCCGTCACCGACTCCGAGATCGAGCAGGTCCTCGACACGGGCGCACGCTCGGTCGACGAGGTGACCCGCGCCTGCCGCGCCGGCGGCGACTGCGGCTCGTGCCGCGGGCAGATCGCCGAGATGCTGGCGGACCGCGAGGCAGATCTCGTCCCGTGCGGCGCGCTCGGTCGCAAGTTCTGCGCGGCGTAGGTCCTCCGCCGCGCGCGCGACGTCGCCCTGGCGACGGCGTGCCCCGCCCCGCGAGCGCGCTACGCCCCGCCGCGCGCTCTCAGGGCTCGTCTTGGTGGTGCGTGGCGAGCTGCTCGACGAGGTAGGACGCCACCTCGCTCGGCTTGGTGCCCGGGCCGAACCCCGCGTCGTACCCGAGCTCGAGGGCGAGCTTGTGGTCGATGCGCGGCCCGCCGAGGAGCAGCAGCACCTTGTCGCGGTACCCCTGCTGCTTGATGAGCTCGACGAACGCGAGCGCGTTCTCCTTGTGGCAGTTGCGCTGCGTGATGATCTGGCTGACGAGCACCGCGTCGGCGTGGAGCGCACGGGCGCGCTCGGAGAGCTGCTCGTTCTCCACCTGAGCGCCGAGGTTGAAGGCCTCGAAGCCCTTGTAGCTCTCGAGGCCCTTGTCGCCCGCGTAGCCCTTGTAATTCAGGATGGCGTCGATGCCGACGGTGTGCGCGTCGGAGCCCGTGCAGGCCCCGACCACCACGATCTTGCGGCCGAGCCGCGCCTTGATGCGGTGCTCGATCTGCTCGCGCGTGAGCGACTCGGTGCGCACCTCCGGCACGTCGATGACGGACACGTCCACCGAGTGCACCGAGTGGCCGTAGACCACGAAATACGTGTAGCCCTCGGCGCACTCCTCCATGGTGGCCACGAGCGGCTCGCGCAGCCCGTGCTCCGCCGCGAAGCGCTTCGCGGCCTCGCGCGCCCGGGGTGAGGGCGGGAGCGGGAGCACGAAGGACATCTGGACCATGCCGTCGCCCTCGCGGTCGCCGTAGGCGCGGAGCGGGGTCGCGTGGGTCGCGCGGTCGTTGAGCGAGTGCATGTCAGGCCTCTCCAGGGGTCGCCGGGGCGTCGGTCGCCTCGAGCAGCTCGAGCACGGGGTTCAGGTAGTCGGGCGCGCGCTCGAAGACCCCGGCGTAGCCCTTCCCGCCGGTGCGGGTGCGCTTCACGTCGGCGAAGGCGCCGCGCGAGATGGCGTCCCAGATGCCCTCTCGGCTCACCGCGCCGAGCAGCTCGTGCGCCTCGTCGAGCACGAGCGCGGCGCGCTTCGCCACGATGCCGTCCTGCTTCCACTCGATCTCGTCGCCGAGGTGCTTGCAGGCGTTGAACACATAGCGCGTGGCCTTCAGCGACAGGTAGCGGTCCATCAACATCGGGTTGTGGATCGCCTCGCTGAACATGCCGAGCAGCTCGATGCTCTGGTCGGTCGCGATGCCGACGAGGTTGAAGAGCGCGTCGTGGACGTGGCTCTGGAAGACGTCGCCGGTCTTGTGCTTCGTGGGCGGCATCCACTTGATGGGGTGGCGAGGGAACACCTGCCGCACGAGCTGGGCCTGCGCGATCTCGTAGAGGAAGCTGTCCTCGCGCCACGGGTCGATCTCGTAGGCGTGGCCGAGGCCCATGTGCTCCTCGGTGACACCGGCGCGGAGCGCGAACGCCTCGTTGATGAACTGGCTGGCCAGCACCGTGTGCGCCTTGTCCACCGCGTCTGCCGTGGTGAGGTAGTTGTCCTCGCCGGTGTTGATGACGATCCCGCTCCGCGCGATGAAGCGACGTGACACGTACTGATCGACGAAGTTGCGGCACATGTTGATGTCGCGGAAGAGGATCCCGTACATGGCGTCGTTGAGCAGCATGTCCAGCCCCTCGACGGCGCCCATCCACGCGATCTCCGCCATGCAGAGGCCGGACGAGTAGTTGGTCTGGTGGATGTACCGGCCGTAGTCGAGCGCGGCCTCGTCGGTGGCGCGCCGGATGATCTTGAAATTCTCTTGGGTCGCGAACGTGCCCCCGTAGCCCTCGGTGGTCGCGCCATGCGGCACGTAGTCGAGCAGCGACTGGGCGGTCGCGCGGATGACCGCGACGATGTCGGCGCCGGCGTACGCCGCCGCCTTGGCCTGCACGGCGTCGTCGTAGATGTTGCCCGTGGCGACGATGACGTACTTGAGCGGCCCGGGGCCGGGCGGCGTGCGCGCCTTCTTCTCTTCGCGCCGCGCGCGCGCGGCGTCGATGCGCGCGATGGCCGCCCGCGCGTGCGGGGCGAGCGCGCGTCGCACGTCGTCCGTGCTCGGGCCGCCCTCGCCGCGGTCGAGGTCGCGCCCGAACGCGAGGCGCTCGGCGGCGTCTTGGAGGTCGTCGGCGCCCGCGAGGAGCGCGCGGCCGAGGAAATAGCTGATGCCCCGGCCGAGCAGCCCCGCCTTCTCGTAGCGCTCGACGGCCACGTTGACGAGCGGCGCGCCGCGATCGTCGACGCCGTCGACGCCGTAGGAGCGCAAGATGGTGCGCTCGACGCCCACGCTGGTGTGGCGATCGATGTACTGCTGGACGTCGTCGGCGACGCCCGCGGCCAGCGCCCGGCAGCGCGCGACCTTCTCAGTGTCCATGGGAACGGTGGCCATGGGCTCTCCTGCCACAAAAACCCGGAAATTCCAACGTTG
>DAORJJ010000668.1:0-3609 GCA_035439005.1 Polyangiaceae bacterium | reverse complement strand
CCGCAGCCGCAGACCCCGGCCGAGGCGCGCAAGCTCTCCGACGCCTTCGTGCAGGTGGCCGACCGCGTGAGCCCGAGCGTGGTGCAGATCGACGTCACGGCGCGCGAGGAGCCCGACGCGGTGATGAAGCTCTTCGGCCGCGGCGGCGACTCGCCCATCGCGCGGGGTACCGGCTCGGGCGTGGTGTTCACGCCCGACGGCGCCATCCTCACGAACAACCACGTGATCGAGAGCGCCCTCTCGATCAATGTGCGCCTGCGCGACGGGCGCCTCCTCCCCGCGACGCTCGTCGGGCGGGATCCCGCCACGGACCTCGCGGTCATTCGGGTCGACGCGAAGGGCCTGCCCGCGGCTCGCTTCGCCGACTCCGACGCCGCGCGCGTGGGCGAGTGGGTCGTGGCGATCGGCTCGCCGTTCGGGCTCGGGTACTCGGTCACCACCGGCGTGCTCAGCGCGAAGGGGCGCGGCGGCCTGGGCATGAACGCGATCGAGGACTACCTCCAGACCGACGCGAGCATCAACCCGGGCAACTCCGGCGGCCCGCTCTGTGATCTCGAGGGCCGGGTGCTCGGCGTGAACACGATGATCGTCGGGCGCGGCAGCGGCATCGGCTTCGCGGTGCCGTCCAACATGGCGCGCCGCGTGGCCGAGCAGCTCCTCCGCACCGGCAAGGTCGAGCGCGCGTGGATCGGCGTGGGCATCCAAGACCTGACCCCCGAGCTCGCGGCGGCCATGCGGCTCGACGCGGGCGCCGGCGCCCTCGTCAACGCGGTGAACCCCGACGGCCCCGCGCAGCGGGCCAACCTGAAGCCCGGCGACGTCATCGCCGCGGTCGACGGCAAGGCGGTGCACGACGGCCGCGAGCTCATTCGCGAGATCATCGCGCGTGAGGTGGGCAAGGTCGTGCCGGTGGAGGTGCTGCGGGAGGGCAAGCGCTACACGAGCCAGGTCACGCTCGCGGCGCGCCCCGAGCCGCGCGCCGACGCGCTCCCCATGCAGCGGCCGACCACGGCGCCCTCGGGCCTCGGGCTCACCGTGCGCGACCTCACGGTGGAGCAAGCCGCGAGCGCCGGGCTCCGCGCGAAGCCCATCGCCGCGGTCGCCGCGCTCGTGCCCGGCTCCGCCGCCGACCGCGCGGGTCTGAAAGCCGGCGACGTCATCGTCGAGGTCGACGGCCGCGCCGACCCCACCGCGGTGCAGGTGCAGGAGGCCGCGCGCGACGGGCAGATCCTCGTGCGGCTCAAGCGCAAGGCCGCGTCGTTCTACGCGGTGGTGAAGCGATAGTAAGGCTCCTTGACCATGCGCGCCCGCGCGCCGGGCGCCCCGCGCGCCGAAGTTTGCTAGAGAGGGGGCCATGAACCTCCAAGTGAGCCCGCGAGGGGCGAACGCAGGTGCGGCATGAAGGTCCTCGTCACCGGAGCGAGCGGGTTTCTCGGGAGCCACGTCGCGGAGCGCCTGGCGAAGGCCGGCCACGACGTGCGGGTGCTCGTGCGTCGCACGTCGAACCGCAAGTTCCTGGAGACGCTGCCTCGCGTCGAGTTCGCGGAGGGCAGCGTGGAGGACGCGGCGCGCGTCGAGGACGCGGTCGCAGGGGTCGACGCCATCGTGCACTCCGCCGGGGTCGTGAAGGCGCTCACCGCGGCCGACTTCCACACGACCAACGTGCAGGGCACGAAGAACCTGCTCGAGGCGGCGCGCAAGCTCGTGCGAGGCGGCGGCGCGCTGAAGCGCTTCGTGCAGGTCTCGAGCCTCGAGGCCTCCGGTCCCTCGCGCGACGGCGAGCCGGTGCCGCTCGACCAGGAGGAGCCCTGCACCGAGTACGGGCGCTCGAAGCTCGCCGCCGACAAGGCCTGCCTCGCCCTGAAGGACGAGCTGCCCATCACCATCCTGCGCCCCACCGCCATCTACGGGCCACGCGACAACGAGCTGCTCGAGGCGTTCCGCGCGGTGAAGCGCCGCGTGCTGCCGCTCACCGGCGACGGCACCACGAAGTACACCTTCGTCTACGGGCCCGACTGCGCGGAGGCGTGCATCCGCGCCCTCGACGCCGACGTGCCCAGCGGCTCGATCTACTTCGTCGCCGACGGCGACGTGTGGGAGCAGCGCGCCTCGATGATGAAGATCGAGGACGCGCTCGACCAGCGCGCCCTCATGCGCGCGGGCGTCCCGTTCGGCGTCATGCGCGCCGCGGCCTTCTTCGTGGAGGCCTACGGCAAGGCCGCGAAGAAGCCCGTCATGCTCACGCGGGAGAAGGTGGCCATGCTCGAGAACCACTTCGTGTGCGACCCCGCGGCGACCCGCGCGGCGCTCGGGTGGGAGCCCGAGGTGCGCTGGCCCGAAGGCACGCGCCTCACCGCCAAGTGGTACCTCGAGAACGGCTGGCTTTGAGCGCCGTCACGCGGGGCCGCGGGGCGCTCGTCGCGCTCGCGCTCGGCCTCGCGGGGTGTCGAGGCTGCTCGCTCCGCGGCGATGCACCGTCGCGCTTCGACGGCGGGTCGGGCGATCCGGTCGCGGTCGACCCGGGCGCGCTGTCGCCCGAGCTCCGCTTCGACCCGGCGCTCGACGTCGACGCGCCACCCTCCACGCCGAAGGCCAGCGACCAGAAGCGCCCGAGCTTCGCCCCCGCGAGCGACGGCTACGGGCCCTCGCTGGTCGAGGCGCGGGCCGAGCGCCTCTACGAGGAGCTGATCGGCGCGCCGCGGCCCGTCACCGAAGGCTCCGTGGGGATGCTCGTGTGCCACTTCGAGACCACCGCCCGCGTGCGGCAGGGCCTGAGCGGCCTCATCGGCGCGTACACCACGCCCACGGTGATCCTCCAGATCGACGTCGGTGAGGGGCACGTCACGCGGGGCGGAGACGCCAGCGCCCACGTGGGGTTCACCGTGCCGCTCGTGACACTCGGCCCGAAGACCGTGTTCGTGGTCTCGGTGCTCGGCGCGAAGGTGCCTGTGGCGCTCTCTCCGCGCGGGCTCTTCGAGGGCAAGCGCGAGGAGCACAGCATCTCGTGCGCGCTGCTCCCGCACGCGGAGGCCGTGCAGCGCCTCAAGGCCGAGCTGCCCGCGGTGACGCGCGCGCTCCGCGGCGACGCGCTCGACGCGCACCTCATCGACGCGAAGGCGCGGGGGTTCGGGCAGGCGAAGCTCACGCGCGATCTCACCGCGCAGACGAGCTCGCTCGCCGCCCTCGTGGGCTGGGCCGATCCGCGCGTCGCGCGCCGCACCGAGTGGGGCGAGCGTATGCTCCGGCACCAGCGCGCGCAGGTCCTCGTGGAGCTCGAGAAGTGGCCCGCGAGCCCGGCCACGCCTCCGCGCACGCTCGACGGCGTGGGCGTGGTCGCGCCGGCCGTCGCGCACCCGCCGTGCAGCCGGAAGGAGCTCGACGCGGCGAGCGCGATGGTGGCCGACATCTTCCGCCCGCAGGAGCCCTGCGCGTTTCGCGTGTCGATCACGCCCGCGCCCGGCACCAAGCTCGAGGCCGACGTGTTCTTCAAGAAGACCGCGCCGGAGCTGGTCGCGGACGTGGTGCTCGACGACGGCGAGGTGCTCGAGAGCACCTGGACGCTCCCGGAGGGCGCGGCGTTTCGCCGACCCCTCGAGAGCGGCAACGAGC
>DAORJJ010000667.1:0-3610 GCA_035439005.1 Polyangiaceae bacterium | reverse complement strand
CACCCCCGAGACCGCGGGGCTCACCGCGTCCGCGCCGCCGCGCGAGAAGCTCCCCACGCCCGCGGAGGTGGAGGCCGTGCCCGTCCCCGGCGACTCGCCCGCGTCGCTCGTGCGCGCGCGCGGCGGCGGGCCGCCCGCGATCGTCTTTCTGCCCGGCGTGTGCTCGAACGCGGCGGCGTACCTCCACACCTTCCCGGAGGCCGCGGCCTCGCACGGCGGCGTGGTCGCCATCGACGGCGACGAGCCCTGCGTGGGCGCGCCCGGGTTTCACACGTTCTCGTGGGACACGCAGAAGCAGCACCGGCGGCTCGAGGCGGCGCTCGCCGCGGCGGGCGCCACGGCGCCTCGCGAGGGTGGCGTCACGCTCGTGGGCTACTCGCAGGGCGCCACCATCGGCGAGAAGCTCGTGTACGCCTACCCGGAGCGCTACACCCGCGTCGTGCTCATCGCCGCCCCGGTGGATCCCTCGGTCACGGCGCTGCGGAGCGCGCGCGCCGCGGTGACGTGCGCGTGCTCTCTCGACGTGACCTTGCGGATGCGCACCGCGGCGACGCGGCTCACCGCGGGCGGCGTCCCTGCGACCTACGTGGAGATGCCCGGGTGCACGCACGGCAACGTGGCGAACGGCGAGGAGACCTTCGGGGCCGCGTTCGCGTGGCTCGACGGGCACGCGCGCGACGCCGGCCCGCCGTGAGACGCGCGGGCCACGACGAGGTAGTCAAGGAAGTTGAGCTTACCGCTCGCTCCGCGCGGCCTGCGACTTCTTCAGGGTCTCTTCGCGGCTCGGCTGCTTCAGCTCGGCCGCCGTGGGCGCGCCGCCGAGCTCCTTCCAGAGCTTGCACTCGTCGCCGTAGTGCATCCGCTGGCAGCCCATCTGGGCTCCGTCCGCGTAGCGCTTCAGGGTCTCCTCCTTGGGCTTGCCGCCCGCGGAGCGGAGCTTCAGGCAGGCGCGCGCATCGTTGCGTTGCTCGCACCGCAGCTCGTAGAACTTCACGAGCTCGTCCTTGCCCTTGGTCTTCAGGAGCGCCTCTTGGCCCGCGCAGGCCTTGGGCTCGCTCCAGCTCATGCACCCCGTGGCGAAGGCGTGGAGCGCCTTCTCGGGCGACGCGGTGAGCCCGTTGCCTCCGCGTCGATAGAGCTCGCCCGCGCGCCCGCACGCGCCCTTCGCGCAGCCGAGCTCGTAGGCCTCGGCGGCCTTGGCGAAGTCCTTCTGGAGGCCCAGCGAGCCCTTCTCGTACGCCTCGCCGAGCGCGAGGCAGGGCTCCCACCCGCGCACGTCTTTGTTGCAGCCGCGCTCGAGCATCGAGCGTGCGCGGCCCGAGTCGGTGGCCGTCATCGCGAGCTTGTAACCCGCCATGCAGGCGGGCATGCTGCGCAGGTTGCACGCGCGGTCGAAGGCGGCCAGGGCCTTCGCGGGGTCGGCCGAGACGCCCTTGCCGTTCGCGTAGAGCGCCCCGATCTTGTAGCAGCCGTCGCCGTCGCTGTAGCCGCCCGCGCTGCACTGGCGCTCGTACGCGGCGATGGCCAGCGTGGAGTCTTCCTTCGCGCCCTTGCCGTCACGGTGCATGTCGCCGAGCCGACCGCAGGACATGCCGTTGCCGAGGTCGCACGCGCGCTTCACGTAGCCGACGAGCTTGTCGACGCTCTTTGCGAGGCCCCCACGCTCCGGCTGGTTGGGGTCGTAGTAGTCGCCGAGCGCGAGGCAGCCGTAGGCGTGGCCGAGATCGCAGGCCGCCTGGTAGGCCTTGGCCGACCGCTCGGTCGCCGCCGTCTTGTCGGCCGGGGTCGCCCCGGGCGCGTAGAACGCGTCGCTCGCGAGGCGCGCGGTCATCATGCACGCGCTCGCGTAGCCGAGGTCGCAGCTCTTCTGGAGCGCCGCCTTGTCCACCTTGCCCGACGGGACGGGCCGGCGTCCCAGCTTGGTCCCGGCGTCGACCGGCGGCGAGTCACCGTAGACGGCGAGGACGTAGCAGCTCTCGGCGTTCCCGGCCGCGCAGCCCGCCCCGCACTCCTCTTTCGTACCCGTCACCGCGCTGCAGGCCTGGCCCGCGGCCTTGCCGCCTACGCACTTCAGGCCGTCCCACGCGAAGCCCTCCGGGCACGCGGGCGCGTGGGTGGCCTCGGCGCCGTCGGTCTTCGGGTGGTCCTTCGGATCCTTCTTCTCGGCGACGATCGGCACGAGCTCGAGCCGCGTGATCGCGGCGCACTGCTCCGGCGGGGCGGTCGCCTCGGGCGTCGCCTTGCGGCACGCCTCGAGCTCGCCGTCGCGCGCCTCGGTCTTCTTGCCGGAGGCGCTCGAGCCCGCCGTGCCCGCCCCGAAGATCTGGGCGACGGCGCGCACCTCGCCCTCGGTGCCGGTGGCGAGCGCGAACGCGCCCACGTAGACCCCTCGGACGACGTGCGTCGCCTCCGCGCACCCGGCGCCGGTGAGGTCGGACTTCGTGATCTCGCTCGCCGTCGTGCGCTTCTTGCCCACGGTCACGAGCGCCAAATCGAGCGTGGAGCCGCGCTTCATCCCCGCGGAGAGGGACGCGCCGCTCAGCGGCAGGTTCGCGGCGAGCTCGTCGGCGCTGGTCATGCGCACCACGTCTTCCTTGCGCGTCACGCCGGCGAACCGATAGCCGCCGGGCGCAGCGCAGCTCTTCACGATCTTGAGGGACTTGCAGTCGAAGGCGACCACCACGACGCCGTCGCGCATGGCCACCTCGAGATCGCTGCGCTCGCTCGACTTGAGGTCGACCACGAGGGGCTCGCCGGCGATGGCCTTCGCGCACGCGGCGATGTTGGCCTCACCCAGGGCCTCGTGGCCTGTCGCCGCCTTCGGGCGCACCGACTCGCCGAGCTGCCCGGCGGGCGCCCCACACGCCGCGATCGCGCTCACGAAGACAAGGGCCCCGCAGCCAAAAACCAAGAAGGAACGCATGCGACCTCTCACGAAAAAGCAGGTGGATTCGGGCATTCGTCGCAAACATTCCCCGCGGGGTCAACCGGCGAGGGGGGCGTGTGCGCGCTGACGCCTGTTGACGCACATCGGCGCGCGTCGATCTCTTGAATCGGCCACCCCGCCGCGACCGCGTCGAAGTGCTAGGAACGAGGAATGACACCCGGGACTCGCGCCTTCGGTCGGTGGGCCGCCGTGGTCTACTCGCTCGCCGCGCTGTGGCTCCTCGGGGTCGTCGTGCTCGCCGCGTGGCCGACCCCCGGGAAGTACCCGCTCGGCCTCGCGGCGTGGGGGCTCGCCGGGTTCTTGGTCGTGGGCTCGCTCAAGCTCTGGGTCGACGATTTCATCGGCCTCGGCGCGGTGGTTCTGCTGCTCGGCGGCCTCGCCATGGCGTCGCTCCACGCGTGGCACCTCCCGAAGTCCGCGCAGGCGGCGTTCCTCGGCAGCCTGGTCATCCCTGGGCTGGCGCTGCTCACGGCCCTGCGCGCCGCGGGCTCGGCCGACCATCCGTACGATGATCCCTCCGATGGTCCTTGAGCGAGCAGGCGCGGCGCGGGTAGGTTCCCGCGCATGACCCTCTCCTCCGCGCGCCGCGTGCTCCCTTGCTCGCTCCTCCTCGCCTTCCTCGGCGCGTGCGGCGCGGCGCCGCCCCCGCCGCCCGCGCAGCCG
>DAORJJ010000666.1:0-3645 GCA_035439005.1 Polyangiaceae bacterium | reverse complement strand
GCTCGAGGCTCGATCGCGCGATGCAAGGCGTCCATCCGACGCGACACGCGAGCCCCGCCCGCGAGCCGCCCCCAAGCCCAAGCCCCAAGCCCCAGCCGCGCTCGCAGCCGCGCACGCGCACGAGCCCGAGCACGTGCGCCGATTCCCCGCCGACGACGAACTCGAGCGCGCACGGATGGCCACGTGCGCCGCCCCTTCACCGCAGCGTCTCGGCGAAAAACTCGGCGACCTTGCGCGAGCTCCACTCCTTCGCGGCGGGGGCGCGCGTGCCGTGGCGCTCGCCGGGGAACACGAAGAGGTCGAACGGCTTCTGCGCCGCCACGAGGGCGTCGACGAGCTTCGCGGTGTTTGCGAAGTGCACGTTCTCGTCCATGAGGCCGTGCATCACGAGGAGGCGCCCGGTGAGCGCGCCGGCGTGGCGCGAGAGCTCGGTGTCGGCGTAGCTCGCCGCGCCGGGGGACCACGGGCCGAGGTAGCGCTCGGTGTAGCCGCTGTCGTAGTAGGACCAGTCGACGACCGCGGCCTCGGCGACGCCGGCCTTGTATTTCCCGGGCGCGCGCAGCATCGCCTGGAGGGTCATCGTGCCGCCGTAGCTCACGCCGTAGATGCCCACGCGCGTGGGGTCGACCCCCGGGAGCGCCTTGATCGCCTCGAGCCCCTCGAGCTGGTCTCGCAGCTCGAGGTCGCCGAGCTTGCCGTACGTGGCGCTCGCGAAGTCGACGCCGCGCCCCGCGCTGCCGCGGTTGTCGAGCTGCACGACGAAGAAGCCGCGATCGGCGAGGTGCTGCCAGAGGAGCTTGGGCGCCCAGCGGTTCACCACGGTCTGCACGCCCGGACCGCCGTACACCATGACGACCACCGGGTAGAGGCGCGCGGGGTCGAGATCGCGAGGCCGGAGCAGGTTGCCGTGGAGGGTCGTGCCGTCGGCCGTGACGACCTTGAGCGGCTCGAGCGGGCGCACGTGGAGCGCGGCGATCTCGGGATCGGCCGCTGGAGTGAGGTCGCGCACGAGCTCGCCCTTCGCCCCGCGGAGCTGCACCGCCGGCGCGCGATCGCGTGCAGAGTGCACGTCGACCCATTTGCCCGAGCGCGCGTCGACGAGCGGCGCGTGGACACCCGCCTCCCGCGTGAGCCGCCGCGGCTCGGCGAAGCCCGCGCCGGGCTCGTACGACACGGCGTAGAGGTGGCGCTCGAGCGGGCTCTCCTTCGTGGCGACGAAGAAGACCTCGCGCGCCTTCTCGTCGACGGCGGCGATCTCGGTGACGTCCCACGGGCCGTGGGTGAGCGTGCGCTCGAGCACGCCCGCGCCGTCGCGCAGCTCGAGGTGCGCGTGGCCCTCGTGCGTGGCGAGCGTGAAGAAGCCCGCGCTGCCCTCGAGGCGCTCGATGCCATGCGCCTCGACGTAGCGCGGCGAGCGCTCGAGCTCGCGGGTCGTGTGGGCGAGCGTGCGCGCGTCGACCCGCACGAACGCGCGGGAGCGCTGGTCCCGCGGGAGCGCCTGGAACGAGAGCCCGGCCGACGAGGGCTCCCACGAGAAGTCCACGAGGTAGTGCCCCTCGAGGTCGGGCAGGGGCACCGCGCGCGGGGCGCCGCCGGCGAGGCTCGCGACGAGCACGCGCACCTTCGGGTTGGGCTTGCCGGGGCGCGGGTAGCGCTGCGGATCGTGCGAGGCCTCGCCCTGGCGGAAGCCCGGCACGAGGACCTCCTCGACGGCGCTGTCGTCGACCTCGAGGTACGCGACCGACCGGCAGTCGGGCGAGAACCACCACCCGGACGACTCGCCGAACTCCTCCTGCGCGTTGTAGTCGGACTGCCCACGCGTGACGTGCGGCTTCGCGCGGCCTGCGCGCGCGCTCACCGCGGTCTCCTTGCCGGTGGCGAGGTCGGTCACGTAGAGCTCGGCGCCGCGCACGTAGCCCACGCGCGAGCCGTCGTCGCACAGCTTGGGGTCGAGCTCCGCCTCGGGGGTGTGGGTGACGGCGCGCACGGCGCCGCCTGGCTCGCGCAGGTACACGTCGCCGCCGAGCGGCACGGCGATGCGCCCGCCGGTCTTCGCCACCACGTACGACGTGATCCCCTTCGTGCGCAGGCGCTGGCGCTCGCGGCGCAGCTCTTCTTCCTTGGAGAGCGCGCCCGTCTTTTGGCCGAGCAGATCCTGCGCCCGCAGGAGCACGCGCGCGGCGCCGGTGCCGTGGTCGAGCTCGAAGAGGGAGAGCACGTCGTCGCCGGTCTCGCTCGCGAGGTAGGTGAGCTTGGTGGGGCCCGCGCGGAAAGAGAAGCGCGACGGCACGCGCCAGCCGGGCTCGGGGAACTTGGCGATGCGCGCGAAGGTCACCGGGCTCGCGCCCGCAGGGCGCGGGGAGAACGCGCGCGCGGCGAGCGGCGCGGGCTGGGCAGGGCGCGGGCCTGCGACCGAGGCGCGGGGAGCGGCTGCCGCGTACGAGGGCGCGGGGGCGTGGCAGCCCGCGATGCTCAGGGCCGCGAGCGCGGCGAGCGACACGGCGAGGCGAGAGGCGAGCGGGAGGCGGAGAGCGAGAGACCCGAGGCGGCGCGCGAACATGCGTGGCGAACTAGCACGCGCCCGCTCACAGCGGCTCGTGCACGGGCGGGCGCGCGAGGATCTGGACCAGGCGGACCGTGTTCAGCGCCGCGAGCGCGAGCCCGAGCGCGAGGACCAGCGCGGGCGCGCGCAGGCGGCGGAGCGGCGAGGGCGGCGCCACCGACGCCCGGACCCGCGCGATCTCGGCGCGCAAGGCGGCGTTGGACGCCTCGAGCTGCGCGACGCGCTCGCCGAGCGCGCCGGCGTCGTCGCGAAAAGGCTCGCTCATCGGGCCCTCACAGGCGCCCCGACGCGCGCACGCCGACCTGGGAGACGCCCACGATCCAGAAGGCCACGGTGCCGCTGCCGAGCAGGGCGAGCGCCACGACGATGGTCACGACGCCCCAGACCGTGCCCATGGGCACGTCGGCCCTCCTGGGCGGCGCCCCCGCCATGCGCGCCATCGCGGCCGTCGCCTCGGCCTTGGCGACCTCGAGCTCGGCGACGAGGCGGCGGTGCTCGGCCTCGAGCGTGGCCACGCGCTCCAGCACGGTCACGGCGCTCGACGGCGGTGCGGCAGGGGACACGCGCGCGAGTGTAGTGGACCGTGACCCTCGCCGAAAGGCGCCACACGTGGGCGCGGGGTGCACGGGCGTGCACGCGTGTGCATCCGGGTGCACGCGGGGGCGCCTTGCGCGCGCGCGTCGCGCCCGCCGCGTGCCGTGGCACGGAGCGTGCTCCAGGCGTCGGAGCGGGCCCGCTCGCCCGTCCGTGACTGCACGTCGCGCGCGCGGCGACGACCGCAGACAGGGAGAGGGAGTCGCATGCGTCGAAGACGAGAGCCGACGGTGGAAGCGCTGGACGGGGGCGGCGCGGCTCGGGTTCAATCGCCGGCGAGCGCGCGCGCGCTCGAGGAGCGGCACGCCAGTGACCACCGAATGACCGCCGACGACCGGCTGACGCTGGGGTCGAGCATCGTGTTCCTGGCCCTGGCCAGCCTCGCGGCCGTTCGCGCGCGCCGCGAGCGCGCAAGGCGTCGAGCGCGTGCTCGTCGACAAGAAGCGCGTCGCCGACGTGCAATTCCACGGCACGCCGTGGTCGGTGCT
>DAORJJ010000665.1:0-3649 GCA_035439005.1 Polyangiaceae bacterium | reverse complement strand
CGGCTGCCACTTCGAGACCGACCCGGTGATGCCCGGCTGCCTGGGGCTGGACGCCATGTGGCAGCTGATCGGCTTTTACCTGACCTGGCTGCGCCTGCCCGGGCGTGGGCGCGCGCTGGGCCGGCGCCATCGAAGGCGGGGGACTCGACGGCGTGGGCGCGGCGTACCCGAAGGCGCCCGGCGGGAGCATCGCGGTCTGCGCGAGCGACGCGAGGTTGCCCGGTCCACCGCTCGCGGGCGCACCGAAGGCCCCGGCCCGCGCGAGCGCGAACGCGCGATCGCGGTCGGCCATGGCCACGGTCACGTTCAGCCCCGCCGAGTCGCTCGGGGCCTTCGCGGCCGCGGGCGGCGGCACGCTCCGCTTCGCCTCGGCCTCGGCCTCGGCCTTCGCCTTCGCCTCGGCCTCCGCCTTCGCCTCCGCCATGGCCGCGAGCAGCTCGTCGCGGAGCTTGCCCGCGTCCGCGGGGCGTACGTGGGTCTCGCGATCGACCGCGCGCTCCAGCACCGCCGAGACCTGCGGCGGGACCGTGATGCCGAGGCTCGCGGGGGTGGGCGAGGCGGTCTCCTTCTCGACGGCCTTGGCGAGCGCCTGGGCGAGGCCCTCCGCGTGGCGCACCTTCTTCATCGCCAAGAGCTCGAGCAGGAGCAGCGCGAGCGCGTACACGTCGGTCCACGGGCCGAGCGGGCCGAAGCGCCGCAGGAACTGCTCCGGCGCGCCGTACGACGGCGAGCACAGCGCGATGCCGCCCATGGTCTGCACGCTCGCCACGACGCCGAGCGTGGGCTCGAAGATCTTCGCGAGCCCGAAGTCGAGCACCTTGATGCGCATCGAGCCGTCGCGAGTGCGCGTGAAGAACAGGTTGCCCGGCCTGATGTCGCGGTGAACGATGCCCTGCGCGTGCGCGTGCGCGAGCGCGGAGAACGCCGGATCGAGGAGCTTCATGGCCTCCTCCAGGGTGTAGGGCTTCTTCGCGGTGACGCGCGCCTTCAGCTCGCGCGAGAGCGGGTGCCCGTCGAGCCACTCGAGCACCATGTAGGGGACGCTCTCTCCGGTCTTCGGAGACGTGAGCGTACCGCTCGAGATGCCCCGCACGATGTCGAGCGAGCCCTGGCTCAGCCGGTACAAGATGCGGGTCTCGTCCTTGAACCGCTGCATGAACTGCTCGGTCATCTCGTCGTCGACCGTGGAGTGCAGGCGCAGGCACTTCACGGCGACGGGCTCGCCGAGGCCTTCGTGGGTCGCCTTGTAGACCAGGCCAAAGCCGCCGCCGTCGACGACCTTCTCGAAGCGCAGCTGGTCGATCGTCGCGCCGACCAGGCCGAAGTCATCCGCGGGCATGCCCGCAGGATACGCCGTTTGTGCGCCGGTGGGACCAGCGTAGGATGGCCCCAGGTACCCATTGCGAAGATCCCTCGAAAGCGTGTGCGTCTACTGCGGGTCCAGGCCCGGAAACCGCCCAGAATACGCCCGCGCGGCCGTCGAGCTCGGGCGGGCCCTCGCCCGGCGCCGTATCCGGCTCGTCTACGGCGGCGCGAGCGTGGGCCTCATGGGGAAGGTGGCGGATGCCGTCCTCGAGGGGGGCGGCGACGCCGTGGGCATCCTGCCGCGGTGGCTCGAGGCCAAGGAGGTCGGGCACCCCCGCCTCACCGAGCTGCACCTCGTCGACACCATGCACACCCGCAAGGAGCGCATGATCGAGCGCGCGGACGCGTTCATCGCCCTCCCCGGCGGGCTCGGCACCTACGACGAGCTCTTCGAGGTGCTCACCTGGTCTCAGGTGGGCCTTCACGAGAAGCCCATCGGCCTGCTCGACGTCGGCGGCTACTTCGGGCCGCTGCGCGCGCTCGTGCGCCACACGGTCGCCGAGGGCTTCGCCACGTCGGAGCACGAGGGCCTCTTCGTTTCGAACACCGAGCCCGACGCGCTGCTCGACGACCTCGTCCGGTTCGAACGACCCATCTACGGGTCCAAGTGGGTCGACGGCCCCGAGCAGCGCCGCAAGCCGTGACGCCCGAGCTCGAGGCGGTCGCGCGCGCGGAGGTCGAGCGGGCCCTGTTGGTCGCCCCTCCGAGCCACGACCTCTCCCACGTCGAGCGGGTGCTCCGCACGGCCGAGCGCCTCGCGGAGCGAGAGGGCGCCGACCGCGACGTGTGCCGGGCGGCGGCCCTGCTCCACGAGCTCGTGAACCTCCCGAAGAACCACCCCGACTCCGCGCGCTCGGGGGATCTGTGCGCGGAGGAGGCGGCTCGCGTCCTCCGCGGCGCGGGCGCCGAGGCGGTGTTCGTCGAGCGCGTCGCCGACGCGATCCGCGATCACGCCTTCTCGAAGGGCGTCGTCCCGGGCTCGCTGGAGGGCAAGATCCTCCAGGACGCCGATCGCCTCGACGCGATCGGGGCCATCGGCGTGGCGAGGTGCATCGCCACGGCCGCGGAGATGGGCTCGCGCCTCTACGACCCGCAGGACCCGCTCGCGCGCGCGCGCCCGCTCGACGACAAGGCCTTCGCCCTCGACCACTTCGAGCGGAAGCTCTTCCGCATTCCCGCGCTGCTCCACACCGCCTCGGCGAGGGCCCAGGCGGAGGAGCGCGTCGCCTTCATGCGCGCCTTCGTGGCCCAGCTCGGCCGCGAGGTCGGCTTCGACCGCTAGCGTCGCCGCGCCGTGTGTGTGGAGCGAGCCGCCTAGACCGTCGGCAGGCGCGAGCGCGGCGCCCCGAGCGGAAAGGCGAGATCGAGCTCCACGATCTCGCGCTCGCTCAGCGTGATCTGGCCCGCGGCCGCGTTCTCCTCAACGTGCGCGAGCGTCGTGGCCTTGGGGATCGTGAACAGGGAGCCGCGGCGCACGAGGAACGCGAGGGCCACCGCCCGCGGGCTCACGCGGTGGTCGGCGGCGATGTCGGCGAGCACCGCGGCGCTCTCGGCGCTGGGCGCGACGAGCTCGCCCGAGGCGAAGGGCGAGGCGCCGACGACCGCGACGCCGAGACGCTCGCACATGGGGAGGAGCACGTGCTCGATGTCGCGCTCGCCCAGGTGGTAGAGGAGCTGGTTTGCGACGATCTCGCCTGGCTCGGCGAGGGCGCACGCCTCCTCCAGCTCGGCGATGTCGAAATTGCTCACCCCAATATGTCTGATTTTTCCCTCGCGACGGAGGGTCTGGAGCGCGCGCAGCGTCATCGTGAACGGGATCTCGCTCGGCCGGTGCAAGAGGTAGAGATCGATGTGGTCGGTGCGCAGGCGCCGCAGCGAGCGCTCGCACGCGAGCACCACGCCCGCGTACGTCGCGTGGTCGGCCTGCACCTTGGACGTGACGAACACCTCGGTCCTCCGGCCGGCGATGGCCTCGCCCACGATCTCCTCGACGACGCCGCGGCCGTACACCTCCGCCGTGTCGACGTGGGTCATCCCCAGCTCGAAGCCCCGGCGCAGGGCCCGCACCGCGTCGCCGCGCGGGGACGCCTCGAGGCGCCACGTGCCCTGGCCGATCACGGGCAGCGTCGCGCCGGACTGTCCGAGCGCGCGCCGCTTCATCGCCCGCGCGAACGCTCCCCGCCGGAGGGCCGCCGCCGCCGCCGCGCGAGGCCGAGCGCGAGCACGCCCGCCGTCCCGACGGCGAAGGGCGACGGCGCCTCGCCCGCACTATTACAACCCTCCT
>DAORJJ010000664.1:0-3650 GCA_035439005.1 Polyangiaceae bacterium | reverse complement strand
CAGTACTCCGCGTCGGAGGCCGCCACCCTCGAGATCATCCGCGCGTGCGGCGATCTCCGCGGCCCCCCGGGCAAGCGCGCCGCGTGCATCGAGGCCGGCAAGCTCGGCGCCGCGTGCGGCTTCGAGGCCGATCCGGGCTGGGCCTCGCGGTGCGAGGCGGGCCCCGTCGTCGGCTGCCTCATGATGCGCGGCCCGACCTGCGAGAACATCGCCTTCTGCGGCTTCGAGGAGGCGACCCGCAAGGCCTGCGGCGCGCCCACCACGCCCGGGGGCACGGCCGGCTGCGCGGCGACCCTGGAGTGTTACCGCGCGTGCAAGGGCGACACGCCGTGCGAGTGTCGCTGCACCGCCGCCATGGCGCCCTCGTCGGCGCTGGCCGTGGGCCTCGTGAGCCAGTGCTACGAGGCGGCGTGCCGCGGCTGCGAGGCGCGCGGGCGCGGCGAGTGCGGCCTCTGCTTTCGCCAGCGGTGCCAAGCGAAGGTCGACGCCATGTGCACAGGCCACTGACCATTAGGCAGTAGAGGGCCGACTTCTCCTTCCGTTTCACGAAGTTGCGCCCACCAACGCTCGCGACACACCTCAAAGCGTGGTAACTGCAGTGACCATGGACCGCCTCGTCGTCGTCGGCGCGCGGGAGCACAACCTGAAGAACGTCTCGCTGTCGCTCCCTCGCGGCAAGCTGGTCGTCTTCACCGGGCCGAGCGGCTCGGGCAAGTCGTCGCTCGCGTTCGACACCATCTACGCCGAAGGGCAGCGCCGCTACGTCGAGTCGCTCTCGGCCTACGCGCGGCAGTTCCTCGAGCAGCTCGGCAAGCCGGACGTCGAGCGCATCGACGGCCTCTCGCCGGCCATCGCGATCGAGCAGCGGCCGCTCTCGCGCTCCCCGCGCTCGACCGTGGGCACCGTCACGGAGATCGCCGACTACCTGCGCCTGCTCTTCGCGCGCGTCGGCGTGCCCCACTGCCCGAGCTGCGGCAAGCGCATCGAGGCCCAGACCGTCCAGCAGATCACCGATCGCATCGCGGGCCTCGGCGAGGGCACGCGGCTCTCGGTGCTCGCCCCCATTTGCCGCGCGCGCAAGGGCGAGCTCAAGCTCGAGCTCGAGCGCCTGCGCCGTGAGGGCTTCGTCCGCGCGCGCATCGACGGGCAGCTCGTCGACCTCGGCGACGACCTCGGGCTCGATCGCGCCCGGCCGCACGACCTCGACGTGGTCGTCGACCGCGTGGTGCTGAAGGAGGGCGTCCTCGGCCGGCTCACCGACAGCGTCGAGCTCGCGCTGAAGCTGGGCGAGGGCCGCCTCCTCGCGCTCCCGGCCGAGGGCGAGCCCATCTGGCTCTCGGAGCGCTTCGCCTGCGTCGACTGCGGCATCTCGCTGCCGCCCATCGAGCCTCGGCTCTTCTCGTTCAACGGCCCGCACGGCGCCTGCCCCGCGTGCGACGGGCTCGGCTCGCGCACGGCCATCGAGCCCCGGCGCCTCATCGGAGATCCCTCCCGCACGCTGCGCGAGGGCGTCGTGCTCGCGTGGGGCCGGCGCGGCAGCGTCGCCCTCGCGATGGAGTGCGCCCGCGCCACTGCGGCGCTCTCGGTGGACGCCGACGTGCCGTGGGGAGAGCTCCCGGAGGCGCACCGTGAGGCGCTGCTCTTCGGCGCCGCCCCCGCCGCGGGCAAGAAGGGGGGCTCGAAGAAGAAGGCCGCGGCGAGCGGGTACGAGGGCATCGTCCCGCGGCTCGAGGCGCGGCTCTCCGGGCAGGCGCTGCCCGAGCGCGAGGGCGACGACCCCGACCCCGACGAGGCCGAGGGCGCCATCGCTGACGACGATCTCGGGCGGTTCTCCGAGGTGCGCGCGTGCGCCTCCTGCGCGGGCCGCCGGCTACGCCCAGAGGCGCTGGCGGTGCGCCTCGCGGGCCGCGACATCGCCACGCTCGGCACCATGCCGCTCGAGCGCCTCGCGACCCTCGTGCGCGAGCTCGAGGCCGACACGACCGCGCTGACGCCGCGCGAGCGCACGATCGCCGAGCCGCTCCTCAAGGCGATCGGCGCCCGCATCGGCTTCCTCGTGGAGGTGGGCCTCGGGTACCTCTCGCTCGACCGCAGCGCCCAGACGCTCTCCAGCGGCGAGGGCCAGCGCATCCGCCTCGCGACGCAGATCGGCGCGGCGCTGGTCGGGGTGCTCTACGTGCTCGACGAGCCGTCCGTGGGGCTCCACGCGCGCGACAACGCGCGCCTCATCGAGGCCCAGCTCCGCCTCCGCGACCTCGGCAACACGGTGCTCGTCGTCGAGCATGACCGCGAGGCCATCCTCGCGGCCGACCACGTCGTCGACCTCGGCCCAGGCGCCGGCGTGCACGGCGGCCACGTGGTCGCCGAGGGCACGCCAGCGGCGCTCATGGCGAACCCCGCGTCGGTCACGGGCCCGTGGCTCTCCGGCGAGCGCGCGCTCGCCCTCCCAACCGCCCGAAGGAAGGCGCGCACGGGAAACCTCTCCATCATCGGGGCGCGCGCGCACAACCTGAAGAACGTCGACGTCGACATCCCGCTCGGCCTCTTCACCTGCTTCACCGGGGTGTCGGGCTCGGGCAAATCGAGCCTCGTGGTCGACACGCTGCTGCCGGCCGTCCGCTCGGTGAAATACGGCGCGCAGCGCGCCGTGGGGGAGTGCGACAAGGTGCTCGGGCTCGACCTCATCGACAAGGTCGTGAGCATCGACCAGGCCCCGATCGGCCGCACGCCGCGCTCGAACCCCGCCACCTACACGGGCGTGTTCGCGCTGCTCCGCGAGCTCTACGCGTCGCTGCCGGAGGCCCGCGCGCGCGGCTACAAGCCCGGGCGGTTCTCGTTCAACGTGAAGGGCGGGCGCTGCGAGGCGTGCCAGGGCGACGGCGTCCTCCGCGTGGAGATGCACTTCCTGCCCGACCTCTTCGTCGCGTGCGACGCCTGCTCGGGGCGCCGCTACAACCGCGAGACCCTTGAAATCAAGTATCGCGGGCTCTCGGTGGCCGACGCGCTCGACCTCACCGTGGAGGCCGCGCTCGGCACGTTCGACACGCTCCCCAACGTGCGGGTGCGCCTCGAGGCCCTCGCGCGGGTCGGCCTCGGCTACCTCACGCTCGGGCAGGCGGCGACCACGCTCTCGGGTGGCGAAGCGCAGCGCGTGAAGCTCGCGCGGGAGCTCGCCCGCACGGCGACCGGGCAGACCCTCTACGTGCTCGACGAGCCCACAACCGGCCTCCACTTTGGGGACATCGAGGTGCTCCTCGTGGCCCTGCAAGGCCTGGCCGATCGCGGCAACACGGTGGTCGTCATCGAGCACAACCTCGACGTGGTGGCGTGCGCCGACTGGGTGATCGACATCGGCCCGGACGGCGGCGAGCGCGGCGGCGAGCTCGTGGCGGTGGGCACCCCCGAGACGATCGCCGCCCACCCCACGTCGCACACCGGGCGCTACCTCGCGCCCGTGCTCGATCGGGCGCGCGCGCCCGTGAAGGCCGGCGCGACGCGGGCCAGCCCGAAGGCCAAGGCGAAGGCGGCGCCGCTCGCGAGCGGGCGCCGCCCGTAGCCGCCCCGGGCGAGCGCGGACCGAGCCGGCTCGGAGCTAGTAGCAGCCTGTTGATTTACGGACCGAGGCCCGTCGTCGTCCGTGCCCGGCCCGC
>DAORJJ010000663.1:0-3651 GCA_035439005.1 Polyangiaceae bacterium | reverse complement strand
GAGCACACCCCGCTCGGGCACGTCTCCTCGATGGTGGAGATGGAGGACTCGCGCACGGCCACCGCCACCGCGCAGCCCGCGAGCAGGGCGGCGCCCGCGCCGAGGGCGAGGGCGGCGGAGGCGCGGCTCGTCGCGCCGCGCTCGGTCGGCGCGGGTCCCGTCTCGGCCTTGCGGGTCCGCTCGATGCGCTCACCGCGCAACCCGACGACCACCACCGTGGGCTTGCCGGCGGAGAGCGTCACGTGGATCGGCACCGGCGCCTCGCTCCCTCTCCGCACCGCGACGCTGTGCGAGCCTGGCTCGAGCGTGAGGGTCGCGCGGTGGTTCGTGACGGCGACGGGCTTGCCGTCGACGGACAGCTCGACCACGCCCGCGGCGGCGCCGTCGATCTCGACCGAGAGCTCCGAGAGCTCGAGGACGAGGGCCTGCGCGCGCGCCCGGGCGCTCTCGACGACGGCGGCGTCCCCGGGGCGGGCCACCTCGCTCACGGAGCGGTACGCGGCGAGCGCCTCGGGGCGTCGGGCGAGGGCGTCCAGGCAGGCCGCCACGCGGTAGCGCACGGACGCGGTGTCGCGCTCGCGCTGCACCGCGCGGAACATGGAAAGCGCCGCCGCGACGTTCCCGCGGGACTCCTCCTCGTAGGCGGCCGTGAAGGCGGCGCGGAGCGACTCGACGTCGCTCGGCTCCGCGGCGCGCGCCCCCACGTGCGCGCTCGTGAAGGCGAGCGCGGCGAGGGTCGCCGTGGCCCACCGTGCGCGCGCGCGGCGGCGCTCACTCATCGCCGTGGTCCAGGCCGTAGAGGCCTCGCTTCTTCAGGAGGTCGCGCAGGTGGTGGCGCGCCACGTCGGCCTCGCGCGCGGCGCGCGAGAGGTTCCCGCGGCAGCGCCGCATGAGCACCGCGAGGTAATCGCGCTCGAAGCGCGCGATCGTGTGCTCCTTCGCCTCGGCGAACGTGCCGACGATCTGGCTCGGGGGTGCGGCGTCGGCGCGCGCGCCGAACCCTTCGCCCGACACGTCGCCGCGCCGGATGATGCCGTCGTCCGTGAGCGCGGCGCCCCGGTGGAGCGCGTTCGCCAGCTCGCGGACGTTCCCCGGCCAGGTCTGCTCGGCGAGGTAGCCGAGCGCCTCGTGCTCGATCATCGCCTCGCTCCCGCTCCGCGCGAGGATCGTCCGGCAGAGGAGCGGGATGTCCTCGGGGCGCTCGCGGAGCGGCGGGAGGGTCACGCGCACTCCCGCCAAGCGGAAGTAGAGATCTTCCCGGAAGCGCCCGCGCTCGATCTCGAGCCGCAGGTCGCGGTTCGTGGCGGCGATGACGCGCACGTCGAGCGGGAGCGGCGTCTGGCTGCCGACCCGCACGGCCTCGCGTCGCTCGAGCACGCGGAGGAATTTGGCCTGGAGCGCGGGGGCGAGCTCGCCGACCTCGTCGAGGAGCAGGGTGCCGCCCTGCGCGGCCTCGAAGAACCCCGCGCGCCGCTCGCTCGCGCCGGTGAAGGAGCCGCGCTCGAAGCCGAAGAGGAGCGCGTCGGCCAGCGACTCCGGGAGCGCGGTGCAGTCGACGACCGTGAAGGGGCCAGCCGCCCGCGGCGACGCCGCGTGGACCGCGCGCGCCACCTCCTCCTTGCCCGTGCCCGTCTCGCCCAGGAGGAGGATCGTGAGGTCCTTCGAGGCGACCCGGGTGAGCAGCGCGAACAGCTCACGCATGGCTCGCGAGGTGCCGACGAGCGCGCCGAACCCCTCGTCGCGCGGCTCCTCCTGCGCCTGGGCGGATGGGTCGGCCTCCACGAGGAGGACCGTGTCGCCCACGAGCAGCTCGGTCCCGATGGGGACGTCGAGATCGCGGACGCGCGCCCCCCCGAGCCACGTCCCGTTGGTGCTCTGCTGGTCGCGCACGCGGATGGACGCCCCCTCGACCGACACCTGCAGGTGCACGCCGCTCACCCGGGGATCGGGGAGGGCCAGATCGCAGGTCGCGTGGCGCCCTACGGTCGCGGTCGCGCGGGTCAGCGAGAGCCCTCGGTCCTTGCCGGGGCCGGAGACGGCGCGGAGGCGCGCGCCCGCGACCCGCTTGGCGGGGGCGGCCTTGCTCGCGACGGTCTCGGACGAGGGAATCAAAGGCTCCACCCATAGTAGCAAATTCCGCCGTGCGCGTGCGCGAGGGCGGCGCGGCCAGTCAGCGAGGTCCGCGAGGCTGCAGCGTCACCTCGTGGAGGAGCGCGCCTCGCCCGGAGCGGAGCGTCACGGTCAGCGCGTGGGTGCCGCGCGCGACGTGCACCACGCCGAAGCTCTGCCGGTCCTGGTGCGGTCCGGAGCCGGAGGCGACGGGCTCGGCGACCTGGAAGAGCACCTCGGGCCCGAACGTGCCATCCGTCCGCTTCGGGGGGAAGCTCGACGCGTGGAGAGGTCCCGCGACGCACTCGTGGAAGGTGTTGAAATCTTTGAAAAATGCACGCTCTGGCGTGAAACGGTGCACCGCGGCGTAGTGCACGTCGGCGGTGAGGAAGAGCAGGTTGTGCACCCCGGCCGCGCGGCAGGCCGAGAGCAGCCTGGCCAGCTCGCGCTCACGGCCAAGCGGGGGCCCGTCGCTCTGCCCGAAGCCCTCTTGCGTGGCGCGCCCGCGCTCGGTCGCGGCCGTGTGGGGCAGGACGAGACCGAGCGGCATGTCGGTGGCGACGACCTTCCACGTGGCCGTCGACGTGGTGAGGCCCCGCGTGAGCCAGGCGAGCTGCTCGTCGCCCCAGAACGCCGAGCCCTCCGGCTCGAGGTTCTCGCCGTCCGGGCTCCGGTAGCTGCGGCCGTCGAGAAAGAAGAGCTCGGCCCCCGCGCCCCAGCGGACGCTGCGGTACAGGCGCGCGCTCGGGCGCAGGGGCACGTACTCGCGCATCGCGCGGAGGGCGTGGCGCGCGAGCACGTCGGCGCGCTGCTCCGTGGCGCGCGCGTCGTCGCGGACGGCGCCCGGCCACCAGTCGTTGAAGACCTCGTGGTCGTCCCAGATCGCGTAGAGCGGCACCTCGCGCGCGAACCGCTGGAACTCCGCGCACAGGAACGGGTACGCGAAGCACCCCCGGAAGTCGTCGAGGGTCTCGGCCACGCGCTGCTTGGCTGGCGTGACGAGGTTTCTCCAGACCGTGCCGTCGTCGAGCGGCACCTCGGCGACGAGCGGCGAGTCGGCGTAGATCATGTCGCCCACGTGCACGAAGAAGTCGGGCGCCAGCGCGCGCATCGCGCCGTAGGCCGCCAGGCCCCCGCGCGCCGGGTCGATGCCCCAGCCCTGGCCCACCGTGTCGCCCGACCAGACGAAGCGCAGCTCGCGGTCGTCGACGGCGGCGGTGCGCGTCCGGCCTACGGTCATCCCCGCCGGCGTCGGCTCGCCGAAGCCGGCGCGGTAGAGGAGGGGCGCGCCCGCGGGCAGGTCGCGGAGGGCGAGCTGGGCGGTGAAGTCGGTCTCGGGCGTGGCGGCCGGGCCGGTGAAGCGGCGCGCTCGGGCGAAGCCCGGGTCGTCGACGCCCGTCACGTCCACCACGAGCCGCCCTCCGCGCTCGGCGTGCGCGCCCGTCGCCTTTGCCCACACCACCGCGGACGAGGAGGTCGCGTCGCCCGACTGCACGAGCGGGGCGGCCTGCAGGCGCGCGGGTCCCGGTGTCGGGGGCCCCG
>DAORJJ010000662.1:0-3656 GCA_035439005.1 Polyangiaceae bacterium | reverse complement strand
GGGCGCGACCCCCGGAGCGACGGCGAGCGCAGGCGCGACCGGGACCGTGGCGGCGGCGGGCGAGCCCGGCGGCCCGGGCATCGGGAGCGGGGCGGCGAGCACCGTGGCGCCGGGTCGCTCCGCCGGCGGGTCGGGCAATGTGCCCACGCCCTCGGAGACGAGGGTCGCCCCCGCCGAGGACGTCGACGCCTCGCGCGCGCGTGCGAGCAGCACCGTGATGTTGTCGTGCCCACCGCGCGCGTTGGCGAGATCGACGAGCTGACCTGCGGCCTGGTCGAGCGGGAGCTGGCCGGCCATCGTGAAGATCTCGGTGTCCTTCACCAGATCGGTGAGCCCGTCGCTGGCGAGGACGAAGACGTCGCCGGGCGAGAACGCGAGCGGCTCGGGGCGGAGCTCCACCTCGACTTCGGCTGCGATACCGAGGGCGCGCATGATCTTGTTCGCGTCGGGGTGGGTCGCGGCCTCCTCGGGCCGGATCATGCCCGCCTCGACCATGAGCTGCACCATCGAGTGATCGCGGGTGAGCTGCTGGATGCGGCCGCGCGAGATGAGCAGCACCCGGCTGTCGCCCACGTGGGCGATCTCGGCGCCGTGAGGGGTGAGGAGCACCGCGACGACGGTCGAGCCGGCCCGCGCCTCGCCCGCGGCGAGCGGGAGCTCGCGGATGCGCTTGTGCCCGAGCGTGATCCCCTCGCGGAGCAGGTCGCGGCCGCTCGCCCCGGCGGGAGCGCCGTCGAAGGTCTCCTCGATCGCCCGGATCGCCGCGGCGGACGCGTCTTGGCCGTTCGCGTGGCCGCCCATCCCGTCGCACACGACGCAGAGCGTCCCGAAGCGAGTGGCCTTGTGGAAGCCGGCGTCTTCGTTGACCTGCTTCTCGGGATCGCGGCCCGGATCGGTGCGGAACGCGAGCTCGGCCGCGATGGGCTCGACCAGCGTGTCTCGGGGCGCGGTCACCGCATCACCGTGAAGGTCACGGGGCCAAAGCGTACCTCGGCTCCGACGCGGACGGAAACCCAGACCTCCGCGGGGATGCGCGCGCCGTCCACGTAGGTGCCGTTGTTCGAGCCGCCATCGCGCACCTGCACGGCGCCTTCGAGCAAGCGGACGTGGGCGTGGACACCGCTCACCCGCGGCTCGGTGAGCACGACCCGACAGCGCGCGGGGTCGCGGCCGACCGCCGCCTCCGCGACCGTGAGGGGGAAGTCCCCGGCGGGGCCGACGAGGCGCGCGCTCGAGGCCCCGTAGGGGTCGACGGGGGGCGCGAGGGCCGACGGCAGGGCCCCCGTCAAGGCGTAGCCCTTGGGGGCCTCCGACGCCGCGACGGGCGCGCCAAGCGGTTGCCCACACGAGAAGCAGACCGACGCGACCCCGGGAGTGGTCATCGTGGGGAGGCGGCACGAAGGGCAAATCACCTCCCCGATCACCACGCCCTGCGTCGCGCCCCGCGCGGCCCCGAGCGGGGGCGGCGCAGGCGTGGCCGGTGCGCCGTACGCGGCGGGCGGACCCGACCCCGAGGCCGCGACGGGATAACCGACCTGCGCGGGCGACGCACCGTACGCGGGCGCCGCCGCGGGCCCGAGCCCCGACGGTGCCGGCGCCGGGCTCAGGCTAAAGGGGGCGAGTTCACCGGCGCCGCGCCATAGCCTCCGCCCCCGTACCCACCGCCCTGCGGAGGGCCGCCGTAGCCGCCGGGCGCCCCGTAGCCAGGAGGCGCGCCGTACCCGCCTCCGGGGGGCGCGCCGTAGGGGGGCGGGCCACCGGCCACGACCGGCGCGGGAGGCGGAGCCGCCGAGCGCCCTCGCTTGCCACCGCCACCGCCGCCGCCGCCGCGGAGCAGCACGACCAGCAGCAGCAGGATCACGACGACGCCGCCGCCGATGCCCGCGATGAGCAGGAGGTTCATGGGCTTCTTCTGCGCCTTCAGCGTGAGGACGGTCTTCTCGTCGTACCCGCTCGCGCGCTTCGCTCGGTTGTCGTAGAGGACGAGCCGCGTGATCATCTGATCGCCGCTGCCCTCCAGGATCTTCTCGTCGTCCGGCACCTGGAGCGAGACGAACGTGTCCGAGGCCTCGAGCGCCCCGCCTCGGAGGTTCTGCGCGGTGATGGTCTGCATCGCCTGCTGGGCGACGCGCGGGTCGTTCCGGTTGACGTTCGGATCCGGCCGCGAGCCGGCGGGGACGAAGTAGGCCTCCGCCCGCGTCTTGTCGCCGCCCCAGCAGAAGTTGCCGTACACGCGGAACGTGCCGCCCGGGTAGAGAGGGTTCGCGTCGGCCTCGAGCTTGGTCTGCGCGAGGTTGAGGTCGAGCGGCCACTGCGTGGGGTTCACGCCGAGCGGCACCTCCTTGAAGGTGGCGTCCGGCTTGATGGGCGGCTTCGTGTTGTCGAACGCGAGCGTGAACGACTGCTCCACGGTGGGCGCGAGGCACGCGAGCTTCCACTTGACGACCCACATCTTGTCGAACCGGTCGTTCACGAGCTTCACGATCGTGCGCGCCTTGGTGACCGACTGGCCCGCCTGGACGATGTCGAAGAAGCCCCCGATTTCGGGGTTCGAGATGTCCTGCATGTACTGGAAATCATTCAGCGAAAGCTTGTCGTTGACGAAGCCGCGCGCGTTCGGGAAGTAGACCGAGATGACCGGCAGCGGCGTCTTCGGAGAGGCGCTGTTGTCCTCGGGGAAGCGGCCCTTGTTGAAGAACTGCTTCATCACCTCGGCCGTGGCCGCCACGCTGCCGCCGTCCTCGCGGCCAGCGCCGTTGGAGAGCAGCACCATCGCCTGCATCATCGGGATGGTCTGGAGGCTCCCGCTGTTGCCGAGGTCACCAAAGGCGCGGGCGATGTTCTTCACCTGGCCGCCGAACGGGCGACCGCTGCCGCTCGACGCCGACGGGCTGCCGTTCGCGGCGAGGATCGCGATGAGCTTCGCCTTGTCGCGCGCGGCGGTCCACTCGGTGTTCGCGCGGTAGGCGTTCAGCTTGTCGTCGAAGATGATGAGCTTCGCGATGTCGTTCGGGCCGAGCGCGCCGATGAACTGGTTGGCGACCTCGCGCGCGTCTTGGTAGCGGGCGCCCATCATGCTGGAGGCGTCGAGCGCGATGAGCCACGCGGTGCCGACGAGCGGGTCCTTCTTGGCGGCGCCCCAGGCGGTCTTGCTCACGAACGTCGCGGGGCTCTCGGCGCCGTCGACGCGGACGAAGAGCCGGGCCTGCGCGTCCGGGAAGGGGAACGGCTTGGCGATGGCGCCCGGAGCCTCGACGGCGGCGCTGAGGCAGTTCAGGTACGCGTCGCCGCGCAGCGGCGCGCACCCGTTGTTGCTGACGACCTCGCTCAGCGACGAGAACTGCACGAGCTCGACCACCGTCGTGAGCAGCGGCGCGCCGTCACGCAGGCCAGCGCGAGGGTCGACGCGGAGCAGCCGGGTCTCGACGGCGGCGCTCGCGGGGCGCGCCGCGAGGACGAGGAGCAGCGCGAGGGCCGCGGCGAGCGCCCGCACCGCCACTGCGAGGAGGGATCGGGCGGGCGCGAGGGGCGTGTCGGAGGCGGCAAATCGGTTCACGAGGACTCCTTGTCGCGTTGACGAAATACCAAGATTTCGCCCGACCAGGAAGGACTCAACACCTCGATCGCCGATCGCGCGCGCCGCGGGGGCGCCCGCG
>DAORJJ010000661.1:0-3661 GCA_035439005.1 Polyangiaceae bacterium | reverse complement strand
CCGCCCCCGGCGGCGCTCACCGCGCTGCTCGCCGACCGCTACGTGCTCGGCGTCGACGGCGCGCGCACGGCCCTCTACAACCTGGCGAACTACGCGCCCCTCGCGTCCCCCCCTGCCCTCCCCTTCGCGCCGAAATCTGTCATAATTTTCGGGACTCGCGCCCTCCTCATCGCCGACAAAGCGGCGGTCTTCGACTTCGCCGATCAGTCGACCACGACGCTCGAGGCGCCCGCCGGCGGCGCGTTCGCGGAGGTCGCGGGCGGCCTCGGCGTGCACGGCAGCGACGGCGTGGCGTTCGTCGTGGGCGGCACGCGCCGCGCCGGCGAGGCGACCGCGAAGGTGCTGCGCATCGCGGCGGACGGGGCGCTGTCGTGGGTCAGCCTGGCGAGCCCGAGGCTCGGCGCCGGCGCGGCCTGGATGGACGGGCGCGGCGTGGTGGTGGCGGGCGGGAGCGCCACGGCGCCTGGGCTCGAGGTGCTCGCGTCGACGGCGCTCGTGGGCGCGCCCCTCGCCTTCCCCCCCGAGCCGTCGAGCGGGGTGGCGGTCGCGCGGCTCGACGCCTCGCGCGTGGCCGTGGCGTCCCCAGGGCTGCGCGTCGCCGACGTGACGTGCGCCTCGGCCTGCGCCCTCGCCCCTCTCGCCGTCGAGGGAGCGAGCGGGCTCCTCCTCGCGAACGCGACGGCGCTCTCCGTGCCGGGCCCGGAGGCGGGCGGCGTGACCGCGCTCCTCGCGGGGGCCGACGCGCAGGGCGCGACCCGGGTGGTCGCCGTGACCGGCGCGGTCGCGAGAGAGATCGCGCCGAGGGTGCCCCGCGCGAGCGCCTCGCTCGTGCTGCTGCCCACCGGGAGCGCCGCGCTCTTTGGCGGCGCGCGCGAGGTCGAGAGCTTCCGCCCCTGACGACGAAGACGGCGTTCCTGCCGCGCGTCGGGAACTTCCGCGCCGACGTGACGTCTACGATGCCCCGAAAGGCCCCCATGCACACACGGACCCGCTTCGCCTCCTGCCTCGCTCCCCGCCTCGCCTCCTGCCTCGCCGCTTTCGCCGCTTGCGGCTCGCTCGCCGCGTGCGCGCCCGCCACCGAGGCGCGCGGCCCAGGCGCGGACGTGCCCATCCTGCCGCTGAAGAGCGTGCGCCTCTACGAGGTGGGCGTCGGCTACTTCGAGCGGGAGGGCGTCGCGGGCGGGCGCACGTCGCTGCCCGTGCCGCCGGGCCACCTCGACGACGCGCTGAAGACGCTGGTCGTGCTCTCGAAGGGCGGCAAGGCCGAGGTGACCGGGCTCGCGTTCCCCAGCAGCGTCACCCCGGGCATGGCCCGCTCGCTGGCGGGGCTCCCCGCGGCCGACGGGAGCCCCCTCACCTTCCGCGCGCTCCTCGGCACCATGCGCGGCGCGCAGGTGGTCGTCACCACGCGGCACGGCGCGCCCACCACGGGCCGCCTGGTCGACGTCGTCGACGCGCCCCGCCCGCCGCGCGCGCCGCGCGAGAAGGACGGCGCGGGCAAGGACAAGGCCGACGACGCGAGGCCCGCCGACGAGCCGAGCCTCGTGGCGCTGGTCTTGACCGACACGGGCGAGCTGCAGCGCTTCCCCGACGACGTGATCGTGGGCGTCCGGCCGACCGATCCTGCGTTCTTCGCGCGCCTCGGCACGGCGCTCGACGCCGTGTCCACGCAGGGCGCGCGCAACCCGCGGCTGCTCGAGGTGCTCGCGTCGAGCGACGGCCCGGTCACGCTCGGGTACCTCGCCGAGGCCCCCATCTGGCGAACGACCTACCGCCTCGTGCTCGGCGCGGACAACAAGGCGTTCTTGCAGGGGTGGGCGCTCATCCACAACGACACAGACGAGCGCTGGCGGGGCGTCCACGTCGAGCTCGTCAACGGACAGCCCGACTCGTTCCTCTTCCCGATGGCGGCGCCGCGCTACGCGAGGCGCGAGCTCCGCACGCCAGACAACCCCGCCTCCACCGTGCCCCAGCTGCTCGACAACTCGGCCGACCGGATGTGGGGCGATCACCTCGACGAGTCGTTCGGCGCGGGCGGCCTCGGCCTCAGCGGCGTCGGAGAGGGCGGCGGCGGGCGCGGCGAGGGCATCGGCCTCGGCAGCATCGGCACGATCGGCCACGGCTCGGGATCCGGCTACGGGTCGGGGTCGGGGTCGGGCTCGAGCTCGCTGCTCGACGTGGGCAACCTCGCGAAGACCGCGCAGGCCGACGCGATCGAGGGCGGCGCGCTCTTCCGCTACGTGCTGAAGCAGGGGCTCGATCTGGCCGCGCGCAGCTCGGCCCTCGTGCCCTTCGTCGGCGCGCCCCTCGACTCGGTGGCCATCACGGTGGTCGACGACCGCGGCGCGTCTCCGCGCGCCGGCGTGCGCTTCGTGAACCAGACCAAGCAGACCCTCCCGCCCGGCGTCATCGCGTTCTTCGCCGACGGCGGCTTCGCGGGAGAGTCGGCGGTGGGTCGGCTTCGGCCGGGAGAGCGACGGTTCATCACCTTCGCCGACGACCTCGACGTGGAGGTGACGCGCAAGAACCTGAAGACCACCGACGCCACGCAGCGGGTGGTGTTCGCGGCGCGGCCCGGCACGCTCGAGCAGCACTACCTGCGCACCGTGCGGGGCGACTACGTGCTCAAGAACGACTCGGGCCGCCCGCGGCAGGTCGCGGTCGCCTTCCACGTCGCGAACAACGGGCGCGTCGAGGGCGCGGACCGCGTCGACTACGACACCGAGAGGAACCTGCCCATCGGGCTCTTCGACCTCGCGCCGAAGAAGACCGTCTCGAGGACCGTCACGACGGTGGAGGGGCTCGTCTCCCGCACCGCGCTGCGCAGCCTCGGCGCGACCACGCTGGAGGAGCTCTCACGCCAGTCGGAGCTCTCGCCCTTCGAACGCCAGGTGCTCACCGACGCCGCCGCGAAGGCCAAGCCGGTCGAGCTCGCGCGCGCCGCGAAGACCAAAGCCCACGAGGACGTGACCCGCGCGGAGGCCGAGCTGGCGCGGCTGCGGGAGGACCTGAAGACCCTGACGGCCGAGAAGGACAAGGCCCACCCGTTCGTCGTGCGCGTCGTCGCGGCGGAGGACCACCTGACGAAGCTGAAGGCCGCCGAGGAGACCGCCGCGAAGGACGAGGCCAAGCGCAGCGAGGAGCTGTCCGCGACGCTCGAGAGGCTCGCGCCGCCGAAGCCGTAGCGAGCGCGGCGGCCTCCGCGCCTCAGGCCAGCGACGACAGGAAGGCCTCGAGCTCTCGGGCGACGCGGCGCGGGTCCTCGAGCTGGGGCACGTGCCCGAGCGAGGCCATCGGCGCGTACCTCGCGCGCGGGAGGCCCTCCGCCAGCGCCCGGCCCGTCGACGGGTGGATCACGCGGTCCTTGCCGCCGTGGATGACGAGCGCCGGCGCGTCGAGGGCGCCGAGCGCGGTGGGCACGCCGTCGCAGGCGGCGGCGTCGACCCAGCCGCGGAAGACCTCCACGAGCGCGGCGCGGCGTCTCCAGCGCTCCTCGCCGAGGTAGCGGCGCATGGCGCGGGTGCTCGGCGGCAGCCGCTCGGCGACCAGGCGGAGGAGCCGGTCGAGGTCGTCGGGACCGCGCGCGAGGAGCGGGTTCTCGCCGCGATCGATCGCCTCGCCGACCTCGCTCCGCTCGACGACCGGGCCCGCCGAGCCGATG
>DAORJJ010000660.1:0-3678 GCA_035439005.1 Polyangiaceae bacterium | reverse complement strand
CGCCCCTGACGGCGCGGCGCCCGACGCGGCTCCGCCCGACGCGGCTCCGCCCGGGCCGCGGAGCGCGCTCTTCCCGGTCGGGTGGCTCCCGCTCCACGCGGGGGGCGTGGCGGACGTGGAGGGGCGCGCGCTCCCCGATTTCGCGTACTCGGGCTACCACCAGGGCGTCACGCCGCCCCCGCACGGCGTAGGCGCGGCGACGATCACCGTCGACGCGGCGCTCGGCGACGGCGTGACCGACGCGACGGCCGGGATCCAAGCGGCGCTCACCGCGGCGTGCGGCGCGGGCGGCGGCGTGGTGCGCGTCCCCGCGGGGCTCTACCGGCTCACGTTCCCGGCGCCCACGGGCGGCGCGCTCGAGATCCGCTGCAGCGGGGTCGTGCTCCGCGGCGACGGGCCGAAGCTGACGCGCCTCTGGCTCGACGATCCGACCCAGGCGCGCAACCGCGCGATGATCGCCGCCCGAGGCGGCGGCAACCTCTACGACACGGCGAGCACGACCACCTACCCGCTCACCGCCGACGCGCTCACGCCCACGAAGAGCCTCGACGTCGCAGATCCGGGCGTGCTCGCGGCCGGCGACTACGTGGCGGTGCGCACCGACACCACCGACGACTTCCGCGCAGAGCACCGCATGGATCCGGCCACCTCGGGCCTCGCGGATCTGTGGCCGAGCACCTCGTACCGGGGCGTCGTCTACGCGCGCCGCGTCACCGGCGTGGCCGCCGGCAAGGTCGACCTCGACGCGCCTACCCACTACCCCGTCAAGATGCGCGACGGCGCCCGCGTGTACCGCATCGGCGCGTACCTCGCCGAGGTCGGGATCGAGTCGCTCGCGGTGGGGATGACCGAGAACCTCACCTCGCCGGTGACCGAGCCGGCGAGCGAGGAGGCGTACAACACGCCGGGCACGACGGCGTACGAGGTGCACGCCTCGCGCGCGATCGAGCTCGACCGCGTGCACGACGCCTGGATCCACGACGTGGAGAGCTTCCGGCCGGCGGTGAACACCCAGAACGTGCACGTGCTCTCGAGCGGCATCTTGGTGGGAGGGACCTCGTTCCGCGTGACCGTGTCCGCGTGCAACTTCGGATTCCCCCTCTACCGAGGCGGCGGCGGAAACGGCTATCTCTTCCACGTGCAGGGCTCCGACACGATCGTGCGCGACTCACGGGCCGAGCGCGCGAGGCACGGGTTCATCATCAACAACGCGGCGAGCGGCACGGTGTTCCTGCGCGACCTCAGCGTGAACACGCGGTACGGCGACGACTCGCACCGCTACCTGGCGCACGCGAACCTCTACGACGGCGTGCGCCTCGATCGCGCGTGGCTCCAGGCGGTGAACCGCGGCACGACGAGCACCGGCGCGGGGTTCACGAGCACGCAGCACGTCTTCTGGAATACCCACGTCGTGGCCAATCACCCGTCCGCGCTCGGGTGCGCGATCGAGAGCGCCCAGTGGGGCCACGGCTACCTGCTGGGCGGCACGTCCGACCCGGGCGCGACCGCGCTGCTCTGCCCCATGAGCTTCGCGAACGCCACGTGGGCGAGGCTCGATCAGGGCGCTCCCGTCGACTTCACGGAGGCCGAGGGCGTGTTGCTCGAGCCACGATCGCTCTACGAGGCGCAGCGCGCGCTCCGCTGCGCGCGCGAGGGGCTCACCTGCCTCTGAGGGACGCGCGCAAGGGAAGGTCGCGCCTACCGCGGCGTAGGACCTTGGTGCTACCCTCCCTACGCACCTGGAGCCCTCCGTGAACAGCTCTCCGACGATCCACACCCGAAGGGCCGGCGCGCCGCTCTCCGCCCGCACAGGCGCCGCCGGCGCGCTCGGCGCGCTCACGCTCGGCCTGGCCCTCTTTGTGGGGTGCAGCGCGGCTCCGCCGGACCCCGCGCCCGGGCCGAGGCCCGCGGCTCCGGGGTCGAGCGCCGCGCCCATCGAAGTCCCGCCTGAGCTCCCCCCGAGCACTCCGCTCGACGCGACTGCCGCCGACGCCGGGGACGCGGACGCGACCGTCACCGACGCGACCGTCACCGACGCGACCGTCACCGACGCCGGGGACGCGGACGCCGGGGACGCGGACGCGGCAGACGCCAGCCCGCCGAGCGACGGTGCCGTGCCGCGTCCTTGCGGCGTCGGGGCACCCACCCTCTGCGCGCTCCGGCAGCCCTGCCTGGAAGACGCCGACTGCGGGACGCCGGGCGCCACGTGCCGCGTGGGTCTCTGCTCGCCGCTGTGCCTCCCGGGCAACTACACGGCAGGCTCCACCTGCGGGGCTTGCCCCGTGGGGACCTACTCCGACACGTCCGGGGCCGCCGCGTGCACGCCGTGTGGCCCCGGGATGACCACGGCGGCGACGGGCTCCGCCTCTGCGGCGGCGTGCACGCCGTTGACGTGCGCGGCGGGCACGTACGTCAGCGTCGCGACCTGCGTGGCGTGTCCGAGAGGCACCTACTCGACCGCGGTCAACAGCGCAGCCTGCGCGGCGTGTCCGGACAACACCTCGACCCCGGCGGCGGGCTCGACCTCGTGCGATGCCTGCCCCGCGGATCAGACGAGCAACGCGGCGAGCAACCACCTCTGCGTGCACCCGCCCCCGTTCTTCAGCGCGAAGATCGTGAGAACGAGCGTCGTCGACGGGATCGTGACGCACGCGAGCCACGGGGGATGGACCGCCACCGTGAGCAAGGGGCCGCTGATCGGGGGCTACACCGTGATTGGCACGAAGGGCGGGGACCGGATCGACATCCAGTGGGCCGGCCCCGACGGGAGCGTGACGACCCCGAGGGTGACCTACGCGAAGACGGGCGTCTATACCTGGACGGGCAACACCAGCGGTTTCGGGACCGTGCAGTCGTGGGACCCCGCGACGCGCGTGCTCCACGCCTCTGTGACCTCCGTCCCCCTCAGGCGCACGAACGGGTTCGCGCTCCCGGGAAACACCGTCCTCGAGACCGCCGTCTTCTCCTTCGTGTTGCCCCCGTGAGAACGGTCTCCCTCGCACACGCCACGGCAAGCGAGGCGCGCGGGGGCAAGGCGGATCGACGAGAGGATGCGCTCACATCGCGCAGCCACGGCTACTATCCATCGAATCGGCGCGGAACCGCGCGTCCGGCGGCGTCGCCATTCGAGGGGTGGACATGAGAACAGCGTTGGCGGTCGTGGTGTCCTGCGTGGTGGCCTGCCAGACCGTGCAGGGAGCACCCGAGTTCGGCCCTCCGACGCGCGATCCGGGCACCCTCACGGTGTGGGTAGGCCCCATCGATAGGCTCGACCTGCTCCTGGTGATCGACAACTCACGCTCCATGGGCGACAAGCAGGCCCTCCTGAGCGAGGCGGTCCCCGACCTCATCCACAGCCTCGTCACCCCGAACTGCGTCGATGGCGACGGCAAGCCGACGGGCGACCGCGCCGATCCGGCCGCCGAGGAGGGCAAGGAGTGCGCGAGGGGTAAAGCCGAGTTCAAGCCCGTCGTCGACCTCCACGTCGGCGTGGTCTCGTCGGCCATGGGCGGGTTCGGCTCCGATGCGTGCGCGCCGGACGTGCAGAACCCGACGAACATCACCCTGAGCGCCCACAACGACGACCGGGGACAGCTCATCAACCGCGCGGGCGCGAAGGAGCTCGCGATCGGCAACGCGTCGCCGTCGAACTTCCTCTCCTGGTTCCCCGGCGTGAAG
>DAORJJ010000659.1:0-3682 GCA_035439005.1 Polyangiaceae bacterium | reverse complement strand
CGCCGCCGAGCCTCTCGGCACGGCGACGTTCGTGACAGGCACGCCCGAGTTCGCCGTGCCACCCCCGCCGGCCGCCAGCCCGAGCGCGGGCCCGATCGCCGCCCAGGTGAACGGCCAGCTCGCGCCGAAGCTCCAAGGGCTCGGCCTCAGCGCGGCCCAGGCCGACGCCGTGCTCGCGCTCTCGCGCGAGGTCGTCGAGCGCGTCGTGTGGGAGGTCGTGCCCCAGCTCGCCGAGACGCTCATCAAGGAAGAGATCGCCCGCCTCACGCGCTGAGCGCGGCCAGGAGCGCCTCGCGTGTCGCCGCCCCTCGCGTTCACCGCGGCGGGCGGCGCGCCTCATTTTGGGCGTTGGTCGGGAAATGAGCCCGGAGTAGTAAGGGGCCATGACCGACGACACGAAGCCGAGCCCCTCCGCCGACCCGAGCGCGCCCCGCGACGAGCGCGACGGCGCCGTCCCCGACCTCACGAAGGGGTACGAGCCGCGCGAGGTCGAGGCGCGATGGTTCGCGTTCTGGGAGGCCGAGGGCGTCTTCCACGCCGAGCCGAGCGCGGCTGACACGCGCCCGGTCTACTGCGTGCCGATGCCGCCGCCGAACGTGACCGGCTCGCTCCACATGGGCCACGCGCTCATGACCACGCTGGAGGACGTGCTCGTGCGCAAGAAGCGCATGGACGGCTTCAACGTGCTCTACCAGCCCGGCATCGACCACGCGGGCATCGCGACGCAGACGGTGGTGGAGCGGCAGCTCGCGCGCGACGGCAAGACGCGGTTCGACCTCGGGCGCGAGGAGTTCGAGAAGCGCATCTGGGCGTGGAAGGCCACGAGCGGCGGCCGCATCGCCGAGCAGCAGCGCGTCCTCGGCGCCTCCGCGGACTGGAAGCGCTCCAAGTTCACGATGGACGCCGACCAGAACCTGGCCGTGCGCGAGGCGTTCGTGCGCCTCTTCGAGGAGGGGCTCATTTACCGCGCGACGCGGCTCATCAACTGGGACCCCGTGCTCCGCACGTCGCTCTCCGACCTCGAGGTCGACCACGAGGAGAACAACGGCGAGCTCTTCGAGTTCGCCTACAAGGTGGAGGGCAGCGACGACGAGCTCGTGGTCGCCACCACCCGCCCCGAGACCATGCTCGGCGACACCGCGGTGGCGGTGCACCCCGACGATCCGAGGTACACGCACCTCCACGGCAAGCGCCTCACGCACCCGTTCGCGGCGCGCACGATCCCCGTGATTTGCGACGCGATCTTGGTCGACCCGAAATTCGGCACCGGCGCGGTGAAGGTGACCCCGGCGCACGACTTCAACGACTTCGCCACCGGCAAGCGCCACGGCCTCGAGGAGATCAACCTCCTGCACCTCGACGGCACGATGAACGAGAACGCGGGCGCGTTCAGCGGCCTGCCGCGCGAGCGGGCGCGCACCGCCGTCAAGAAGGCGCTCGACGAGAAGGGCCTCGTGCGCGGCGCGAAGCAGCACCGCCTCACCGTGCCGAAGAGCCAGCGCTCCGGCACCGTGGTCGAGCCCATGCTCTCCACGCAGTGGTTCGTGAAGATGGACGGCATGGCCGAGAAGGCGCTCGCCGCCGTGGCCTCCGGCGAGACCACGATCGTGCCCGAGGAGTGGCGCAAGACCTACGACCACTTCCTCGAAAACATTCAGGATTGGTGCATCTCGCGCCAGCTCTGGTGGGGCCACCAGATCCCCGCGTGGCACGGCCCCGACGGCGCGATCCGCGTCGCGCGCGAGCGCCCCGCCGAGTGCGGCGAGGGGTGGACACAGGACCCCGACGTGCTCGACACCTGGTTCTCGAGCGCGCTGTGGCCCTTCGCCACGCTCGGCTGGCCCGAGAAGACGCCGCTGCTCGACAAGTTCTACCCGGCGAGCGACCTCGAGACCGGGTACGACATTCTCTTCTTCTGGGTCGCGCGCATGATGATGTTCGGCCTCCATTTCATGGGCCGGGCGCCGTTCTCGCGCGTCCTGCTCCACGGGCTCATCGTCGACGAGACCGGCGACAAGATGAGCAAGGTCAAGGGCAACGTCATCGACCCGCTCGACCTCGTGTACGGCGCCACCTTCGCGGAGGTGATGGAGAAGACCCTGCCGGGCGCGCCGAAAGACGAGGCCCTCGCCAAGTTCAAGAAGGCCTACCCGTCGGCCGCGACGATGGAGTCGGGGTTCCCCGCGTACGGCGCGGACGCGCTGCGCTTCACGCTCACCACGTTCCCGCCCAGCAACAAGCGCATCGCCCTCGCGCCGAAGCGCATCGAAGGGTACCGCCACTTCGTCAACAAGGTGTGGAACGCGACGCGCCTCTCGCTCGAGCTGCTCGGCGACTACGCGCCCGACGCCAGCGCGCGCGCGGCGAGCCTCGGCCCCTACGACGCGTGGATCCTGTCGCGCCTGGCGCACGCGGCCGAGGTCGCGCACGCGGGCATCGAGGCGTTCCGCGTGGACGAGGCCTCGAACGAGCTCTACCGCTTCTTCTGGTACGACTTCTGCGACTGGTACCTCGAGATCGTGAAGGCCCCGCTTCGCGCGGCGAGCGCAGACACCGGCGCCGCGAGCGACGAGGTGCGCGGCGCGCGGGCCACGCTCTACCGCGTGCTCGAGGCGTCGCTGCGCCTGCTCCACCCGATGATGCCCTACGTCACCGAAGAGCTCTGGCAGCGCCTCCCGGGCGCGAAGCCGACGCGCTCGATCGCGCTCGCGGCCACGCCGCGCGCGGGCGTCGTCGCCGACGTCGACGCGAAGGCCGACGCCGACATGGCGGTGCTCCAGGCCGTGGTGGTCGCGGCCCGCACGATCCGCAGCGAGCACGAGGTGCACCCGGGGGCCGAGGTGAAGCTGTCGCTCCGCTGCGAGTCGCCCGAGCTCCGCGCGCTGCTCGCGGCGCGCTGGCCCGCGATCCGCGTGCTCGTGAAGACCGACAAAGACGGCGCGCCCGCGGTGGAGGCCCCTGGCGGCCCGCGCCCCAAGGGCACGATGGTGAGCGTGGTGCCCCACGAGGGCGGCGCGATCGAGGTGCTCGTCGATCTCTCAGGGCACGTCACCCAGGCGAAGGAGCTCGAGCGCGTCGCCCGCGAGCAGAAGCGCATCGACAAGGACCTCGCGGCGATCGAGAAGAAGCTCGGCTCGAAGGCCTTCGCCGAGAAGGCCCCGAAGGAGGTCGTCGAGGAGGCGCACGCGCAGAAGCGCGCCCTGCTCGACGCCAAGGCGCGGCTGGAGGAGGCGCGGAGGCTGGCGGCAGAGCTCGACTGACCTCGGGCTCGTGGTCCTCACGCGCCCGGGCTGGCTGGGCGCGTGGGCGCCGCGCTACTTCAGCTCGAGCTCGGGCAGCGCCTGGCCCGCCACGCCGTCGTTCGTGCCGGGCGCGCCGCCCGCGCCCGCCGCGCCCGCGTTCGTCGCGTCCGCCGTCAGCTTGCTCGCCGCGTCGGCCGTCGGCTTCTTCCCCGCGTAGCCCAGCGCCACGCTCACGCCGCCCGCGCCGCCGCCGCCCGCGCCGCCCGCGCCGCCGCGGCCTCCTTGGCCGCCGGAACAACCGGGCGGCTGCTGCAGCCCACCTAGGCCCCCCGACCGCCCCGCTTGGCCGGCGGCGCCCTTGCCTCCCGCGCCCGCCTTCCCCGACCCCAGCTCCGTCGACCCCAGGTTCACGGTCGCGCCCAGCGACAGCAGCGCGAAGC
>DAORJJ010000658.1:0-3708 GCA_035439005.1 Polyangiaceae bacterium | reverse complement strand
CTCGCCCTTCGCGCCCCCGACCTCCACGAGGTAGAGCAGCTGCCACTGGCCGGCCTCCTTCCGGGCGAGGACGGCGACCGCGCGCTTCGAGAGCGCCGCCACGAGTGACTTCATCCCCGGGGCGAGCGGACCGAAGGCCGCGACCACGGCGTCGGCCGGGCTCGCGGCCGGCCGCCACGGGCAGCCCGCGCCAGGCTTCGACAGCGCGCGCCACGGCCCGCCGCCGCCGGTGCCGTACGGACAGAAGGTGGCCAGCGCGCGCACGGGGTCATCGGCGAAGGCGGCGCGCACCGCGGCGCGCTCCTTCGGGGAGAGGCTCGCGCCGGAGGTGAGGCGCGCTGCGAGGGCGTCCTGGGTCATTCGCCGAGCGTACCGCGGCGGCGCGCGCGTCCGACGGCGAAAATCGGCCCCGCGCCGCGGGCGCTCGACGCGGCTAGAACAAGATGCGCGTCTTGATGCTCGTGGAGAGCGCCGCGATGTCCTTGTTGACCTCATGGGCGATCTTGTCGTCGAGGTCCATGACCAAGTAGCCCACGTCGTTGTCGGTCGCGAGCACCTGGGCGCGGATGTTGGCGTTGTGCTCGGACACGATGCGGTTGATGTCGCGGAGCACGCCGGGGACGTTGCGGTGCACGTTGAGCACGCGGTGCCCGTCGCGCAGGGGCGCCACCTCGACGGCCGGGAAGTTCACCGCGCCCACCGTCGAGCCGTGCCGGGCGAACCGCGCGAGCGCGACGCCGACCTCCCGACCGATCGCCTCCTGGGCCTCCTCGGTCGAGCCGCCGACGTGGGGGGTGAGGATGACGTTCGGGAGCCCGCGGAGCAGGCTCCCGAAGTCGTCCACGTTCGACTCGGGCTCCTCGGGGTACACGTCGACCGCGGCGCCGGCGAGGTGCTTGCGCGCGAGAGCGTCGGCGAGCGCCGGAATGTCGACGACCGTGCCGCGGCTCAGGTTCAGCAGGTAGGAGCCCTTCTTCATGAGCGCGAGCTCGTTCGGCCCGATGAGGTCCTGGGTCTGCGGGGTCTCGGGCACGTGCAGCGTCACGAAATCCGCCACGCGGAGCAGGTTCTCCAGCGTGTCGACCGACTTGTTGTTGCCCATCGGCAGCGTGGAGCGCACGTCGTAGCTGAGCACCCGCATGCCGAGCGCCTCGGCCAAGACGCCCACCTGCGAGCCGATGTGCCCGTAGCCGACGATGCCGAGGGTCTTGCCCCGCACCTCGTAGCAGCTCGTGGCGACCTTGCGCCACTTGCCCTCGTGCACCTCGCGCGACCGGTCGAAGAGCTGGCGCGCGAGGGCGATCACCTCCGAAATGACCAGCTCGGCGACGCTGCGGGTGTTGCTGAACGGCGCGTTGAACACCGGGACGCCGGCGCGCTCGGCGCTCGCGAGCGCGACCTGGTTGGTGCCGATGCAGAACGCGCCCACGCCGATGAGGTCCGCCGCGGCCTCGATGACGCGCGGCGTGATGCGGGTCTTCGAGCGGATGCCGAGCAGCTGCACGCCGCGGAGGCGCTCGATGAGCTCGTCCTCCTTGAGGGCCGTCGCGACCGTCTCGACGGTGATGGCCTCGCTGCGAAACACCTCGTGCGAGCTCGGATGGATGTTCTCGAGGAGCAGGACACGGAGGGGGCTCGGCGCGGGCGGGGTGGTCATGGCGCGGCGCATCCTAGCAGCCCTTTCGCGAAGCACCGCGTCCAGGTGCCACCGGGGCGCTTTCCGCGGCTTCGCGCGCGTCCGCGCCCGCAGAGCCGCGACGGGGTGACGCTAGACGGAACATATCGCAACACTTTCCAGCATTTGCGAACACAGGTCCCTGCGCGCAAAATTCGGCGTCCCCGAGGAAGGTCCCTCGGGGGGGCCACGTAAGACCTACTGAAGCCATGAACACCCCGAAGCTTCCCTCCGCCGTCACGCCGCTGCTCGCCGCGCTCACCGCGCTCGCCGCGCCCTCCGTGGCCCGCGCGGGAGAGACCGACCTGTCCGGCGTGCGCGCGAGCCTGTCGCTGCGGAGCCTGTTCGGCGTGCTCTCGCCCGCCGAAGGGGCCGTGGTGACCGGCCTGCTCGTCTTCGCGGTGGGGTGCGTGGTCGCGGTGGTGGTGGCGCGGCGCATCGAGCGGGCGAGCGACGAGCGCGAGGCCCGCGAGGCCGCGGACGAGGAGCGCAGCGTCCACTTCGGCGCGGCCCCTGAGCCGTTCTACACCTACGAGGAGATGCTCTCGGGCGAGTACCGCGGCTTCCGCTCGAGCCACCGCGTCCGCGCCGCCTCCAGCGGGAGCGTCCGCGCCGCCTCCAGCGGGAGCGTCCACGCCGCCTCCAGCGCGGCGGTCGCCGTGCTCGCGACGCCGACCGAGAGCGCCCCCGCGGTGCCGGCCGACCGCGCGTCGGAGACGCAGGTCATGGGCGAGGCGGAGCGCGCCGCCGTGCGAGCCCCCCGCAAGGCCCCGGTCACCCTCGTCGATCCGCTCCCGCGCGGCGCCGATCCGGACCGCACGCAGGAGCTCTCGCGCCTCTCCCCGGCGGTTGAGGTCCCCGCGGTCCCGTCCGTGCGCGCGCGCACGATGTTGCCGCCCGCCGCGCCCGCCATCCGCCCGATCCCGATCAGCCCGCCGCGGGGCATGGCGCCCGCGAACGTCTCGGAGCTCGCCTTCGACGAGCCGGGCACCGAGGCCGACCTCCCGTCGTTCCCGCTCGACACCCACCACATCTCGACCTCTTTCCAGAGCGAGATCCGCCTCGTCGGCGCGCCGCGCAACGGCGAGCAGGCGCGCCAGCTCAACCCCGACCTCGACGTCGCGCAGACCCAGGCGTTCGTCCTCGTCCGCTCCAGCTAGCCCGCCCGGCGCCGCTTCTGCTTGTGTCCTCCCGGGGAAGGCGCATGTTGGGGGGCGTGTGCCCCTACTGCCAGAGCGACGTGCCAGTCGTCTACCGCGGGGTGATGGCCTACTGCATGGCCTGCGGCGCGATGCGCCCGCTCGCTTCGCCCACCGAGTCGCTGAACCTCGCCGGCCAGCCCTCCCAGGTCGGCGGGGTGCTCGCGAAGGTGTTCGGCTGGCTCGTGTTGTTCTTTGGCGTGAGCGTCTCCGGCGTCGTGGGGGCCCTCGCCCAGGCCATTTGGCCCGAGGGCATCGTCGGCTGGGCGCTGGGCATCCCCATGCTGCTCGTGTCCCTCGCGCTGGGCATCGGCCTCGTGATGAGCGGAAAATCGCTCTCCACCAGCGGAAAGCACGCCGAGGAGGCGGTGCGCGAGAAGGCCATCTATGGGCTCGCGCGCGCGCGCGGGGGCATCCTCACGAAGGACGACGTGGCCGCCGCGCTCCGCGTGAGCGCCCAGGTGGGCGACGGCTACCTCACCCACCTCGCGAAGGAGCGGCCCGACGAGCTCGCGGTCGACGTGGACGACGAGGGGCGCGTGCTCTTTCGCTTCCGCGCGATCGCCGCGCAGCCTCGCGTGGGCGTGCGCGTCGACGTGGCGCGTGGGCCCGCCCCGGAGGCCGAGCCGCCGCGCGTGGTCTCCCACGTCGAGGAGGAGCTGCTCGCGCAGGCGGAGGCCGAGGAGGAGGAGGCGCACGCGCGCCCAGCGCGCCGCGCCCGATGACCCCATGAGCCGCCTCTGCGCCCTCGCCCTCGCGACGCTCGCGCTCGGCACGCTGGCCTGCGACGACCGCCCCACGACCGCCTCTTCCGCCGCCTCGGCCGCCGCGACG
>DAORJJ010000657.1:0-3721 GCA_035439005.1 Polyangiaceae bacterium | reverse complement strand
CAGCCGCCGTCGCGTCGCCCGCCGTCGCGTCGCCGCGGGCGCTCCTCGCCGCCCCCGTCTTGCTCCGCGGGCGCGTCGTCGGTCGCGCCTCGCCCCGCGCCGCGCGCCTTGCCCGCGTCCTCGCCGGCGGGCTGGAAGCGGAACGCGGCGTTCGGCACGGTGAGCGCGTCGTCGCGCTCCTGGTAGGTGATGCCGATGTTCGCGGTCATCCCGGGCCGCAGCCGCAGGTCGGTGTTCTCGACAGCCAACACCGCGTCGTAGGTCACGACGTTCTGCACGGTCTGCGGCGCGTAGCGGATCATCGCGATCTCTCCGTCGAACTTGCTCCCCGGGTACGCGTCCACGGTGAACGAGGCGCGGAGCCCCGGCGCCAGCCGCCCCACGTCGCCCTCCGCGACGTTGGTGTCGAGCTGCATCTTCCGCAGGTCCTCCGCGATCACGAACAGCACCGGCGCCGAGAGGGAGGCGGCGACGGTCTGCCCCACGTCCACGTTGCGCGAGATGACCACGCCGTCGATCGGCGACACGATCTTCGTGTACGAGAGGTTCACGCGGGCGAGGTTCGCCGACGCGACCGCCTGCGCCAGCGCCGCCTTCGCGGTGTCGACCTGCGTGTGCGCGACCTTCGCGTTCGTGTCGGCCGTGTCCACCTCGGCCTGGCCCGCGAGGCCCTGCGCGGCCAGCGCCTTCACGCGCGTCAAGGTGCGGTCGGCGTCGAACGCCTGCAGCTCCGACCGCGTCACCGCCGCCTTCGCCGACAAGTAGGCCGCGCTCGACTGCTCCACCGACGCCTGAAAAAGCTGCGGATCGATGCGCGCGATGAGCTGGCCCTTCTTCACCGGCGAGTTCCAGTCGACGAAGATCTCTTGCACGCGGCCCGACACCTGGCTGCCCACCTGCACGGTGACGCGCGCCGAGAGCGTGCCGCTCGCGGTGACCTGCGCGACCAGGCGCTTCCGCTCGGCGGGCGCGGTGCGGTACTCGACCGTGGGCGCGCGGGAGCCGGCCGTGCCGCGGTAGATCGCGTAGCCGAGCGCCACCACGCAGAGGGCGGCGACGAGCGCCAAGAGAGCCCGCTTCATCGCCCCAGCTTTAGCGGAACTCCGGCCCCCGCGGCGCACGTTCATGCGCTACTCCCGTCGGTAGCGTGGCACAGCCGCGCCGCTCGCGTTGCGGTCGGCGCGCCCCGCCGATGTTGCGCAGCGGCTCGCCGAGGCCTCGCCACCTGCTACGTTTCCCACGTGAAGAAGCTCCACGCGTGCCCGAAGTGCGGTGGCCGTAAGCTGTGGGTGATCGAGCCGTTCCGCGTGCCTGACGAGTCGGCCGAAGGACAGGTCATACCTATCGTGCCCCACCAGAGCGAGGACGACGCTGGCGGCGGCTTCTTCCGCGTGGCTCGGAAGAACCCGATCGGCGCCCTCGACCTGCTCGTGTGCGACGCGTGCGGCTACTCGGAGCTCTGGGCGCGCGGCACCCGCGAGCTCGTCGAGGACCCGATCGCCGGGGTGCGCCTGCTCGACTCGAGCGCCACGAAGGCGGGGCCCTTCCGGTGAGCGGCGCGCAGGCGGGGGGCCTGCTGCTCCGCGAGGTGCCGGGGTGGCGCGTGACGTTCACGGCCGTCGCGAGCCTCGTCGCGGTCCTGTGCGGCGCCTACGCGCTCTCGCCCCTGGGGGGCGAGTCGTTCCACTGGTTCCTGATGATGCCGATCATGGGGCTCGCGCTCGCGGGGCTCGCGTCGCCGTTCGCCGCGCTCGAGGCGCAGCTCTTCGCCCGCGCGGTCGAGTGGTCGAACCTGGGCCTCGGCGTCGTGCTCACGCTGCTCGGGAGCGCGCGCGAGCGCGAGCGCGGCGTGCTCCTCGCGCTGTCGTGCGGCGTGACGCTCCTCGCCCTCGGGCGCGCCGGCCTCGTGGAGAGCGAGCGGCGCGCCAAGTTCGTGCCCGCGGCCTTCCGCAGCTCGCTGCTCCTGCTCATGGTGCTCGCCCTCGCCGACGCGCAGTCGTTCGGGCTCTTCGGTGCGGCGATCCTCCGTGAGGCGCCCGGCTCTGGGGCGCTGCTCCTCGCCGCCGCGGCGGCGCTCACGGTGGGCTTCCTGCTGCTCATGCGCCTCTCGCTCGTGGGGCTCTTCGTGAACGTCGCGGCGTGCCTGGGCGTGCTTGTCCTCACGCTCGTCGCCAAGCTCGACAAGCTCTCCCCCGTGCTGTTCACGCTCGCGGTGGTCCACGTCCTGGTCGCCGCGCCCACCCTCGCGTCCGCGGCGCGGCGGCGGCCCGTCGGGGTCACGCTCTCGCCCCGCGCCCGCGCGATCGGCGCGACCGGGGCGATCGTCGCGCTCATGCTGGTGTCTATCGCGAGCTGGCTCGTGCGCAGCTGAACGAGCCGGCGCCAGGGCGCTCGTGCCGGCCTGGCGATTGCGCTACCACTGCTGCGAGACTTCAGTCTCGCAGCAGTGGTAGTTGGCCGCGGGAGCGGACAAGCCGGAGGGGTGAATTGTCCGGGCTTCCGGACAAGAGGGGGCGCCGCGCCCCCTCCGGGACAGGGCTAGCACTACTGCCGTTCGCGCAGCGAACTGCGCAGCGAGAGGGAACCTCTCGCAGTAGTGCTAAGAGAGTCGCCCGGAGGTTCCTATGGCGATCGTGCTCTATCACCACCCCTTCTCGCGTGCGTCGACCGTCGTGTGGATGCTCGAAGAGCTTGGCCTGCCCTACGAGCTGTCGTTCGTCGACCTCATGAAGGGCGAGCACAAGCAGCCGAAGCTGCTGGCCCTGAACGCCATGGGCAAGCTCCCGGTGCTCGTGGATGGCGACGTCGTCGTCACCGAGACCGCCGCGATCGGCCTCTATCTCGCCGACCGCTACTCGCTCGGCGCGCTCGCCCCGGCGCCCGACGATCCGGCGCGCGGCACGTACCTGCGCTGGTCGCTCTTCGCGCCGAGCGTGATCGAGCCTGGCGCGATGGCGAAGGCCGCCGGCTGGGACTTCAAGCCGGGGCAGGCGGGCTGGGGCGAATACCAGGCGATGCTCACCGCGATGGAGGGCGCGCTCGAGGGGCGCGACTACCTGCTCGGCGAGCGCTTCTCCATGGCCGACGTCATCTTCGGCGGCACGCTCCGCTACATGCTCCTCTTCAAGATGCTCGACCCGCGCCCCGCCTTCACGGCGTACGCGGAGCGCCTCGCCGCGCGCCCCGCGCTCGCCCGCGCCGACGCGAAGAACGCCGCGGTGCGCGAGGCTCACGGGCTGCCGCAACGCTGAGCGCGGCGCGCGGGTGCCCGGGGTATTATGCAAACTGCACGCATCGCCGTCGTCGGCCACGCCGAGCACGTGTGCCTCGGGCGCACCGCCGCGCTCCCCGCGCCGGGCGACATCGTCCACCTGTCCGGCGCGCGCGCGCTGGTGGGCGGGGGCGGCGCGCTCGCCTTCGCGCAGCTCTGCCGCAGCGACGCGGAGGCGCACTTCTTCACGGCCGTCGGCGACGACGAGGCCGGCCGCGAGGTGGAGGCGTGGCTCGGCGCGCTCGGTGGCCGCGTCCACGCCGCGCGCCGCGCGGCCCCGCACCCTCGGGTCGTGGGCGTGGTCGACGCCGAGGGCCGGCGCACCCTCTTCGTCACCTCGCCGCCGCTCCAGCCCACCGCCACGGACGCGCTCCCGTGGGAGAAGGTGGCCGACCTCGACGCCGTGTATTTCACCGGCGACGATCCCGGGAGCCTGCGCCTCGCGCGGCG
>DAORJJ010000656.1:0-3724 GCA_035439005.1 Polyangiaceae bacterium | reverse complement strand
CCTCTTCGTACGCGACCAGGAGGGAGGCGAGCGCCGCGTCGGCCGGCACGAGGCCTTCGCGCCGGAGCTCGTCGAGCGTCTGGGCGAGCGCGCGCGCGAAGCCAGGCGTGCCCGCGACCGGCGCGAACCGGCCGAGGTCCGCCTGCGATTGGGCGAGCCGCGTAGCCACCGCCTCGAGGGTGAGGCGAGAGGCCGCGACGCGGCCGGCGCTCGCGAGCCCGCGCCGCGCGAGCGCGCCCACGTAGAGGGAGACCGTGGTGCGTGTGGTGCCGTACGTCGCAGGGCGGCGGAGCGCCACGGCCCGCGCGAGGTGGTTGGCGGCCTCGAGGCTGCTCGCGACGATGAGGGCCTCGGCCGACGCGGGGAGGGCGAGCAGCGCGTCGCGCGCGAGCGCGAGCCGCGCCTTCGCCGACGGAGAGATGACGAGCCGGTGCTCGGCGGGGGCGCTGGCGTCCGTGCTCACGGCGGTCACGGTACCATCGCCCCGCGCCCTCTCGTCGAGAACTGCTTCGCCGGCGCGGAGCGCCCCCGCGGGGCCACAGCGCGCGCGTGACGCGCCCGCGGCGCCGTGCCATCTTCATCGCTCACGCTCTCAGCGGGGGGAGGACCACGTGCGTACGTCGCGAATCTTGGCAGAGGCCCTGTGGCTCGGAGCGCTCGGCCTCTTCGCCGCGTGCACGCCAGAGACCACGAGCGCGCCCGCGGGCGACGCGGCCCCCGACGCCGCCGCTGCGGACGCCGATCGACCCGACGCGGGCGCAGCCGACACGGGGGCACGCGACTCGGCTCCAGGAGAGGGGGGACCACCGGACGCGGCGAGCCCTGGGCCGCGCACCGTGCGCTCCGTCCCCGGCCTCGCGGACTTCGACATCACCGCGACGCGAATGGTGCTGAGGGTCGGCTCGGAGCTCTCGGTCTGCACGCTCCCGGCCTGCGCCGATCGCCGCGCGATCCCGAACACCGGGGGACACAAGGGCACGTTCTCCATCGCTGGTGACCGCGTGTACTTTACAGCCTTCGCGCCCTCGTCCATCCAAGACAACGTGTTCTCGATCGCGCTCGACGGGAGCGATCGGGTGAACCGCACCAACCACGCGGTGCCCGGCGGACTGACGGTGAGCTCGCTGAACGCCGAGTCCTTCAGCGCGGGCGTCACGAGGGTGGAGCAGGGCGTCCGCTGGGTGAGGAGCGACGACGCGGGCTATCGCTTCCTGTTCGAGACCACCTCGGGGACCTCGGGCAACGCCGACCGGGTGGGCCGGCCGACGGCGCACCTGCACGAGAACTTCGGCGCGGAGGTCCGCTACCTGCCCGCGCAAATGCCCTTCGTCAGCCAAGAGAACAACCCGACGCGCGCGATCACCGCCGCCGTCATGACCGCGACCGGCGCCACACTCCCGGCGCCCGAGCGCCCGCCCGGCGTCGTCGCCGTGAGCGCGCGCGGCCCCTCCGTCGCCCGCCCGATGGCCTTCTACCTCGACGGCGGGCGCCTGCTGGCGTGCCCCACCACCGCCGACTGCGCCGCGTGGATCGACCTCGGCGAGCTCGGGGGCGTGCTCAACGTGGACGGCGAGCGCCTCTACGTCGGGGACGCGCACGGGCTCGGCTCGTGCCTCCTCAGCGAGATCGCCACGCAGCGGCGCTGCACGCTGAAGACCATGGTGAGCGGAGAGCCTGTGCAAGCGCCTCTGTACGTCACCGCGGGCGAGCTGTGGTACCGCAGCGGCGAGCTCATCCGCGCGGTCGACAAGGGCGCCGGGGTCACGTGCAGCCCCGGCTCGCGCCTGCCGCGGGGCGCCACGGCGTGCGTGCCGTGCGCGGTGGGGCAGCGCCCGAGCGCCAACGCGGCGGCCTGCCTTGCGTGCCCTCGCGGGACCTACGCGGACGCCGCAGGCGCCGCGACGTGCACGGCCTGCCCCGAGAACACGAGCACCGCGGGCGAGGAGTCCACCTCCGCGGGCTGCCTCCCGTGCCCGGTAGGGTACGTCTCGAACGCAGCGACGAACCACCTTTGCCAGGACGCCGAGCGCCTGAAGATCTTCGTCACGCCCGAGCGCCACAACGGCGACTTCGCGGGAGACGCCGCGCTCGCGGGCGCGAACGCCATCGAGCGGGCCGACTCCTTCTGCATGGCCTCCGCCGCCCGCCCCGCCGGGACCTACAAGGCGCTCCTCGTGGATGGGGCGAACCGAACGGCGGTCCCCGCCGTCGACTGGGTGCTCAGGCCGAACAAGGGCTACTACCAGTCCGACGGGGCGACCCCGATCGGGACCACCGACGCCTCGTCGGTGTTCCCCTTTCCGCTCACCCACGCGTGGTCGGGGGACCCGGCCCAGGCGTCCTGGTACCCGTGGTCGGGCGTCACCCCGAGCTGGGCCCTCGGCGACGCGTGCGGGGGGTGGACCGTGGGCGTCCCGGGCACCCTCGGGCGCGCGTTCGTCGCTGGCCGCGTCGACGCGATCGGCTTGGCGGCGAGCTGCCAAATCACCCAGCCGCTCCTCTGCGTCGAGCAGTAGCGGGGTCGCGTGACCCGGCCCGCGCGCCGCCTCCGGCCGGGTCTGCGCAGAGTCCGCCGCGCCGCGAGAAACCGAGGTACGCTCGCCGTCGATGGCATTCCCCCTCCCCAAGTGGGCCGCTCGCGCGGCCGTGGCGCAGGTCCTCTCGCGCGTCCCGGGTGGCCCCGACGTGCGGTACGCGCTCCAGCGGTACGTGACGCGCTCTCTCCCGTTCCCGGACAAGGAGCTGCTCGGGCGCTTCCAGATCGGCTGCGAGCACCTCGCCGCGCTCGGCCGTCACGCGCCGACGATGGACCTCGCGAAGGCCCACTTCTTCGAGTTCGGCGCCGGGTGGGACCTCGGCATGGGCCTCTTCCTGCGCGCCGCGGGCGTCGGGCAGCAGACCCTGGTCGACCTGAACCGCTTCGTGCGCCCCGAGCTCGTGCACCACGCGCTCACGCGGCTCCGCTCGTTCGTCGCCGCGCCGCCGTCCGATTTCCCCTGCGCGGGCGCCCTCAGCCTCGGGCGGCTCCCCACCTCGTTCGCGGCGAGCGAGTTCGAGGTCGACGGCGCCCTCCGCGAGCTCGGCATCGACTACCGCGCGCCGGCGGACGCGCGGCGCACCGGTCTCCCGGCGGGGTCGGTCGACTGCGTGACCAGCAGCCTCACGCTCGAGCACGTCCCGCTGCCCGAGATCCGGTCGATCTTCGCCGAGCTCTCGCGCATCTTGAAGCCCGGCGGCCTCTTCGTGTCGAAGGTCGACATGAGCGACCACTTCAGCCACAGCGACGACTCGCTCACGTCGTGGCACTACCTGCGCTTCGACGAGCGCACGTGGAACCTCGTCAACGCCGACATGCTCTACCAGAACCGCCTGCGCGCCTCGGCGTACCTCGACGCCGCGACGGAGGCCGGGTTCGAGCTGCTCGAGGTGGACCGGCGCTACCCGCGGGGCTGCGATCCCGACACGCACCCGCTGCCCCCGGTGCACCCGAGCTACACGGCCTACAAAGACCGGCGCGATCTGCTGGCCCACAAGCTCTATTTCGTCGCGCGGAAGCCCGCGTGAGCGCGCCTGGGGCCGCGCGCCCCGCGCTGCGCCGCGGACCGTGAGCCGGGGCTCTCGCGGCTGTCGCGCGGTCGCCCTCGCGCTCATGGCCCTCGCGACGGCGTGCCGCGACGCCGCGCCTCGCGCGCCCGCCGACGCCGCGTCCCCCGACGCCACACCG
>DAORJJ010000655.1:0-3747 GCA_035439005.1 Polyangiaceae bacterium | reverse complement strand
CGCCTCCAGCGGCGGCGGGCTCGACGACCTGACCGGTCGCGCGAGCGCGCGGTCCTTCGGGAAGGTGCTCGCCGCGCGCGTCGACGCGCCCGACGGCGCGGTGCTCCGCGAGATGGCCGAGAAGCTCCGCGACAAGCTGGGCGAGTCGATCGTGCTGCTCGGCTCCGTGAACGGACCGAAGGCGCAGCTCGTGCTCACCGTCTCGAAGGGGCTCACCGGTCGCTTCAAGGCCGGCGAGCTCATCCGTCCGGTCGCGGCGGTCGTCGGCGGTTCGGGCGGCGGCCGCCCCGACATGGCGCAGGCCGGCGGGCCGCAGGTCGACAAACTCGACCTCGCCCTCGCCGAGCTCGACGCGCTCACGCGGGACTGAGCCGTCCCGCTGAGCCGGGCCCCGCGCTGCTACCGGTCGCCGCGGGCGAGCTCGGTCGCGCTCGCCTCCCGACGGAGCCGCGCGCGGGCCTTCGCGAGCGGCCGGAAGCACTCGAGCGGCACGAGGCGCGCGGGGCGCGGGCGCGCGCGCAGGAACGCGGCGACCTCCTCGCTCACGTTCAGACCCGACAGGTCGAGCCCCGCGAGCGCCGCCGCGACCACGCACGCGCGCTCGTACGACGACCCCGTGGCCTCCACGAAGACCACCGTGCGGCCGTTCAGCTTGCACGCCCCGCCCCGGGAGGGCCCGCCGGTCCGCGCGCGCCCGAGCTCCGCCCGGACCTCGACGCCGAGGGCACCCGCCAGCGACTCGAGCGTCCGAAGGAGCGCGCCGGGGCCCATCGAACCGAGCGTAGCATCTGCGCCGGAGCCGGCACGTTTTTGAGGAGCGGGTTGGCGCAAAGTGACAAATCGCCGCGGCTCGACCGGGGTCGGCAATTGCGGTTGCTTCGCGCCGAAGAATCGACGACGCTAGCGGTCGGACAGCGTTAGCTGTCGGACAGCGACCACCCGGCATGACCGAAACGCAGCGTACTTCGCCGCCACCCCCGATCTCGCACGGCACCGTCATCAACGAACGGTACGAGATCTCCCAAAGCCTCGGGAAGGGGGGCATGGGGGAGGTGTTCCTTGCGTACGATCGAACCACGCACCAGAAGGTGGCGCTGAAGATCGTGCGAGAGGAGGCGCGCATGCCCGGCGACGACGAGGCTCTTCGCCAAGAGCTGCTGCACGCGCGCTCCGTCTCGAACCCCTTCGTCTGCCGCGTCCACGACCTCGTCCCGTCTGGCTATGGCCCCATCCTGGTGATGGAGCACATCACCGGGAAGACCCTGCACACGCACATTCGCCTCAAGAAGGCGCTCGGCGGGTACACGTCGGACGAGTTTCGGCGCATCGCGCACGAGGTCTCCTCGGGCGTGGCCGCCATCCACGCGCAAGGGCTGGTCCATGGCGACCTGAAGCCGGGCAACGTGATGGTCACGTCCAACCCGGACGGCTCCATCGGCAAGGCCATCGTCCTCGACTTCGGCTTCGCCAAGGAGCGCGCGCGCGCGAGCGCTCGTCGGCCGGGGGCCCCGCCCGACGGCGGCACGCCGAACTACATGGCGCCCGAGCGCATTCGCTCCGGCGGCGCCTCCCAGGAAGACGATCTCTACGCCCTCGGCCTCACGCTTTGGGAAATGTGGACCTGCCGCGTCCCGGAGCCAGGGTACAAGCCCCGCGCCAAGCCGATGCGCAACCAGATCATGTTCGACGTGCCCTCGGGGCTCTCGGTCGACGAGATCAAGCAGATCTTCCGGTGCCTGTCGGACGAGCCCACGCAGCGTATCCCCGCGCGCCACCTGCGCTTCTTCAACCCGGCCGCGCTCACCACGAGCGGCGTCCAGCTGCCGCGCGAGCGCCTCGATCCAGGCCCCCCGCCGGGTCGCAGCGCCGCGACGAGCTTCCAGCCGGGATCCCAGTCGCTCCTCACCACGTTCGCCACGAACTCCCCGGAGTACGTCGGCGAGCTCATCCCCCTCGACAAGCCGCAGATCTCGATCGGGCGCCGCACCGACGTGGACATCGTGGTCCCCGAGGCGACCGTGAGCGGTCACCACGCGAACCTCCGGTGGAGCGCGGGGAGCTGGCAAATCGAGGACCAAGGCTCGACCAACGGCACCTACGTCGAGCACACGTACGAGCGCAAGAAGACCGTCAACCTCATGCACTCGGGCGAGGTGCAGTTCGGCGAGCTGCGGTTCAAGCTCGTGAGCTTCCCGAAGGACTCGGCGGCGCACAAGCGCGCGCGCACGTACCTGGCGAAGCGAGACGGCCTCACCGGCCTCTACGCGACCGACTACCTCCTCAAGGCCGTGCAGGAGGAGGCCCAGTTCGCCGAGTGGGTCGAGCAGCCGCTCACCGTGGCGCGCTACGAGCTGCGCGGCCCGACCCGGCAGGTCTCCGAGCGCCCGACCATCCTGGAGATGCTCGCGCTGCGGCGCGCGGCGACCCGGGTCATCGAGCTCACCGACATGCTCTTGCTGTCCCTCATCGCCGTGACCGGCGGAAAGACGGGCCCGCTGCGGTTCGCCGTCGCCATGGTCGGGCCCGGCCCCCACGAGGCGAAGAGCCTCGTCGAGCAGGTGGTGGGGCAGGTCCAAGGCATGCTACCCGAGGGGCTCGATCTGCACGCATCCATCGCGCGGCACGAGCCGGGCATGAACGTGCGCGCCCTCGTCGACCCCGCCTGAGTCGGCTCGGGTAGAGGCACAGCGCCGGAATGACCGACTCGCAGAGACAGCCGTCGCATCCGCCGTCGGAGCCGCGCCCCGCCCGGCGCAGCTTCGCCGAGCCCGCCAGCGACGCGCCCGTGCGCCTCCAGCTCCTCGGCGCTCTCTTGCTGCCGTTCTTGCTCATCGCGGGCCTGCTGTACGTCTGGCGCCGACCGCGGGCCGACGAGTCGGCGAAGGTCGACGCCGCTCCCCCGCCGGCGAGCGCGGAGCCCGCCGCGGCGGTCGACGCCGCCCCCCAGGTCCCCGCAGGGCCGGCCGTGAAGCTCGGCGAGGTGAAGCTCGTCTCCTGCCAAGACGGCCGCAAGAAGCTGCCGCCCGAGCAGTGCGATCACGTCCCGGTCGTCGAGCAGGCGCTCACGAAGGCCATCGAGTCGCAGAGCAAGTGCCTGTCCGAGTCCGCCGGCGCGGGCACGATCGAGTACGCCCTCGACGTGAGCTTCATTCGAAAGCGCTCGCCGGTCGTGCTCTCGCTGCCCCGGGCGGGGCGCTCCTTCAAGAGCGCGAAGCTGGTCAGCCCGTGCGCGAAGGCCGTGCGCGCGCAGCTCGCGACGCTCTCGCTCGAGGGCGCTCCCCACACGCACGCGCGCTACAAGCTCAGCGTCGTCGCCACCTACGGCGCGACCCGCGAACGCTGAGCGCCGACGGAAAAACTTGCTAAGATGGCCCTCATGAAGCGCGTCCTCGCACTGCTGCCGCTCGCCGCCACCCTGCTCATGCCCCAGCTCGCGCTGGCTTGCCCGTCGGGCGCGAGCTCGTGCGGAGGCCCCTCGGGCTACGCGTCCACGTTCGGCGTGGGCGTCGCCGCCGGCATTCTCTCGATCCTCTACGAGCGCACCTTCGGCAAGCGACGCTGAAGGCTCGCTCGCCGCGGCTCGAGCGAAGCGCGCGCAGGCGGCGTCTCGAGCTTATTCCCGGCTGAAGAGCGCGTCGTCGTAGATGCGCAGCGAGCGGAACAGCCCCTGATCGCTCCGCTCGAGCACGAAGAGCGAAGGGGTGGGGCGCACCTCGGCGCCGTGCACGCGGAGCAGCGCGCCCTCGA
>DAORJJ010000654.1:0-3750 GCA_035439005.1 Polyangiaceae bacterium | reverse complement strand
CCCCCAGCCCCAGGGCGGCCCGCGCCGCCACGAGCGCCACGAGCGCGCCCTGGGCCACGGCCTCCGGCCCGCGCGCGAGCCCGAGGGACGGCGCCGCCGGGGCCTCGCCCGCGACGACCGTGCAGCCCGCCCCGCGCAGGTAGCGCGCCGCGATCTCGCGCCCGAGCGAGCCGTCGGCGGGCAGGCTCACGCGGGCGGCCGAGAGGTTCGCTTGCCCCGCGAGGCCCACCTCGGGGAGCGTCATTTGGCGGACGTAAAGCCTTGAATTCATGAAGCTCCCAGGTACCTCTCGGTGACGAGGTGGGGCGCCGGGGCGCCCTCGCGGCAGAGCTCGCACCGCGCGCGCGCCGCGACGCGGGTGGTGCGACGCGCGAGGCGCTTGCCGTCGAATGAGACGAGCGTGCCGCCGACCCCGACGCCGTCCGGCGCCCCCGCGAGCCGCAGCGCCAGATCGGCCATGAGCGCCCCCACCACGCCGCACACCGGCCCCATCACGCCGGCGTCGGCGCAGCTCGGCGCGGGGCCCGGCGGCAGGTCCTCGAAGAGGCAGCGGTAGCACGGCCGCCCCCCCGCGCTCACCGCGAGGGCCGTGCCGACCCAGCGCAGGGCGGCGCCGTGCACCACGGGCTTTCGCGCGAGGGCGCACGCGTCGGCCACCAGAAACTTCGTGGCGAAGTTGTCGGCGCCCTCGACCACCACGTCCACGCCGTCGAGGAGGTCGGCGGCCACGCTGGGCAGAAACCGCGTCGCGTGGCCGACCACCGCGGTCGCTGGGTAGCGCGCGGACAGCGCGGCGACGGCGGCGTCCACCTTGTCCCGTCCCACGTCGGCCGGCCCGAAGAGGACCTGCCGGTGCAGGTTCGAGGCGTCCACCTCGTCGTCGTCGGCGAGCAGGAGGGTGCCCACGCCGGCCTCCGCGAGGGCCCACGCTGCGGGGCACCCGAGGCCGCCCACTCCGACGAGCAGCACGCGAAGCGAGGAGAGAGACATCGCGCCGCATGCGTACCCGGACGTGCGGCGAGGGGCAAGGGCGTGGGCGCGGACGCGAACGCGTGGGCGCCGCGGTGGGCGATTCGTGTACCCTCGCCTCGATGCTCGGCTCCGACGAAGCCCACGCGCTGCACGAGGCGCACCCCGCGATCGATCTCCACGCCGACACGCTCATGTGGTGTCGGTGGCTCGGCTACGACCTCCACAAGATGCACGAGCCGCCGCTCTACAAGGCGGCGCTCGGCGGCCACGTCGACGTGCCGCGGATGGTCGAGGGCGGCATGGGCGCGCAGTTCTTCGGCCTCGTGTCGCTCCCCATCTCCGAGCGCCCCCGGGGTATGGCGCGCGTCATCGACGAGCAGATCGACGCGCTCGAGCTCGCGCTCAACCGCAGCCCGTCGAAGCTCCGCCTCGTGCGCAAGGCCCACGAAATCGAGGCGTGCCGCGCCGATGGCCTCATGGCCGCCCTCCTCGGCATCGAGGGCGCCCACGCGCTCGAGGGCGACGTCTCGCGCATCGACGGCTTCGCGCGGCGCGGCGTGCGCTACCTCGGGCTGCTGCACTTCAGCTCGAACGAGGCCGGCTTCCCCGCCTACGGGCGAGGGCGGCGCGACCACGAGGGGCTCACGCGGTTCGGCGTCGAGCTGGTCGAGCGCTGCGAAGACAACGGCGTGCTGGTCGACCTGTCACACCTCAACAAGCGCGGCTTCCTGGACGCATGCCGACTCGCGCGGCGGCCGCCCATCGTGAGCCACACCGGCGTGCTCGGGGCCTTCGAGCACTGGCGCAACATCGACGACGAGCAGCTCCGGGCGGTCGCCGACAAGGGCGGGTGCGTCGGCGTCATCTTCTGCCCGAATTTCCTCGGCGGCGAGGGCCTCGAGCCGGTGGTGAAGCACATGAAACACATCATCGACGTGGTCGGCGAGGACTCGGTCGCCCTCGGGAGCGACTGGGACGGCTTCATCGTGCCGACCCAGGCCCTCCGCGATCCGCGCGGCCTCCCGCTCCTCACCGACGCGCTGCTCGCGGCCGGCGTCTCGCGCGTCGCCATCGGCAAGGCGCTGCGCGAGAACGTGATGCGCGTGCTCGCCGAGGCCTAGCTCGCTGGCGATCCTGGCCCCGCCTTCCCCGCGGCGAGCAGGTGGGTTAAGGTACGCCGGCGGCCTCGGGTCGCTGGGGAGTGCTTCGTTTTGAATCCAGTGCCCGTGGGCCCGCTCGTCCTTGCAGCCGCCATCGCCTGCGTCGGCTCCTCGTTCGCGGCGGCCGACGCCGCGGTGACGACCATCCACGACACGCGCATCGACGTCCTCGCCCTCACCGAGGCGCGCTTCGCGCGCTACCGCACCCACCAGCACCGCATCCTCGCGCGGTGGCTGGCGGGCCGGGTCAGCGCCGTCGGCCTCGCGGCGGTCCTCCTCGACGACGCGCTGGAGAAGACCTTCGGGGTCTCCAACCCGCTCGTGCCGGCGCTGGTGACGGTGCTCCTCTACGGCGTGCTCGCGGCCGCGCTCGGCGCCGTCGCGCGTCAGCGCCCCGAGGCCACCGCCCGGCTCGCGCTCACCTGGCTCTTCCCGCTCGAGTGGGCGTTCGCGCCCATCGCGTGGCCGCTCTCGTGGCTCGACGCCTTCGTGTCGGCCCGCGTGACCGAAGAGCACGTCGTCGACCCCGCGTCCGCGGAGGCGGAGCTCGCCAACGCCGTGAACGTGGGCCAAGAGGCGGGCACCATCGCGGAGGAGCCGGCCGAGATGATCCGGAACGTGCTCGACTTCCAAGATCTCACCGCGAAAGACGTGATGGTGCCGCGGCGGCACATCTCGGCGATCGACATCGCCAGCCCGCTCACCGACGTGCTCGGCTTCGTCACGAAAGACCGCCACTCGCGGTACCCGGTGTTCCGCGAGACGATCGACAACGTCCTCGGCCTCCTCTACGTCAAGGACCTGTTCGACGTGCTGAACGCCGGCACGCTCTCCCAGGTGACGCTCGCGTCGCTCGTGCGGCGGCCCGTGCTCTTCGTGACGTCGTCGCAGCCGGCGCTCACCATCCTCCGCGAGATGCGCAGCCGCCGCCTCCACCTCGCGGTGGTCTCGGACGAGTTCGGCGGCACCGCGGGCATGGTCACCCTCGAGGACATCATCGAAGAGATCGTCGGCGAGATCCGGGACGAATACGACACCGAGGCCGAGGCCGCCCTCCACAAGCTCGCCGACGGCCGCTACGTCGCCAGCGCCGAGATCCCGCTGTCCGACCTCGAGGAGCAGCTCGGCTGCGTGCTGCCGACCGAGGGCGCCTACGAGTCGCTCGGCGGCCTCATCGTCCACCGGGCGGGCCGCGTGCCCGGTGTCGGCGAGGTGCTCGAGCTCGGCGGCCTCTCGCTGACCGTCGTCGAGGCAGACGCGACGCGCATCGTGAAGGTCGAGATCCACCTCCGCCCGCCCATCACGCTCAAGCCGCCGGTCGCGGCGCCGAGCGAGGGAGACACCTCCGAGTGAGGCTGCTCGAGCGACCCGAGGAGCTCCGCACGGTGGCCGTGCTGAGGCGGGCGAGCGCCGAGCTCGAGAGCGCGGTCGTGTACGCTCCAACGCCGTTCGCCCTGAAGAGCGCCCACGAGGCGGGGCCCGACACGCTCCGGCTCCTCTGGGTCGACGCGGACGACGCCGCGAGCGCCCGCGCCGTGGCGAGCGCCCTGGTCGAGGCCGAGGCCCTCCCGGGCGGCGCGCGGGTCGCGCTCGCTCATGTCCTGGTCGCCGAAGCGGG
>DAORJJ010000653.1:0-3758 GCA_035439005.1 Polyangiaceae bacterium | reverse complement strand
CCCTCCGCAACTCGGCGTCGTTCCGCGCGGTGACTGTGGCCGGAGGGCGGTCTGTGAGCGGTGGCCGAGGGGGACCGCGCGAGAACGACGTCCTCGGACAGGCGGATCCTCCCGCCAGCGGCCGAAGGCCCCACCCACGCTCGCGTGCTCCCGCGAGAGGTGGGGAGTGGGGGGGAAGGAGAGAGAAGAGAGAGAAGAGAGAGAAGAGAAGAGAGAGAAGAGAGAGAAGAGAGAGAAGAGAGAAGTTGCTTCACTCGCCGAACATGACGGCGATGTGCAGCTCCAGGGCTCGCTCGAGGCTCTTGCAGAGCGCGGCGAGCATGGCGCCGTCGGCGCCGTCGTCGAAGCCGTCGTCGAGGAGTCCCTCCGCTCGCGCGAGCGTGCGCGCCAGATCGACGCAGCGGTAGCCGTCGAACACCGGCGGAGCCCCCGGGCTGGACGCGCCCTCGAGGGCGATGCAGCGCGCGAGCTCGAGCGCGGAGGCGACGTCGTAGGAGAGCGTGCCCCGGCCCTCGCGTTCGAGCTCTCCTGCGAAGGCCGCGACGTCCGCGGCCTCGACGGTGACCTCGCCGCTCTCCGCTCGGTAGACGTCGACCCATTCGCCGTCGAAGCGCTCGGTGAGGCCCTCGTTGGGGACGGCGCGGACGAGCTCCAGCACGCGGTCCCGGGTGAACGACGGAGAGAGAAACCACCGGTAGGGGACGCCCATCCCGGCGACACTAGCAGCCCGTCGAGGAGCGGTCGGCCAAGGGCGGCCCGGAGGCCGCGCGCGCTCGCAGGGGCGGCGGCCTGGGCGAACCCCGAGACGCGTTCGGGCGCTCCGTGAATGCGAGCGCGCCCCGCTCGTCGAACGGCGTCGCGTGGGCGCTTCGCCTACGCCTCATACCGAAAGAGGTCGCGTGATTCGAGCCCGTCTTGCAGCCAGCGTCGCAGTAATCGCCGTCGCCCTCTCCGCGTGCAGCAGTGAGCCGGCGTCAGGCTCGGGCAGCCCTTGCGAGGACGCCTTCGCCGCGCTCTGCGACAAGGCGGCGACCTGCGGGACCTCTGGAAAGGTCGCGTTCGTGTCCGCGACGGGAGACGGTGGCTCGGGCGCGACCCTCTCGTTCGGGAGCGCGGCGGACTGCAAGACGCTCTACGGCGCCGGGTGCGCTTCGAAGGCTCCCGCCGACGTCCCCGCCTGCAAGAGCGCTGCCGGAGCGGCGGAGTGCAAACCGCAGGGCAACGGCACGAGCGCCCTCGTCTTCCCGACGGCGTGCGAGACCCGCTAAGTTCGTGAGGCCCCCGCCTCGCCCGCGCGTCCGCCGCGCGGCCCCGGCCTTGTCTCGGTGACGACGTCCACGGCCATACCTATCGTCGCGGGGGTTCGGGTTCCTCCACGAGCTGCCGCAGCCGCGCGAGCGCGCGATCCCAGCCCGCGGACACGCCGTCGAGGAACGCGCGCGCGTCGTCGAGGCGCCGCGGCTCGAGCGCATAGAGCACCTCGCGCCCGCGGCGCTCGTGTGTCACGAGGCCCGCGCCCTCGAGGACCTGAAGGTGCTTGACGATCGCCTGGCGAGAGACCTTCGCGCCGTGGGAGAGCGCGGTCGCCGAGCGCGCGCCGCCCGCGCCGAGCTTTTGGACGACGGAGAGCCGCGTGCGGTCTCCGAGGGCGAAGAAGAGCTCGGCCGCCGCGGCCCGCTCACCCGCCGTCGACATGCCTCCTCAGGTTCTCCGCCTGCGCGGCCCAGCCGCCCTCGTTCATGCGGAACGCGCGCGCGCGCCGGTGCGCGGGCACCCGATCGAAGCCGGACTCCACGACGGTGAGCCGCGTGCCCTCCGCGACCGCCTCCAGCAGGAACTCCACGAGGGTGGTCGGCTCGTGCTCCGGGTCGGCCTCGGCGTCGATGCCATAGGGGATCCACCGGAAGCTGAAATAGCGCTCGGGTTCCATCCGCTCGACGGTGCAGAACACGGCGTTCTCGTCGGGCAGGCGCACCTTCGAGGGCCTCAGCCCGAGGCGCTCCTGGTGGGCGATGATGGCGGCCTCGTCGAGCTGCCCGTCGAAGGTGCCCCTCATGCGCGCGCCCGGCGCGAAGTCGCCCTCGAACGTGAAGCCGAACCACCGACCGAACTCCCTCGCGTCGGTGAGGGCCCGCCACACGCGCCCCACGGGCGCCCGCAGCGTCACGCGCCTCTCGATCCTGTCGGTGACAGACATCACGCAATCTCCTGGTTGCAGGTTAGCCGCCCTACGGTCATGTGCAACCATAGCGTTGCGGATTCGCGTGCCTCCTCGCGTGGCTCCCGGTGAGCGAGGCCCGGGCGGCGACACGCCCCCCGCGGCGCGGAGGCCGGGACGCCGGCGTGCGCGGCCCGGGGGTCACTTCGCCGGTGACCAACAGCCGACGAGCGGGCAAAATCCACCCATGCCACCCACGCATCGGCTCCGCGGACTTGCGCCGCTCACCCTCGCCTTCGCCCTCGCGGTCTCCGCGTGCGGGCCATCCCGGGAGCCCGCGCTCGAGCCCGGAGGCGTCCTCTACGACGCCGCGCTGCGCGCGTCGGAGGCGTCGCGCGCCTCCGCGATCGCGGGGCTCGGCGCCCACGACCGCCGCGACGCGTCGGCCGGGGCAGCCGGCTCGTGCAGCGTGTTCGTCCCAGGGCTTGGGGAGGTCGACGCCGACAGCCACCGCCTCCGCCGCCTCGAGAAGGGCGAGGCCGTCGAGGGCGAGCGTGGCACCTTCGCCCCGACTCCCGCGCTGAGCGCCCAGCTCGCCGAGACGGCGCGCTTTCTCCCGCCCGAGGGGGGCACGAGGGGCTACCTGGACTACGTCGCGGGTTCAGGGCAAGACCTCGAGATCGAGCCGGCGCTCTGGCTGAGCAAGGCGCCCCCGTTGCCGCTCTCCCACGGCTGCTACGCGCGCGGGCGGAGGGACTACGCGGCCCACGTCACCGCGGCCGTGAGCCGCGCGCAGGCTGCGCTGCACGCCGCCGGACGCTGCCAGCGGTCCCCCAGCGAGTGCGTCGTACGCCCGGAGGAGCGCGCCCGCGCCGAGCGCGCGCTCGCGCGCCTGACGACCGCGCACAAGGGCTCGTGCGCGATCGCCGCGAGGACGCCGCCCGCGCCGATGCGCTCGAACGAAGACGACGCGCAGTACCAGCGGCGCATGGCCGAGGACGCGCGCGCCCGCCGGTCCGAGGAGCTCTGGCTCGGCAACGTCGCCCCCACCGAGGACGACCTCGACGAGCTGGCGCGCACCGAGACCTGGCGCTCGGAGGAGCTGGGCGTCATGTGCGCGATCGGCCACCTGCGCACCGTGGTCGCCGCCGCGGCGCTCCTCGAGCGCCGCGCCGAGAAGGCCCGCGCGGACGAGGCCGCCGCCGAGGGGGCTCGGGAGCGGCGCGAGCACGAAGCGGCGCTCGCGCGGCGATTTCAGCCGATCGAGCGGGAGTGCGCGGCGGGGTGGCTCGCCTCGACCTCGAAGTGCGCCGAGCTCCCGAACCTGTCGGAGGCCGAGCGGGCGACGTGCCAGGCTCGCTGCGCCGACGCGACGACGAAGGCGCGCGCCGACCTCCTCGCGCAGGCCATGCGCGACTGCCTCGATGACTTCGTGTCGCGCGGGCCCTCGGCCGCGTGCAAGGGCACGGCCCCCGCGGGAGCGCCGAGCGTCGCGGGCGAGCTCGCGGAGTGCACGCGATCCTGCCGAAAGAGCGGCCCCGAGGCCAAGGCGGCGCGCGCACGCGAGGCGGCCGAGCAGCGGCGGGCCGCGCACGACGCC
>DAORJJ010000652.1:0-3771 GCA_035439005.1 Polyangiaceae bacterium | reverse complement strand
CGGTGCGCGCCGCCAATGTGCTACGCCAACTGGCCGCCGCCGCCCGCTTCCGCGGAGCCCGCGCCGCCGCCTCCGAGCGCCGCGCCCGCGCCGATGCGCCCCGAGGACGTCGTGGTGCTCGGGAGCACGCTGGCCCGCACGCCGGGCTCGGTGCAGGTGCTCGGCAAGAAGCAGCTCGAGCGCTTCGCGTACGACGATCCCACGGCGCCGCTCCTGCAGGTGCCGGGCGTGACCGTGCGCGGGGAGGACGGCGTCGGCCTCCGCCCGAACATCGGCATCCGCGGCTCGAACCCCGATCGCAGCAAGAAGCTCACGCTCATGGAGGACGGCGTCCTCTTCGGGCCCGCGCCGTACTCCGCGCCGGCGGCGTACTACTTCCCGCTCATGGCGAGGATGACGCAGATCCGCGTCGTCAAGGGGCCCTCCGCGATCGCCTACGGGCCGCAGACCGTCGGCGGCGCCATCGACCTCCTCACACGCCAGACCCCCACGCAGACCACCGGGATGGCCGACCTCGCGCTGGGCGCCTACGGCTACGGGAAGGCCCACGTGCTCTTCGGTACCGGCACCGAGCAGTGGGGCTTCCTCGTGGAGGGCGTGCGCCTCCAGAACACGGGCTTCACGCGCCTCCCGAGCGGCGCCGACACGGGCTCCACGCGCAACGACTGGATGGTGAAGGCCGGGTACGTGCTCGACCCGCAGGCCGAGACCAAGCACCGCTTCCAGGTGAAGCTCTCGTACGGCGACGAGGTGTCGAACGAGACCTACGTCGGCCAGAGCGACGTCGACTTCCGGGCCGATCCGCTCCGCCGGTACGCCGCGAGCGCGCTCGACCAGATGAAGAACCACCGCACCGGGCTCGTGCTCACCCACACGATGGAGGGCGCCGAGACCTCGTACACGCTGAAGACGAGCGCGTACCGCTTCGACTACACGCGCTCGTGGACGAAGCTCAACCGGCTCGGCCGCGCCGCGGTCGCCGACGTGGTCGCGAACCCCAACGACCCCGCCAACGTGGGCTATTTCGCGGTGCTCCGCGGCGACGTCGACTCGAGCGGGACGGGCGCCGACACCCTCTACGTGGGCCCGAACCACCGCACGTTCGTGAGCGAGGGCGTGCAGTCGGTGCTCACCACGACGGCGAACACGGGCCCCATCGCGCACGCGATCGAGGCCGGCGCGCGCCTGCACTACGACGAGATCAAGCGGGTGCACCTCGAGCAGGGCTACCTGATGGAGGCCGGGCAGCTCGTCTCCGCCGGCGAGCGCGAGCTCACCACCACCCGAAACTTCGCGCGCACGTACGCCCTCGCCGTGCACCTCTCGGACGCGCTCACCTTTCGGCGCCTCACGGTGACGCCGGGTGTGCGCGCGGAGTTCATCGCGTCGCGCGCGGAGGACTACCTCACGGGCGACGCGAAGAACGGCTTCGTGGGCGCGGTCATGCCGGGCGTCGGCGCCTACTACGCGCTCACGCGGCACCTCGGCCTCCTCGGCGGCGTCTACCGGGGCTTCAGCCCGCCGCCCCCGGGGAGCGGCCGCGAGGTGAGCCCGGAGTACAGCGTGAACTACGAGGCGGGGGCCCGCTTCACCCGCGGCAAGGCGCGCGTGGAGGCTATCGGATTCTTTAATGATTACTCGAACTTGACCGACGTGTGCAGCATGGCGAGCGGGTGCGTCGACGCGCGGCTCGATCGCCAGTTCGACGCCGGCCGGGCGCACGTCTACGGCCTCGAGACGTTTGGCACGTACGAGGTGCCCGCCGGCCCGGTGAAGGTGCCCTTCACGGCCGCGTACACCCTGACCTACGGCGAGTTCCGGAGCGCGTTCACGTCGCAGGATCCCATCTACGGCGTCGTGCAGGCGGGCGACCAGGTGCCGTACATCCCCCGGCACCAGTGGAACCTCGCGGTGGGCGTGGAGCACGCGCGCGCGGGCCTGAACGCCTCCGTCAACTACGTGGCGAAGATGCGGGAGGTCGCGGGCACCGCGCCCCTCGACGAGACCGTCGCGACCGACGAGCAGCTCTGGGCGGACGTGGGCGCCTACGTGGCGCCGCTGCGGTGGCTCCGGGTGTACGCGAACGTGCGGAACTTGACCGACGTCCACAACATCGCGGGTCGTCGCCCCTACGGCGCCCGGCCCAACGCGCCGCGCTGGGTCCAGGTCGGGGCGAAGGCGACGTTCTAGCGCGCCAGCGCGCGCGAAAGGCGCGCGCGCCGTGGTAGCCTGGCGGCATGCGAAAGTCGCTTCTTGGGTTCCTCGTGGGCGCGACGTTGTTCACTCTCCCCGCCGTCGCCTCGGCGGCCGCCGGCGACACGCTCGCCGCGGGCGATCCCGCGAACCTGTTCGACCTCACCGACTACGTGAGCGCCGACACGTCGCTCATCACCACGATCCGGTTCCTGCCGGACGGGCGCATGCTCATCGCGCAGAAGACGGGGGCGCTCAAGATCCGCGAGAACGACGGCTCCATACGTGTACTTTACACGTTCCCGGTCACCACGACGTCGGAGCAGGGCCTCGTCGGCCTCGCGGTGCAGCCCGACTTCGCCACGAGCCGGCGCATCATCGCCTACTGGACACGCACCGACGCGGCCGGCGGCTCCGTCGACAACCGCATCAACGTGTCCTCGTTCCGGCTGAACGACGCCGACGACACGGTCGATCCCGCCAGCGAGCGCGTGCTCATCAAGGACATCACGGCCCCCGCCAACCACGACGGTGGCGGCCTCTCGTTCGGGTCGGACGGCTTCCTCTACGTCGGCGTCGGGGACAACGGCTGCAACGAGAACATCCCGGCCACGCGCCTGCACCGCAACCTGCGGGCGACCTCGTTCAACGTGGCGAATGGCAAGATCTTGCGCGTCGCGCTCGACGGCAGCATCCCGGCCTCGAACCCCTTCGTCGCGACGACGGGCGCGGTGTCGGGCAAGCCGTTCTCGTCGGGCGTGTGCGAGATCGTGAACGGCGTCACCACGATGCCCACCACGACCGAGCCCGTGCGCAAGGACATCTACGCCATGGGCTTCCGCAACCCGTTCCGCATCTGGACCGATCCGAAGACCAACTTCGTGTGGGTCGGCGACGTCGGTGAGACCTCCTTCGAGGAGATCGACGTCGTCAAGGCCGGGGGGCTCCACTTCGGCTGGCCCTTCATCGAGGGCGAGGTCGCGGGCGCGGCGGGGCCGTGGACGGCGGCGAAATGCACCGAGCTCACGCCGAACCCCGGCGGGTGCGTCGAGCCCGCGCACGCGTACGCCCACCTCCCGGCGAACGCGAACGGCAGCGTGACGGGCGGCCGCATCGTCGACTCCTGCCGGTTCCCGCCGGCGTGGCGAGGCAAGTACTTCTTCGCCGACTACCTCTCGCGCGAGCTCTACTCCATGACCGTGACGCCCGCGCGCGATGGTCTCGTCGCCGGCTCGCGGGAGGTGTTCCTCACGCTCGACGGCGCGACGGGGCAGGGGCCGACCGACATGGTCGAGGGCCCCGACGGCGCGCTCTACGTCGTGCTCTACGCGAACACCCCGACCGTGAGCCGCGTCGTGCGCATCTACCCCAAGACCCCGGCGCCGGCCTCCGACTGCGTGGTGCCCGGCGGCGACGCGGGCGCGGACGGCGGCCCGGTCGACGCGGGCCCCGACAGCGGCCTGGTCGACTCCGGCAAGCTCGATGCTGGCGGGGCCGACGCCGGAGGTGGGGACGGTGGCTTCGGTAACGGCGCTGGCGGCGGAGGCGGGCTGGGAATCGGTGAAGGCGGGCTGGGGT
>DAORJJ010000651.1:0-3776 GCA_035439005.1 Polyangiaceae bacterium | reverse complement strand
CCTCGGCGCTGCCGCTCGCGCCGACTCCGGTCGCCGCCCCCGCGCCCTCGCCCATCGTGTCGTTCGCGCTCGGGCACGGCCGCGGGTGCGCCGTTCGCGCCGACGGCCGCGTCGTGTGCTGGGGCGCCTCGCCGCTCCTCGGCGACCTGCGGCGCGCGCCGGCGGAGGAGGCCCAGTTCGTCAACAATCTTGACGATGCGCTCTCGGTCTCGGGAGACGATCCCCGGTGGTGCGCCCTCCGCCGCGGCGGGGGCGTGTCCTGCTTCGCCGACCTCGGCCCGGCCCGGGCCCTCGCCGGGGCCTCCGACGTCGTCGAGCTCTCGGGCCGGTGCGCGCGGCGCGCGAGCGGCGCGGTCGGGTGCCTCGACGACGACGGGGTGCTGCTCCCCGCGGAGGGGGTCGCACCGGCGCGCGGCGTCGGCGGGGGGCCGGCCTCGAGCTGCGCCATCGGGCTCGACGGCGGGCTCGCGTGCTGGGGCTCGAACAGCTTCGGCGAGCTCGGCGACGGCACCGGCCGAGACAGCGCGTCGGCCGTCCCCGTCAAAGGCGTCGCGCGGGTCGACGAGGTGTCGGTGGGGCGCGGCCTGGTCTGCGCGCGCGCCGGGTTCGAGGTCACGTGCTGGGGAGGCGAGGGCTCGGTGGGCAAGCCCCAAGGTCGCCCTCGAAAGAAGGCGGGGCTCGGCCGCGTCACGCAGCTCGCGGTCGGCGAGTACCACGCCTGCGCGCTCCGCGACGACGGCACGATCGCGTGCTGGGGCGCGAACCTCTCCGGCCAGCTCGGCGTGCCGCGCGACCTCCGCGCCGAGACCGATCTCGACTCGTCCCCCACGCCGGTGCCGGGCGTCGCCGACGTCGAGGAGGTCCGCGTCGGCGGGGGCGAGCCGTGCTCGGGGTGCGGCTCCACCTGCGTGCGCCGCCGAGGCCGCCCGCACGAGCTCCTCTGTTGGGGGGCCTTGGCCGGCGAGGTGGGCGTGAGAAAGACCGTGCCGCTCACCCCGCGCCCGGCAGGCGCTTCGCCAGGTCCGCCGCCCGAGCTCGATCGCGCCCGCTGAGCCGCGCCGCGCGCCCCGGGAAGCTTCGAGCCGCGTGCGGCCCTCCCGGTGTAAGCCAAAGGGATGCATCCATCGACGCACCCCGCGCCTGGCGGCCAGCGCTTCCCCCACTGGATGGGGGCGAGCCAGATCTCGGGCCGGCGCTGGGTCTATCACGGGATCTTGTGGGGCGGCGCGGGCGTCTGCTCCGTCCTCGCGCTGCTCGCGATGGACCTGCGGACCGGCGGCGCGTTCGTGCTGCCGATGCTCTTCGTCGTGATCGCGACCCTCGGGAGCTTCGCCGTAATGATGTTCGTGGCCGGCGGCGACCTCGGGCATGTCGTGCTCACGGGCGAAGGGCTGTGGATCGAGCCGGGCGGCGCGCGCATCGACGTGCGCCACCCGGTGGAGCGGGAGGTGCTCGTGAGCGGACGGTGCTCCGCCTCGTGCAGGCCCAGGCCTACGGAGCGGCGCGCGCCCTGCCGGGCGTGAGCGATCAGTACGCGTGGGTCGCGCTCCGCGTGCGGCAAGGCGCGACCTGTCTGGCGTTCCGCGCCGAGCGCGTCCCGACGGGGGTGTGGCTCGGGGAAGCGCCAACGGTGATGGACCGGATTCCACCCGGGACGCGGGTGCTGCACGTGGGGCAGGACGCCGTGGAGGCCCTCTCGAGGCACGTCGCGGGCGCGCGCCGAGGGTAGTCTCGCTGGAGGGGCGCTGTCGGTGTGCGGCGAAGGTGCGCGGCCGCCCCGTCGGGGGCGTGGGCGGTCAGGGCCAGATCGAGTGGGTGATCCGCGACTCCACGACGCGCCCATCGGCGCGCCGGATCTCGATGAGCTCGCGCCCCTCGCGGCCTCCGGGCACGAACCGATGCTCCTTGCCCCGGTCGATCGTGCGCAGCGCGGGCAGGCGGGGCGAGCGCGCGAGCTCCTCGACGCCCGCGTCGCTGACCCCGGAGCCATCGCGGGCGCCAACCCGGTCGGACTCCGCGGGGACCTCGCCCAGGTCGAGCCGCTCGAGGTGGTCGAGCCCGACGGCCTCCTGCGCGAGCGCGCGGGCCCCCTTGTCCGAGAGGCCCGAGGCGCCGAGGCAGAGCTCGGTGACCGACGGAAATCCTCCCGAGCGCGCCAGGAGCGCCACACCCTCGTCGCCTATCGGATTGCCCACGAGCACGACCTTCGTGGCGTCGCGGTGCTCTCCGCGCTCGATCAGCGCGCGAAGCGAGGCCGCGTCGAGCGCTCCGTAGGCGACCTCGAGCACGTCGCCCCGAAATGTCACGCGTGGGGAGGCCGTCAGTGAGATCGGCGCGGACTTCAGCTCGTAGCCCTCCATCACCGTTGGGCGAGACTGCACGAAGCTCAGGTACCAGTCGTTCGTCTTCATCGCTGCTCGCCTCGTTGTGTGCATCTTACGTCCAGCGCGCCCTTCGCCCGCGAGAAGTCCCTCTTTGGTTGCGCAGGGTTGACCGCAAGGATCCGAGGTACCCTCGCGCCCATGCCACCACCTCGCGCCCACCTCTTCGAGTTCAACGACAGCGCCTGGGCGCCGCCCGCGCTCCGTGAGTCGATCGTCGAGGCGCTGAGCCGCGCGCTCGCGTGGGGGCGCATGCTCCGGGGCCTCACCGGACCCTTCGCGGCCTTCCTCGACCAGACGGGCGCGGACGCCGTGCTCGACCTCTGCTCGGGCGCGGGCGGTCCCGCGGCGATCCTCGCGCGCGAGCTCGCCCGGCAGGGCCTCCGCGCGCCGCGGTTTCTGCTCACCGACCTGCACCCGCACCCGGACGCGTGGGCGCGGCTCGCCGCCGAGCACCCGGGCGTGGTCGAGTACGAGGCGGCGCCGGTCGACGCGACGCGCATCCCGGAGGCGCTCGGCGCCGGGCGTGCGCGCGTGATCATCAACGCGCTTCACCATTTCCGGCCGGAGCTCGCGGGCGCCATCCTGCGCGGCGCGTGCGAGCGCTCCCCGGGCGTGTTCGTGGCCGAGGGGTTCGAGCGCAGCCCGCTCTTGTTCGCGGCCTTCGCGGCGCCGGGGCTCTTTGCGCTCTATGCAAATCCGGCGCTCGCGCCCCGCAGGAAGCTCGCGAAGGCCTGGCTCACCTGGGCGACGCCGATCGCGCTCGCCGCGTCGGTGTGGGACGGCCTCGTGAGCACGCTGCGCGTGTACACCGAGGCGGAGCTCCGCGCGATGGTGGCCCCGCTGGGCGACGCGTTCACGTGGACCTACGGGACCTTCCCGATCGGGCCCCTGGGGCGTGGCTATTACTTCTACGGGGTGCGCGCCGCGGGCGAGGTGGCGGCCTAAACGGTGAGGCGTGCGCGGTCACTCTGCCAGCTGAGGCGCGCGCCTCAGTCGTCAGGCTCGTCCAGGCTCCACGCGGACCAGGCGGAGATCACGCGCTTCTGGCCTGCCGCGGCGGGCGGATAGTCACGGCGCCGCGAGTACGTCACGTACCTCGTCCCGTCGTAGACCGCCTTCTCCTCGAGCTCGTCGAAGGTGAACGGCATCGAGCCGTGCACCACCGCCCACCCGGCCTTGTCCCGGCCGCGTATCCGCACCGTCGCGAGGTCGTTCGCGTGCACGGCGCCGAGGTACCGCCCGCAGCCTCCGCGCTCGACGTAGAGCGCCACGGTCGCGCGCGGGCCGCCCTCGCCCGCGACGAACACGGGATCGTCCACGCCGTCGCCGTCCAGGTCGAGCCCAGGCGTCAGGCGCCGCGGCGGCGCGTGCGCGCTCGCCGCGAAGAGCTCG
>DAORJJ010000650.1:0-3784 GCA_035439005.1 Polyangiaceae bacterium | reverse complement strand
CTGCGCCCGCGCCGCCGCCTGCGCCCTCGCCGCCGCCTGCCGAGCCGCCAGGGGTGACGCTGTGATCCGCCGCCTCGCGCCCGCGCTCGCCGCGCTGACGCTCCTCGGCGCCGCGGGCTGCGGCTCGGTCGAGACCCACACCGCCATGCTCCGCGCGCCCGGGCCGCCGCGGCCGCGCGGCGCCGTCGAGCTCTACCTCGCCGGCCCGCCCGAGCAGGCCGCCGCGGCGCCCGGGCGTCCTTTCGACGAGCTCGGCCTCGTGCAAGCGTACGGCACGGGCAACAAGGCGAACCCCGAGGACGTGGCGGAGGGCCTCGTCGCGCGGGCAGCCGAGCTCGGGTGCGACGCCGTCGTCCAGGTGTCGATCGACGTCGGCTACACGCGCGCGCACGCCGCCGGCGTGTGCGTGAGGTACGTCGGGCCGCCGCCCGCGGGGTTCGCGTACGAGCGGCCGGCGCTCGTGCCCACGCCTCGGCCGGCGCGCGGTCCCGCGCCCCCTGGCCCGCAGCCTCGCATCGAGCCGCTGCCCTCCAACTCGCGGATGTAGGCGTGACGCTCCTCGCCCCCGCGCCTTCGCCCCGGTCGCGCGCCGCGTCCAGCCCCCGCCGCGCGTGGGTCGCGAGGGCCGCGGTCGCGTGGCTCGCCCTGATGGGGGCCGCCCACGCCGCGCCGCCGACCGCCCCGGGCGACGACCCAGAGGGCGACGCGCCGGAGCCGCCCGCGAAGGCGAAGCCGCCGCCCATTCGACGCGTGCGCGTGCCCGAGCGGGACGGCATGCTGCTCATCCCGGGGGGGCGCTTCCCCATGGGCGCGAACAACCCGAAGGCGCCCAACGAGCGCCCGCAGCGCGTGGTGACCGTGGGCGCGTTCTGGCTCGATCGCACGGAGGTCACCGTGGGCGCCTACCGCGCGTGCGTCGACGCCAAGCGCTGCGAGCGCCCGCAGCGCAGGAGCGCGACCTGCACCTACGACCTCGGCGATCCGGAGCTGCCCGTGTCGTGCGTGCGCTGGGCCGACGCCGACGCGTTCTGCAAGAGCGTCCACAAGCGGCTCCCGGCCGAGGTCGAGTGGGAGTTCGCGGCCCGGGGGCCGGAGGGCACCGGCTACCCGTGGGGCACGCGCTACCCGGACTGCAAGCTCGCCAACACGCTCGTTCGGGAGAGCTCGGGGCGCACGTGCCACCCGCGCCCGTGGCGCGTGGGGTCGGTGCCGGCAAACGCGAGCAAATACGGGGTGGTGGACCTCGCCGGGAACGTCCAGGAGTGGACCGCCGACTGGTACACCGAGCGCCTCGGCTCGCTCGCGCCGCTGTCCGGCGCCAGCCACACGCTGCGCGGTGGCGGGTGGCTGTCCACGCCCGGCCAGAGCCGCGCCGCCGCGCGCGACTGGGGGTCGGTGCTCGAGGCCGGGCCGAACGTGGGGCTGCGCTGCGCTCGCGACGCGCAGCGACCCGCGCCGCCGCCCAAGGCCGGGCCGCCGGGGCCCAAGAGCGCGCGCTGAAGCAAACCGTGCCGAGCGTGCGTGGTCATGTCAGAATGTGCGGGTGAACTCCCGACGCACGCCTCTCGCCGCCTTGGGCTCCGGGTTCTTCGTGGCGGCGATGCTCGCCGCCTGCAGCAGCGCGGAGCCCCTTCCAAACGGCGTCGGCGCCCCCGCCGTGGGCGCCAGCCAGTGCCGCACACCCACCTCGGGCTGCGCATGCGCGACCGAAGGCCAGACCGTCGACTGCGGCGAGAAGGTCACCAACGGCGTCGGCAACATCGTGTGCATGACCGGGACGCGCCGCTGCGTGCAGGGCCGGTGGGGCGCGTGCGACACGAGCCCCGGCACGTCGACCGCGACCCACCGCTTCGGCAACCTCGCGCCGCTCGGGCTCGGGGGCCCGGGCGCGTGCGCGGCGTCGTGCGATCCGTACTGCACCGCCTACCAAGACACCGCGTCGGGCGTCACGCCACCGGGCTTCGCCACGGGCGACGCCGGCGTCACGCTCTCGGGGTCGGCGGGCTGCTCCACCCGCGTGAAGGGCGTCGTCCGCGATCCGGCGGGCGCGCTGCCGCTGCCCAACGTGTTCGTCTTCTTGCGCGAGGGGCCGCTCGCGCCGCTCCCGCAGGGGCCGGCGGCCGACACCTGCGCCACCATCCTCACGGGCGGCGTCGGCGGGGGTCTCCCCGACGTGCGTGTCACCACGGACATCGACGGCTCGTTCGACCTGCAGCTCCCCTCGGGCTACCCGAACGGCAGCGCGGTGCCCATCGTCATCCAGGCGGGGCGCTGGCGCCGGGAGATCTCGGTCACGGCCAACTGTGGCACCGTGAACGTGCCCCCCGCGGACTCGCGCCTCCCGCGAAACCACCTCGAGGGCAACATCCCGCAGTTCGCGGTCATCACGGGCAACTCCGACACGACCGAGTGCCTGCTGCTCAAGATGGGCATCGACCAGACCGAGTTCACGCACCCGTCGGGCACGGGCCGCGTGCACATGTATTATTCAGGGTTCTACCGCAGCGGCGAAGACCCCGCCCCGCAGCTCTCCCCCGGCGTCCCCGTCGAGGCGCGCGCCCTGGTCAACCAAGACCCCGCGGCCGTCCCGACCGCGCCGCTCAACGGCCACAGCATCCTCGTCACGCCGTGCGTGGGCTCGCTCAAGGGCAACGCGGCGCCGGGCACGGTCGGCCTCTACCCCACCGATCAGGAGGTGCTCAACGTCCGCAACTTCGTGAACAAGGGCGGGCGCCTTTTCACGACGCACCTGTCGGACATGTGGCTCGATCACGTGCCCGACGGCGGTGGCGCCATGCAAGACATCTACCCGGGCGCCGTCAACTGGATCGCCAACATGCTCGGCGACTCCGGGAACATCAGCGGCACCGGGGAAGGCGAGATCCTCCTCGCCCCGCCGCGCGCGCAGCAGTTCCGCGACTGGATGGCCTCGGCGCCCGTGCTTGGCTTGAACGGCGGAGGGCGCGTCAACTTCGTCGAGCAGCGCAAGCGCGCGCTCTCGCCGGGGGCGTTGGGGACGGGATGGCTTCGTAACTACAAGGCGTTCTCGCCCGACCCGTACTACCACCACATCACGTTCGACACGCCGGTGGCGAACCCCGTCAAGGCGGGGCGCGTCGTCTACTTCGGCTCTCACGTCGTGGCGATCTCGCACCGCCGCACGAACGGCCCCACGTTCCCCGCCAACTGCACCGGCGCCGCGCTCGACCAAGGCGAGAAGGCGCTCGAGTACATGTTGTTCGACCTCGCCGCCTGCGTCGGCGCCTCGCCGCCCGCGCCCGCCCCCGTCTTCACGGCCACCGCGTTCACGCGCGACTTCTACGGCGAGTGCGCGCCCGGCACCTCCCCCCGCTGGCGGCTCTACAACCACAGCGCCACCATCCCGAGCGACTCCCGCATCGACTTCACGGCGCAGACCGCGCCGAGCGTCGCCGAGCTCGCCGCGGCCACGTCGTACCCGGTGCGCACGGCCACCGCCCTCGCGCCCAACCCGGCGCCGCCGGGGGTCATGATCGACGCGGACCTGGGCGCCACGGTCATCCCGCGCAAGACGTCGCGCTCCTACCTCCGCATCACCGCGAACTTCGTGCCCTCGTCCGACGGCCAGTCGGCGCCGTCGCTCGCGACGTGGAGCCAGACCTACGACTGCGAGCCCTCGGAGTAGCGTGGGGCGTCGCCTCGCGGCTCGCGCCGCCGAACCCCGCGCGCCCTCGCGCCTGCTCGCCCGTCTGCCCGCGCGCCTGGCGTTGGCCTGCGCGGGTGCCCTCGCGCCCGCGGCCGTGGC
>DAORJJ010000649.1:0-3794 GCA_035439005.1 Polyangiaceae bacterium | reverse complement strand
CGCCGCCCCCGAAGCCCTGCGGCCCGGCGCCGCTCGCGCCCGAGGCCGAGGCGGTCTGGAGGGCCATCGCCGCGCTGTCGAACGACAGCATGTAGAAGAACCACAGGAACGGCGCGACGAGGATGTTGAGGTACGGCACGAACTGGAAGATGCACGCCACGAGCGAGAGGCTCTTCGGCGCCGTGCGGTGGCTGCCCGAGCTGCGCAGCAGGTAGTCGAGCGCGTCGCACAGGCCGCCGCTCACCACGAACATCCAGTAGAGGTTGTAGAGCGGCACGAACAGAAACCCGATCGCCTCGCCCGGGCTCACGCGCTTGCCGGAGCCGGTGATGCGGTAGTCGGCCGGAATGGCGGCCCACGCCGAGTAGGTCCACATGAGCGCGATGATGAGGCGTCCGAACAGCGCGAGCAGCGCACCGAGCCCGACGAGCCCGAAGCCGATCTCCTCCTCGCCGGCGCCGCCGAGCACGCCGCCGAGGACCATGACCAGGATGCCGCCGAGCAGCGAGCCGAGGTAGGCCCACTTGAGCGCGCCGCTGTGGGCGCGGTAGGCGATGGGGCCGGTGGGCTGCGGCGGACCGAAGCCGGGGAAGCGAGCGTGAGGCGCGGCGTAGGGGTTGTGTTGACCCATGCCTCCGCCCGGCGAGAAACCATAAGGCGCGTTCATTGCGATCCCGTACGTCCTTCCGGCGCAGAGTCTTCCCGCGCGGAGGACAAGTGTAGCGCCATTTCTTCTTGTGTCTCTCTCTCGGACGGGTCCATGTGTGTGTGCATGTCCGGCACCCCCCACAAGTCGCTCCTCCCCGCCGACGTCGCCGCCTACGCCGCGGCCATGAGCCGGGAGATCCCCGTGCAGCGCGCGCTCCGCGAGGAGACCGCGAAGCACCCGCTCGCCCGCATGCAGATCAGCGCCGATCAGGGCGCGTTCCTGGGGCTGCTCGTGCGCCTCCTCGGCGCCAAGCGGTGCCTCGAGGTCGGCACCTTCATGGGCTACAGCGCGCTCGCCGTGGCCCTCGCCCTCCCCGACGATGGCCACCTCATCGCGTGCGATCGCAGCGACGAGTGGACGCAGGTGGCGCGGCGGGCCTGGGCTGAGGCGGGCGTGGCGCACAAGGTCGAGCTGCGCCTCGGGCTCGCCGCCGACACCCTCCGCGCGCTCGTGGACGAGGCGCCCGGCACCTTCGATCTCGTGTTCGTCGACGCCGACAAGAGCAGCTACGACACGTACTACGAGAGCGCGCTCTCGCTCCTGCGGCCGGGGGGCGTGGTCGCGTTCGACAACGTGCTTTGGAGCGGCGCGGTCACTCGCCCCTCGACCGACACCGACACCGAGGCCCTGCGCGCCTTGAACGTGAAGCTCTTCGGCGACGACCGCGTCGACACGTCGTTCCTCACGCTCGGCGACGGGCTCCTGCTCGCGCGAAAGCGCTGACGCGCGTCAGCCGCCGACGCCGAGCAGCTTGTTCATCGACGCCTCGTCGGCCGGCGTGAACGGGTAGCGATCGAACTCTCCGCTCGAGACCCACTTGAAGTCGCTCACGGCGCGCGCCTCGAGCGCCTCGCTGAGCAGGTGGCACTCGTAGAGGAAGAGGTCGACCGAGTAGTGCTCGTACGGGTGGCTCACGAACGAGATGAGCTTCCCGCACGCGATCTGCGCGCCGAGGCGGTGCATCACCTCACGGCGGAGGGCGTCCCCGTCGGTCTCGCCCTCTTCCACTTTGCCGCCAGGAAACTCCCACAGCAGCGGGAGGACCGCCGCCGCCCGGCGCTGCGTGATGAGGTAGCAGCCGTCCCGCTCGATCACGGCGGCGACGACGCGGATCGTGCGCTCCACCTTAGAGGCTCAGGCGGAACAGCTGCTGGCCCATGAGCAGGACGTCGCCCACTTGGACCTCCGTGTCCTCGCGGAGGCGGACGAACGTGCCGTTCGAGCTGCCGAGGTCGGTGAGCGAGAGCCCGCCGTTCTCCCACGCGAGCCGGCAGTGGAGGCCCGAGACGTAGCCGTCCTCCGGGAAGAGCACGTCGCCGCGCTCGCGGCCGAGGTGCATGCCGACCTCGGGCACCGGGAACGAGTTGCCCGTGGTCTGCCGGCCGATGATGAGCGAGATGCGGCCTACGTAGCCCTTGGCGGGCGAGCCGAGGCGCTCGACGCCGTCGGGCGAGGCCGGCTCGTCCTGGATGGGCTCGAAGCGGATGATCTCCTGGCCGATGCGGAACACGTCGCCGTGGCGGAGCCCGATGGGCGTGTCGCGCGCGAGCTTGCGGTAGACCCCGTTGAGCGAGCCCTCGTCGCGCACGATGAGCGACGAGCCCGCGCGCGTGAAGCTCGCGTGGCGCGGCGAGAGGTAGCTGTCCGACGCGAAGATGTGGCCCGTCTCGCGCCCGATGAAGACGTGCGGCTCCGCGGGGAGCGTGAACGACCCCGCCTCCGACCCGTCGGCCCGGAGCGCGGTGAGCACGAAGCCGGGCGTGGGCGCGGCGGGCGGCGCGGCGACCGGCAGCGACGAGCGGCTCGGCGCCTTCGTGAGGCGGAAGCCACAGGAGCCGCAGAAGAGGTTGTTCGGGCCGTTGGGGTGGGCGCACTGCGGGCACGCGGTCATGGCGGGCGCGGCCGACGCGGCCGGCGCGGGCGCCTGATACGCCGGCGCAGGCGCGGCGTAGTTCGGCACCGGCTGCGGCTGGTAGGTGGGCTGGGGGACCGCCTGGTACGCGGGCTGCGGCGGCGGCTGGTACGCGGGCTGCGGCGGCGGCTGGTACACCGGCTGCGGCGGCGGCTGGTACACCGGCGCGGCCGGCGCTTGGTAGGCGGGCGCGGCCGGCGCGGGCTGCGCGGTCACGCCGTGGGGCGGGGTGTTCGCGGTGAACGGCCGGGGCGCCGCGTCACGAGGCAGCTCTGCCCCGCAGCCGAGGCAGAACTTGTAGTGTTCCTGGTTTTCCTTGGCGCACTTCTGGCACGTGATCACGGGCGTTCCTCGCGGGAAAACGGACGGCTTGTCGGGCGAAGCCACGCGAAGGAGGAATCCCCCGCCCACCTCGATCGGCTGCCGAAGGGAGGGCTTTGGGCCCGCTCCCGGCTGTTTGGGAGTATCAGACGTTGGGAAAAGGGGTCAACCCCCTGGCAGTTCCGCCCCGCGAGCGCGCCGCAGCGGCGCCACTTTTCTCATCATTTCAGCGTGTTACGGGACTCGCGCGCGCGCCCTGGCGCGGTCACGCGCCCGCCTCGACCGGCGCGGGCGCGTCCGCGAGGAGCGCGGTGAGCTCCTGCGCCGACCGCGCCGGCCCCGAGCACGCGCGCCCGCGGCACACGTACGCCACCGGATCGCCGTGTGTGCCCGCGTCGCTGGCCGCGCGCTGGCCGCCCGCCTCGAGCTTCCCCTCGGCGAGCGCGACGCACGCCTCGCGCGAGCGCGGGTCGCTCGGCGCGAGCCACGCGACGGTGCGGTTCGGCAGCCACCGCGTGAAGACCGCGCGAGCCAGCGCCCGGGTGCGGGCGTCCGCCGGGTCGCCGACCAGGACCACGTCGGTGGAGCCCGCGACGAGCCGGTCCAGCTCACAGAGGGTCTGCCCGAAGCCGAACGGGTTCTCGAGCGCCGTGGTCACGTGCCGCGCGAGCTCCTGCTCGGCCCGCGCCGCGTAGTCCGGGTTCATGAGCGCCCCGAGGCGAAGGAGCGCGCGGCACGCCATCGAAGCGCCGCTCGGCACCTTCGTGCCGCGCGAAGGCGGCGACCGCCCGATCGTGCTGATGGCCGGCGGCGCACTGCGCTATCTGCACAACTGCAACTGGAAGATGTTCA
>DAORJJ010000648.1:0-3805 GCA_035439005.1 Polyangiaceae bacterium | reverse complement strand
CGCACGCGGCGCCCCCGCAGGGCGCGCCGCCGCCCGGCTGGGGTCCGCAGGGAGGGGCTCCGCCGGCGGCGGCCGGCGCCGAGCCTCCGCGCAAGCACCGCACGGTCATCGGCGAGCTGAACCTCGCCGACCTCGCGCAGAACGTCATCACCATCGGACGAACGCCCGACAACCAGATCGTGGTGCCGCACGCGCAGGTGAGCTCGCGCCACGCCGTGCTCGTGCGCCAGGGCAACGACGTGCTGCTCGAGGACAAGGGCTCGGCCAACGGCACGTTCGTCCGCGGCCAGCGCCTCACGCCGGGCCAGCGCGTCCCCGTGCAGCACGGCGAGAAGATCTTCATCGGCCCCATGCCGGTGCTCCTCCAGCTCACCGGCCAGCAGCTCGGCCTCGTGGTCGAGGACCAGCAGGCGTCGTGGGCGGGCAAGCCGCTCTACGACATCGAGGCGTGGGACCTGTGCCTCGAGGTGCCCGATCGCGACGACAAGTCGAAGATGAAGGTGCTGCTCGACCACGTGTCGTTCAAGGCCATGCCGGGCGACATGATCGCGCTCATGGGGCCGTCGGGCGCGGGCAAGACCACGCTCCTCATGACGCTGAACGGCTACCTGCCGCCCACGAGCGGGCAGGTGCGCATCAACGGCGAGGACCTCTACGCCATCTACGACGCGCTCCGCGGCTCCATCGGGTACGTGCCCCAGGACGACATCGTCCACCCCGAGCTCACGGTGTTCGAAGCCGTCAAATACTCGGCGAAATTCCGCCTTCCGCCCGACTACTCCGACGCCGAGATCAACCAGCGCGTCGAGCAGACGCTGAAGGACCTCGGCCTCGACGCCCTGAAGAACCTCGAGATCGGCAAGCCCGAGAAGAAGGTGCTCTCGGGCGGCCAGCGCAAGCGCGTCAACATCGCGCTCGAGCTCGTGACCGACCCGGTCATCCTCTTCCTCGACGAGCCGACGAGCGGCCTCGCGGCGGACGACACGACGGCGCTCATCACGCTGCTCTCCGAGCTCACGAAGAAGACCGGCAAGACGATCATCATGACGATCCATCAGCCGGCGAAGGACGAGTTCGAGAAGTTCAACATGACCTTCATCATGGGGTACGGCGGCATCCCCACGTACTTCGGGCCTACGGGCGAGCCCTCGTACCGCTTCTTCGCGAGCCTCATCGAGCGCCCCGACAGCCCCTTCAAGCACCTCGCCCCGCTGCACGTCGGAAAGCGCATCGACAACCCGCGCGACATGTTCGACATGCTCCAGGTGCGCGAGAAGGCCGTGCACGAGGACATGAAGCGGCACGACCCCAACACGCCGCGAAACCCCGCGAGGCTCGAGGCCGCGCGCCACTGGCGCAACGAGTTCTTCCGGAACGAGAACCCCGTCTTCCAGCAGATGTACTCGGGCGCCCGCGCCGTGGGCACCGAGGCCGCCGCCCGCGGCGTGCCGCACGCGCCGAAGGTGGCGCTCTTCAGCCAGCTCATGCTGCTCATCTCGCGCTACTGGAAGGTGCGCATCCGCGATCGCGCGGGCGCGGCGATCATGTTCCTCCAGGCGCCCATCATCGGGGTGATGCTCGCGTTCGTGTTCGCGGGGCAGAAGCAGGCCGTGCCGTTCTGGTGCCTCGGCGCGCTGCAGGAGCTGTCGAAGCGAGGCCAGTCGAACGCCACGGGCTCGGCCGACCTCCTGAACCGGATGCAGCCCACCAACGACAACACCGCGGCGCTCTTCTTCGTCGTCGTGAGCTGCGTGTGGTTCGGCACGAGCAACTCGGCGCGCGAGATCGTGACCGAGCGGGCGATCTACATGCGCGAGCGCATGGTGAACCTCTCGCTCTTCAACTACGTGTTCTCGAAGTACATCGTCCTGTCGCTCATCTGCGTGGTCCAGTGCTCGATGCTCCTCGGCATCGTGTTCGCCACCCTCGGCTTCCACGGGGGACCGGGCGCGTTCATGATGGAGCTCGGCATCATGGTGGGCGTGAGCATGAACGCCACGGCGCTCGGGCTCCTGCTCTCGACGATGGTGTCCTCGGCGGAGGCCGCGATGGCGCTCACGCCGATCGCGCTCATCCCTCAGGTCGTGCTCGGCGGGCTCATGGTCCCCATGACCACGAACGAGATGCTGAAGCCGCTCATGTACGTCATGCCCGCGCGCTGGGGCTTCGAGGGCTCCATCGTGCACGAGCGCGCCGCGATCGAGCGCGACCCCGCCTGGTACATCGACCTCCACAAGCCGACCCTCCAGAGCCTGCCGGACTTCATCGAGAACGGCCACTTCAAGTGCGCGATCGCGCAGATGGCCTCCGACCAGCTCGCCGGTGGGTGGGGCTTCATCTACTACGCGGATCTCTGGCTCCCGTTCGTGGTCCTCTACGGAATGACCGCGGTCATGATGGTGATCTTGCTCATCATTTTGAAGCGACGCGATCCGGTCTGAGCGGGCCCGGGGGTCGGACGGGGCGGTTGCCCGCCGTCTCGCAACTTGCGAGACTGCGGGTCCACGCCGCAGGAAGGAACGCATATGAGCACGACCGCCTCCACGACCGCCGCCCCCACGACCGCCGCCGCCCCCACGCTCGCCGTGAACGGCGACCGCCTCTGGGCGTCGCTCATGCGGCTGGCGGAGATCGGCAAGACCGCCAAGGGCGGCGTGTGCCGCCTCGCGCTCACCGATCTCGACAAGCAGGGCCGCGATCTCGTCACGTCGTGGGCGCGCGAGGCGGGCATGACCGTCACCGTCGACAAGATCGGCAACGTGTTCATGCGCCGCAAGGGCAAGAACGAGGCCCTCCCGCCCGTCATGTGCGGCAGCCACATCGACACCCAGCCGACCGGCGGCAAGTTCGACGGCAACTACGGCGTGCTCGCCGGGCTCGAGGTCGTGCGCACGCTGAACGACAAGAACATCGAGACCGAGGCGCCCATCGAGGTCGTGTACTGGACCAACGAAGAGGGGTCGCGCTTCGTCCCCGTCATGATGGGCTCGGGGGTGTTCTGCGGCGCCTTCTCGCTCGAGCACGCCTACGCGGCGAAAGACGTCGACGGCAAGAGCGTGAAGGACGAGCTCGCGCGCATCGGGTACATCGGCGACGAGGAGCCGGGCAAGCACCCCGTGGGCGCCTACTTCGAGGCCCACATCGAGCAGGGGCCCGTCCTCGAGGACGCCGACGTCACGATCGGCGTCGTGAAGGGCGTGCTCGGCCTGCGCTGGTACGACTGCGTGGTGAAGGGCATGGAAGCCCACGCGGGGCCCACGCCGATGCCGCTCCGCAAGGACGCGCTCCAGGTCGCGACGCGCATCATGCAGGAGGTGGTCGCCATCGGGAACAGCCGCCCGCCGCACGGGCGCGGCACCGTGGGCTTCGTGCAGGTGCACCCGAACAGCCGCAACGTGATCCCCGGCACGGTGAAGTTCTCGGTGGACCTCCGCAACATCGACGACGAGAACCTCGACGCGATGGACGCCGAGATCAAGGCGTTCTGCGAGAAGACCGCGAAAGAAAGCGGCCTCGCGGTCGAGCTCACGCAGGTCTCGTATTTCAAGCCTTGCCAGTTCGAGGAGGGCTGCGTCGGGGCGGTGGCGAGCGCCGCGAAGACCTTCGGGTACTCGCACATGGACGCGGTGTCGGGCGCGGGCCACGACGCGGTGTACGTCGCGCGCCTCGCCCCGGCCGGGATGGTGTTCATCCCGTGCAAGGACGGCATCAGCCACAACGAGATCGAGGACGCGAAGCCCGAGCACATCACGGCGGGCTGCAACGTGCTGCTCCACGCCATGCTCGATCGGGCGGGGCGCTAGCG
>DAORJJ010000647.1:0-3813 GCA_035439005.1 Polyangiaceae bacterium | reverse complement strand
CCCCGCGAGCCCGCCCGACGTGGCGGCGGCGCGGGCCGGCGCGGGCTGCTTCAGCTCGAGCCCCCCGAGCGCGCCGAGCACCTCGCTGGACTCGTCCTTCTCCGCTTCCTTGTCGCCGGCGGCGACGACCCCCGTCGCGAGATCGTCGCCCGTCCAGCGCACCTGCTGGCTCGCGCCGCGCTGGATGCCGAACGCCTGAAACATCGCCTCGCTCTCGAGCACGAGCAGGGAGGTAAAGCGGCTCGGCACCGAGAAGCGCTTCGAGAGCTCGATGAGCTCCGCCTTTCCGGCGTCCCCGGACTCGCGCTCGCGATCGGCGATACGGTTCGCGGCGAACACGCGCGGCACGAAGGCGTTGCCCGGCGCGTCGGTCGCCGTCAGCGTCACCGGCGTGCGCTGCTCGAAGGCCTCTCCGCCCACGCTGCCTCGCAGCACGATCTCCCCCTCGACCCGGTCCCGGAGCATTCGCACGCCGACCAGGGTCTCGCCTCCGCCGCGCAGGGGCGGCAGCACGGCCGGCGCTGCGTCCACGAGGCCCTCCGGGAGCGTCAGCGTGGCGTCGCGAAGGACGGTCCCGTACGACGCGTTCAGGACCTCGAGGGCGGCAGAGGCGAGGCGCTCGCCAGGCTGGTAGGGCAGCACGACGCCACCGCCGCCTCGCGCGACCTCCGACAAGAAGGCCACGTCCGAGTCTCCGCCGATGGGCACCGCGAGCACCGCCGTGTGGGCCACGTCGCCGACCGCGTCACGAACCTCGTCGGCGGCCCCGGCGAGGCCCCGATGCCCGGCGGACGCGTGCCCGCTCGACAAGATCGTCACCCGCAGGTCGCGCGAGCCGTCCCGACCGGGCACCCGCGAGGCCTCCCGCACCGCGCCGACGAGGTCGGACGCGCCGTCGGGGGTCACGCCCGACAAGAACGCGTCCACGTCGTGCGCCGCCGTGGAGCCCGGGCCGATCATCCCGGCGCCGAGCGGCCTGCAGCGCATGTCGCACGCCATCACCGTCACGCGGTCGCGGCGGTCCATCTCCTGGGCCATCTCCACGGCGAGCCTGCGGGCCCGGCGGAAGCGCTCACCGAACATCGAGCGGCCCGAGTCGACGACGATCACTTGGTCGCGCGGCCGCACGTCCGTCCACCTGGGGAGCTGCGGGCGCAGCGCGATCGCCGCGAAGCGCTCGCCAGGCTTCCCGCCCCCGGCGGGCGTGGCGAAGGCGTGCGCCGTGAGCGGGCTGCTCTGGTCGCCGAGGGAGTACTCGATCACGAGATCGCCAGACGGACGGAAGCTCCGCACCTCGCTCGAGAGGGCGACCGCCCCGCCCTCCTCGCGTCGCGCGAGCTCGTAGCCGCGCGGCTGCACGTTCGCGGGCTTGTCGGATCCGAGCACGCGCGCGTCGACCCTGAACTGCTCGATGACCATGTCGCTCGAGGTGGTGTGAGGCAGCGGGTAGGTGTACCGACGGAGGCCCGCGGAGGGGGCGATCGCCTCGGTGTACGCGAGCACCACGCGCCGCGAGCCGCGCTTCGGGATGGGGAAGATCTTGAGCTCGAAGCGCCCACCTCGCTTCCACTCGAGCAGCGCGGGATCCCGCCACGGGCCCGGCACCCAGACCCACTCCTCGCGAGGCTTGGGCGCAGAGGGCGCCGCGTGCTGGATGACGCCGCGCCAGATCGCCTGCGCGCGGGACGCGTCGACGAACTCGCCCTCCACGAGCTTGCCATCGACGTCGAGCGCGAGGCGCTCCATCTGCGCGCCCGGCGGCAAGGGGAAGCGGTAGAGCCCCTCGAGCTCATCGTCGCTGTCGTTGGTGAACACCTCTTCGATCTCGGTCCGCGCGATCGCGCCGGCGATGCGCACCTTGACGTCGTGGCGGGCGAGCCGCACGACGCGATCCTTCTCCTCCGTCTTCCCGGGCCGCTTCGCGCGCAGCTCGCCGAGGCCGCCGGTGTCGCCCTCGGTGTCCTCGTTGTGGACCACGAGGCTCTCGCCGAACGCGGAGCGCCGCGCGAGGTCGGTTGCGGGCACCACCTCGGGCCTGGCGGACTTGGTGAGGACCGCCTCCTGGCCGGCGAGCACCTTCGCGGTGCCGCCTCCCCCTTCGACCGCCACCTCGCCTCGCAGCACCTCGACGTTCGTGCGCTCGCCGCTCGTCGTGACGACGAGCTTGGTGCCGAGCACCCGCGCCTCGCCGACGGCGGTGCGTAGGGTGAGTGGGGGCGCCCCCGCGACGCTCGACGCCTCGACCAGGACGCTCCCCTCGACGAGGCGGGCGGTGCGCGCCTGGGGCTCGAGGACGAGCTCCGAGCCCCGATCGAGCACCAAGTCGGACCCGTCCGTGAGCTTCACCCGCGCGCGGGTGCGCGCGTCGGTCTTGAGGACGCTGCCGGGCCCCACCGGGGCCTTCGCCCCCGCGGGCTGGGCCACGCCGCCCGGGCTCGTGACGGTGAAGCCGCCCGCCTTGTCCGCCGCGCCTCGAGAGACCGTGACGACGGCGCCCTCGAGCGCGCCGCTCGCTCGCGCGGCGGGCGCAGACTGCCTGTCGGCGAGGCGGAGCCCGAGGTAGCTGCCCGCGAAGGCGCCCACCACCGCGAGCACCGCGAGGGCGCGGGTGCGCCGCCCAAACGGTCGGCGGGGAGGGAGCGGGGCGGTCGTCGCCTCAGGCGCGGTGGCGGTGGCGGTGGCGATCACGGGCGTCGAGGGCATGCGGGCTCCGGGGTGGAAGCCGCTTGGACGCCCGGCGCGCCCAAAAGTTCTCGACGGCGTGCGTCAGAACGGAAGCTTCTCCTGACGCGTCGCCGGCTTCGGGGCGTCGGGATCTGGGTGCAGCAGCGCCCGCTCGCGCGCGAGGTCCGCTTCGACGAGCTCCAGGTTGTCGTACGCGAACGCGAGCGCGTCGAAGAGGCGCGCCGGACCCAAGGCCGGGTAGCGCTTGAGGAGCGTCTCGACGCTCGCGCCGCCCTTGTGCCACGCGTACAGGCGGCGCACCGCGACGCGGGTCCCCCGCACGAACGGAGCGCCGTCGTCCGGCTTCAGGTCGACGTGGGGGTGATGGACGCGTACAGGTGGGAGCACGGGTGACCTCACCCTACGAGGCGCCGCGCCCGCGGTCAAAATACGGGCGAGACGACGCGGGCGGGCCTAGGTCTTCTCGGGCTCGGGCAGCTTCTGCGTGCCGCGGCGCGTGTGCGGCGCGAGACCGCCCTTGCGCCCGGCCGCGCGCGCCTCGTCGGCGGTGAACTCGTGCGCGGTGCCCGCCGCGTGCGCCGCCTTGCCGCCCTTGCGGGCGATCTCGGAGACCTTGGCCGGGTCCATCGCGGCGAAGCCACGTCGCTTCGGCTGGCGCGGCTCAGGCAGGGCGCCCGGGGTGGACGGAGCGCTCGGGAGGGGCTGGAGGTTGAGTCGGTTGGTGGCGTCGTCGTTGGTGTGCATCGGCGTCCTCGAGAGGTCGGATGCCGGTCGTCGGAGGAGGGTTTCGCCACATTCGCGCGCCGCAGGTCGAACGCCGCTATGATGGGGACAGCCATGCCCGCGGGAGAGCCGGAACGATGCCTGTTTGTTGCGAAATCGAGGGAACGCGGCGCCCGCGTCGGGCGCGGAGCTCACGGTCATGAGTAACCCCCTCCGTCGGGGTCTCCTCGAGGACCGCACGGTGGCGCCGTCCGTCGTCGTCATCTTTGGCGCGTCAGGCGACCTCACCAAGCGCAAGCTCCTCCCCGCGCTCTACAACCTCGCCGTGAGCCGCAACCTCCCGAGCGGCTTCGCGGTCGTCGGCGTCGCGCGACGCGACGGGGGGCTCGGCGCACATGCTCGCCG
>DAORJJ010000646.1:0-3831 GCA_035439005.1 Polyangiaceae bacterium | reverse complement strand
AACCATGACCCTGAACCCACACTTGTTACAGGAACCACGCTTCCAGGGGACTAGAAACGCTCACCTGGAAAACGCTCCGCGCGCTCCTCGGATCGCGCCTCGGCGGGCCGGGCGCGGACGACGACGGGCCTCGGTCCGTAAATCAACAGGCTGCTAGCGGCAGAACCCGTCGATGCAGAGCAGCGGGCTGTTGCAGCTCTTCCCCTGCGCCGGATCGCACTCCGAGCCGAGGTTCGAGTCGGACCCGCAAACGGAGTACTTCCCCGTGGGGGTGGTCACTTGCTTGCAGACGTTGAACGTGTCGCTCGCGCGGCACGCGTTCGAGGCGTCGCTGTCGCACGCGATGTAGCAGCTGTGGCGCAGGCAGATGCTCCCGACGGCGCACGCGTCGCGCTCGCCCTCTTTCGCGCAGGTGAACACCGGCCGCTGGTCGGGGATGCAGCCCCCGTCGATGCATATGAGGCCGGAAGGGCAGGTGTTTCCGGTGCCGCAGGGGGTCACGCAGCGCTCCTGCACGCACGTCGTGCCCGAGGCGCACTGGTTGCCGCCCTCGGTGCAGGGCGCCGGGTTCTGCGTGCACACGCCCTTCGCCACGTCGCACCCGAAGCCGGTCGGGCACGGCTTGCTCGCGGAGCACGAGGGCGTGCAGACGCCCTGGACGCACTGGTTGCCGCCGGCGCACTGCGTGGCGTCCGAGCACTGGTCGACCGGGGCGGTGCAGGTGCCGGACAGGCACTTGGCGCCCGCCGTGGAGGCGCAGTCGGCGTCTTTGTAGCAGCCCGGCCCGACCCCGGCGTCGTTCTTGGGGGGCGTGGAAGAGGAGCACTCCGGGACCCCGTTGGCGAGGCGGCAGACCTGGTTGGACGGACACCCCCAGTCGGCGCAGTTGCCCGCGTGGCAGCGGCTGTCCGACCCGCACACCTCGCCCGCGCGGCAGTCGGCCGTGCTCGCGCAGGAGGTGCCGGTCTTGGGCGGAGTGGTGGGCGAACCGGACACACACCGGCTGTTCGAGTCGCACCGGTACCCCGAGGGACAGGCGCTCGAGCTCGAGCACTGCCAGTCGACGCACCGATCGTCGAGGTTGCCGTCCGGGCAGAGGTAGCAGCCCTCGGAGTCGCACACGCGGGTGTTCCGCGCGTCGGGGAAGATCGGGCAGCCCGCGAGGATCGCCGTGAACGCGCCGAAGATACCGATCGTGAGAACTCGCTTCATGGCTGTTTCCTGGGTGCGTGGGCGCGGGACGGCCGGTCGGACAGGGGTGCGCCTTTGAGGATAGCAACGGTCGTGCCGACGAGAACCCTCAAGTTCGGGGGGCCGAACGGGCTCGCTGGGCGCCCACAGTGGACGCTGGTTCACGGCCGCTGTGGACGTCGCGTCATGATGACGCGACGACGCGGTCGAGGAAGCGGGGCGCGTCGTCGCGGCCGAATTTGCGGAGGCGGTGGCCCGGCGACATGGTAGCGTTTCCCGCGCCGGGGGTCGTCTCGGCAGTGCGATCCTGCCCATGCATGTCCAGTGCGAGAGCTGCGGCACCGAGTACGAGTTCGACGACGCGCTCGTGAGCGGCCGTGGAACCACCGTCAAGTGCTCCACGTGCGGCTTCCAGTTCAAGGTCCGTAGAGCCGGCGCGACCGGCGCCACCGACCAGTGGACGGTGACCTCCGCGGACGGCTCGGTGTTCGTGTACGGGTCCTTGCGCGAGCTGCAGCGCGCGATCCTCACCGCCGAGGTCGTCGCGAGCGACCTGCTCGAGCGGGGCGGCGTCGCACCGCGACCCATTGGCCAAATCGCGGAACTTATTCCGTTTTTTGACGGAACTCGCCGGGCCCCCTCCGACCGCGCCGCGGCGCCTAGGTCCCGCGAAGCCGAGGACCCGCCCACGGTCCGCTCCGGGGCCTCCGGTCCGCCCGAGGCCCCTCCGGCCTACAGGCTCGATCCGGACCGCACCGCCGCGACGCCCGCGCGCCTCCTCGAGGAGCACCTCGCCGCGAGCCGCACCCCCCTCCCGGCGCCGCTGCCCGCGCCCCACCCGGCGTCCCACCCAGGCGAACCCCTCAGCGCCCAGCCGGTCTCGGGGGCCGGGCCCGTGCCCTCCACGCTCGATCCGATGCGGCCGCGCGTGCAGACCGAGATTAGCTTCCCCGCGCCGCCCCAGCGCGCGCTCGAGGACCTCGGCGGCGACGACGACCCGACGCGGGTGGCAGACTCGTTGTCCGTGGAGTCCGCCATCTCGATCGAGGCGGCCGCGCGCGTCGCGCCGGCTCCGCAGGAGGTCGCGGCCGCGTACGAGCCGACCGTCCACCCGCCGTCCCCGGAGCCCCTCCGGGACGTCCGAGTGACGGCGAAGCTCGAGGCGCCGTACGAGGAGCGGCTCCCGGAGCTGTCGTCGCCCCTCCCGCCGCCCATGCAGCAGCGCTCGTGGGGCGAGGTCGACCCCGACGTCGACTCGGCGATGCCGCGAGGCGTCCCGCCCCGTCGCTCCGTCGGCGGCATCGTGGTGGCCGTGGTGGTCGCGCTGGCCGTGGGGGGGATGGGCGCCTACTACCTCCGCGAGCGAGGGGAGAAGCCGGCTGCGGCGCTCGACGCCAAGGCCGACGCGTTCCTCACGGCGGGGGAGAAGTCCCTCAGCGACGGCGACCTGGAGCGCGCGAAGGAGAACTTCGACAAGGCCAGCGTGCTCGCCGAGAAGAGCCCGCGCCTGCTGATCGACAGCGCCCGGCTCGCCACCGCGCGCGCCGACCTCTCGTGGATCCGGCAGCAGATCCTCGAGCCGGGCGGTGAGCTCGACGCGGCGAAGGCGCGGACCCTCGAGCTCGCCGCGCTGGCCGTCACCGCCTCGGACGCGGCCGTCGCGGCCGCACCGGACGACCCCGCGGCGATCCGCCTCAAGATCGACTCGCTGCGCGCGGGTGGGCAGACCGAGAAGGCCCGCGCGCTGGTCCCCAAGGTCGTCTCGCAGGGCAACCAGGCGGAGTCCGCGTACGTGCTCGCCGCGCTCGACATGACCACCCCCGATCCCGTGTGGAGCACGGTCCTCCAGCGCCTGCGCTCCGCGGCGACCGTCGAGGGGGCCGCGGGCCGCGCGCGGGCCGCGCTGGTGGTCGCGCTCGTTCGCGCGGGCGACCGCGACGGCGCGAAGGGCGAGGTGACGCGCCTCGAGACCGCCCACGCGAAGCACCCGCTCGTGCCCGCCCTGCGGGCGTACGTCGAGCGCAAGGCGGCGGCCGCGCCCGCCGTGGTCGCGGCGGACGACGCGGGCGTCGTCGACGTGAGCGCCCTGAAAGCGCTCTCGGGGGGCGCCCCCACCGACCCGCGCGTGCTCGTCTCGCAGGCCGAGACCGCGCGCGGGAAAGGCAAGCTTGCCGTGGCGCGGCGGCTCTACGAGCTGGCCCTCCAGAAGAACCCCCAGGACTCCGAGGCGCTCACCGGCCTCGCGCACGTCGCGCACGCGGAGCACGACGTCGCAGGCGCCCGGTCGGCGTACCGGCGTGCGCTCGCCGTGAACCCGAGCTACGTGCCGGCGCTGGTGGGGCTCGCCGACCTCGACTGGGAGTCCGGGGACCGCGCGTCCGCGCAGAAGAGCTACCGTGACCTCGTCGAGCGCTTCCCGGAGAGCGCGTACCCTGCCCGCGTCAAGCAGCGGGCCGAGGGCGGGGCGTCGGGCGCCCCGACCAGCGCGCCGACGACCGCGCCGGAGCCCACGGCGGCTCCTTCCGTCGCACCCGCGCCCACTACGCCCACTACGCCCACTACGCCCACTGCGCCCACCACGCCCACTGAGGCGCCGCCCACCCCGACGGCACCGCCCGCGCCGCCCGCGCCGGGGGATCC
>DAORJJ010000645.1:0-3842 GCA_035439005.1 Polyangiaceae bacterium | reverse complement strand
ATGACCGCTACGTGTGCACGTCGCCTTCGGACGATTCAGGATCGGCGGAACTGGGTTCCGCCTTAGGGCACGCTCTTGCAGCAGCGAAAACCGAGGTGGTAGTTCACGTGCCACGCGTTGTCGATCGGCTCCACGTGCCAGCGCGGATCGAAGTCGCAGTGGTCTGGGTAAGCGCCGCGCGACTCCGCGTGGAGCGGCGGCTGGCCCACCTCGCGCGCCACCTCGTCGTAGAACCACGCGCTGCCCTTGAGCTGGCTCTTCACGCCGCCTTCGTCCCTGCGCATCATGATCTCGGCGACGTTGCCGTGTTGATCGTAGACGCCATAGCGCGAGCGGCACCGCGGGAACGAGCCCGAGGGCTCCGTGTCGGTGCTGCACGTGCGCCACGCCGTCTGCGCGTCGGAGAGGGTGCAGGGCTTGTCGGCGACCTGCCGGTGCCGCCGGCTCGTGTGGCACACCGCGAGGTCGAGCGTGTCGCCGTAGGCGTAGCGGGTGTCGGGGCCGTCGGCGGGATCGGCGCGGCACGCGAGCTGCCACTCGATCTGCGAGCAGAGGCGCTTGCCCTGGAGCTCACACAGCTTCTTCGCGTACGTGGGGGAGGCCCACACGAAGGGCAGCTCGCACGCCTTGTTGGGGAACTCGAAGATGTCGACGCAGTAGTAAGGCGCCTTTCCTTTCAGGTGCACGGGCACCATGTTCTCGTGGCCGCAGAGCGCGCGCTGCTCCGGCGTCTGCAGGGTGACGCCCGCGAGCCCCGCGAGGCAGGCCGCCCGCGAGATCGCGTGGAGCGCGATGTCCGGGTTGCCCTGGCTCATCGTGCGCGGGCTCCCGGGGCCGACGACGTGCCGCAGGAACGGCTGCGCGAGGATGCGCGCCTCCTCCTGCGGCGACAGGGGCCGGATCGCGAAGAGCCCGAGGAGCTCCGCCGCGGTGGTCTTGTGCAGCGGCGTCTCGTCGGTCACGGGGCCGGTGGGCGCTCCTCGGTCGCCCGCGTCGTCTCGAGCCGCGTCGGGCGCGCCGGCCTCTGGAGGGGCGCCGTCGCCCGGTGCGGGCGCCGCCGGAGCCGAGGACGGCGCGGGGGCGCTCGCGCGCACGGGCGAGGGCGCTGGGAGAGGCGAGGGCGACGACGCGACGGGAGGATCCGCGGGCTCGCGCGAGCAGCCGAACGCGATGGCGACGCCCGCCACCGCGAGGCACGCCGCGCCGCCGGCCGCCCGCCGCGAGGGAGCGACGCGGGGAGCGGGGAGGGCGAGGGCGGCGCGCGGCGGCGGAGGGCGCTTCACTCGCGCCTTGTCGCCTCCACGTAAATCGCGCGGGCGTAGGGGGGCGCGAAGAGGCCATGCCGAGCCTCGACCGTGAAGCCCGCCGCGACGAGCTTGCGCTTCACCTCGGGCCACAAAAAGGTCAGATAAATCATCACGAACCGCGATGGCAGCAGCGCGTTGCGCACGTGCATGGCCGCGTTGAAGCCGTGCGCCAGCCAGAACCACGCGCTCGTGACGGGCGGCGCCTCGCCGGTGACGAACACGAACCGGCCGCCGGGCCGGAGGGCCTTGCGGATCTCGGTGAGGAAGCGGTGCTCGTCGCGCTCCTCGATGTGCCCAAAAGCGCCCGTGCTGGTCACCAGATCGAACGCGCCGTGGAAGCGCGCGGGCAGCACGCGCGCGTCGCCCTGGACGAGCTCGACCTCGGCGCGGCCAGGCTCGGCGGCGAGCTCGCGCTCAGCCACGTCGAGCATGCCCCGCGACAGGTCGAGCCCCACCACCCGGCTGCAATACGGGCGGAGGTGCTTCATCGCGGCGCCGGTGCCGCAGCACACGTCGAGCGCGGCGTCGAACGGCACCTTCGCTGCCTGCCTCGCGAAGGTCTCGAGGACGGCGTCGGGCGTGCGGAAGGGCGTCTTGTCGAACTTGGGTGCGAGCTTGTCGTACCCCTCGGTCGTGTCGCTGAGCGCTTGCTCCAGGAGTTCGAACAGCGAAGGGCCGCCTGGCTGAAACATGAAGGGAGTGTACCCCGAGCGCCGCGGAGCGCGGAGGTCGGCGCGCGGGCCGCGTTTTGGTCGACACGCGCGCGGCCGACCGGTACCCTGCAGGGGATCGGGGACGTTGCTCGTGTCGTGCCTCCCAGCCTGGGGCGCGCGCCACGGCTCCCGGTCGAGGTCTCGGTGTCCACGACATCTCTGCCACGCACGCTTGGGAAGTACCGACCGATCGCCTTGATCGCGCGCGGCGGCATGGGCAACGCGTACCTCGCGATGGCCGGCGGCGGCGGGAGCTTCAACAAGCTCGTCGTGCTCAAGGTCCTGAAGCCGGAGCTGGCCGAGGACACCGAGTTTCTCGCGATGTTTCGCGACGAGGCCCGCGTCGCCGCGAACCTGAACCACCCCAACGTCGTGCAGACGCACGAGTTCGGCGTCGAGGCGGGGCACTTCTACATCGCGATGGACTTCGTGGACGGCCAGCCCCTGCGCGGGGTGCGAAAGCGCCTCCACGAGCGCCGGGTGCCGTTCCTCGGCGCCCACCTGCGCGTGCTCCGCGACGTGCTGGAGGGCCTGCACTACGCGCACGAGCTCGCCGATCACGACGGCACGCCGCTGCACCTCGTCCATCGCGACGTGTCGCCCCACAACGTCATGGTCGGCTACGACGGCCACGCGCGGCTGCTCGACTTCGGGATCGCCAAGGTCACCGGCGCGTCCCACCAGACCAGCACCGGCGTGCTCAAGGGCAAGGTCGGCTACATGGCGCCAGAGCAGGCCCGCTGCGAAGCGCTCGACCGCCGCGCGGACGTGTTCTCCCTCGGCGTCATGATGTGGGAGGCCGTCGTCGGCGCCCGCATGTGGGGCGAGCTCATCGACGTGCAGGTGCTCGCGAAGCTCGTGAGCCGCGACATCCCCGAGGTCCCCGCGTTCGTCGGCGGCGCGCCGGTGCCGCAGGCCCTCCGGGACATGATCCACAAGGCCACCGCGGCCGATCGCGAGGCCCGGTACGACACGGCGCGGGCCCTCGCGCTCGATCTCGACGCCTACCTCGACACGCTGCCCCGCACCGAGACCGGCACCCGCGCGCTCGCCGAGCTCGTGACGCAGCAGTTCGAGGTCGAGCGCGAGAAGCGTCGTCGCGTCGTCGACGAGGCGATCCGGCAGATCCGCGCGGCCTCGTCGACCGAAGAGCTGCCGGCCATGCTGGGCCTCACGGCGAGCGGCGGCGCGCCCTCCGTCCCCGGCCCCGCGCTCGCGATCCTCCACGCGGGGACGAGCTACCCCTCGCAGCCGTCGTTCACTCCGATCGACGCGTCGCACACGCTGACGCCGTCCCACTCGATGGCCTCGTCCCACCCGCTCGCCGGGGCCCAGCGGCTGTCGGATCCTTATTCGCATCCGCACTCGAACCCCTACTCGCAGCCGCACTCGCAGTCGTTCCCGGGTGGCCTCGGGGCGACCACGGGCGGGCCCGTGATCGGGGCGGCCATCGAGGCGCCGCCCGGACGGCAGAAGACCGCCTGGGCCATCGCCGCCGGCGCGGGCGTGGCCGTGCTCCTGCTCGTCGTCGGCGCCGCGGCGCTCAGCGCGGGCCGCGCGCAGTCCGGCCCCGCGCCCGCGCCCTCGACGACGCCCGCCCCCGCGGCGGACGTGGGCCTCGAGCTCGTGGTCACCGCCGGCGCGTCCACCCCAACGGCCACGGTCGACGGGCGCGTGGTCGCGCTAGGGCGCGAGTTCCGCGTGCCCCGCGACAGCCTCGACCACACGCTCGTGGTGAAGGCCCCGGGCCACAAGGAGCACACCACCGCCGTGCGCTTCGACCGCGATCAGCGCCTCTCCATCACCCTCGAGGCGCTCCCCG
>DAORJJ010000644.1:0-3870 GCA_035439005.1 Polyangiaceae bacterium | reverse complement strand
CACCGCGCCGCCGCCCGCCACCGCCCCACCGCCCGCCACGGCGAGCCCCGCGCCGCCGCCCGAGAGGACCGTGCTCGTCCTCCACGTCGGCGCGCATGGCGGCGTGGGCACCTTCGCGCCAGGCGCGAGCGCGGTCGGTCGCCTCGGCGCGGAGGTCTCGCTCGCCAGCCGGAGCCCGCGCCGTCCCTCGCTCGGGCTACGTGTAGGTTACACACCTACGTTCGAGGGCGGAGACCGACGCGCCGAGGCCCACGCGTCCGTGCTCAGCGTCCGGGTCGTGCCCTCCGCGATGATCCTCGACAACCCGATCGCGTCGCTCGGGCTCGGGCTCGGCTTCGGGCTCGACCTGCTCTCCGTGAACGGGACGTCCGACCGCCCGGGCGCCGGGCTCGGGCGGAGCCCGCTGCTCGCCGATCCGGTGGTGTCGCCGACGGTGATGGCGCGCCTGCCCCTCTCGCCGCTGCTCGCCGTGACGGGGAGCTTCGCGGTCGACGTCGGCTTCCGCTCGCTGCACTGGGTGGCCGTGGAGGGCGGGAGCTCGACCGACGTGTTCGCGCCCTCGCACGCGCGGCCCATCGGCCTGCTCGGCCTCGAGCTGGCGCTCTGGGACAACGCGCAGGAAAAAGCGCCCGCCGCGGCCGCCGCGCGCGCGCCGGGAGGGACCTCGCCATGAGCCGAACCGCGCTCGCGCGCCTCTGCGTCGCCGCGATCCTCGTCGGGCTCACGGCCGCCCCCGCTTCCTGCGCGCGCGAGGAGATGCTCCTCGTGACGCTCCCCGACGGGAGCCTCGACGCGCCGCCTTCGGGTCCGCGCTGCATGACGGACGAGTCGTGCGGCGACGGCGCCTTCTGCGCCCGCGCGCAGTGCAGCGACCGCGAGGGTCGATGCGAGCGGCGCCCCGCGTTCTGCGGAGAGGGGGCGCCGGCGCCGACCTGCGGCTGCGACGGCGTCACCTACTGGAACGACTGCCTGCGCCGCGCGCGCGGGCAGACCGGCGCGACGCCAGGCGAGTGCTCGCTCGCCCAGGCGCTCACGTGCGACCGCGGGCGCGAGTGCCCTGCGGGGGCGAGCTGCGCGCGCATCGCGGGCGGCGGCCCCGCCTGTCCGCGGGACATCCCCGGGGTGTGCTGGGCGCTCCCGCCGGTGTGCGCCGGCCCCGACGGCATCGACCGTTTCACGCGCTGCGCCAACGGACCCGGGCCGCCCGGCCCTGGGGGCGCGCCCGACGCGGGCGCCTGCGTGAACCTGTGCGAGGCGCTGCGCTCGGGCGAGCCTCACACGCGCGCGGTCGCCTGCCCGTAGCGGGCGGCGCGCCGCCACGCTTCAGACCCGCCGCTCACCACGAGCTGGCGCGTTCGACTGACGAGATCGCCAGTCGGACCCACGCCTCAGGACAGGTCATTCCGACTGGCCTCGCGCGCGGTCCGTTGCGTACCGTGACCTGCGATGGCGTTCTCCAACAGCGGTGCGTGGGTCCGGAACCGAGGCGTGCGGCGGCGCATCGGGCTCGTTCTCCTTGGTGTCTGGAGCTTCGCTCACGCTAGCGCCTGCCGCCCGAACGAGAACGACGCCTCCGCCGACCGCAGCGCGATGCCCCCCGCGAGCGCCTCGTCGTCCGTGCGCGCCCCATCGACCGGCGTCGCTGCATTCTCCGCCGGCGTCGCCTCCGGCGTGGCTACCGCAAGCGCCGCACCTTCGTCGAGTGGCGCCCCGCCGGCCAACCGCAGCTCCGTTGCGCTCGGCGACGCGCCCGACGTTCGCGTCACGCTTCCGGCGTCTGCGAAGGCCGTCGTGAAGGTCGGGCAAACGTTCGGCGTCCTCGTCCCCCACCCGGACGACTTCCTCGACGACTGGGAGCTCGAAGGCAGCTGTCCACTCGGCGAGCCGCTCACGTTCATTTCCCGCGGGGACATCGGACGCGAGTTCTTGTGGAGGATCGGCGACGACAAGATCGGAGCACACGTCGTGAAGATCCGGCTGATGCACCGCAAGACACGCACGAGCCGACCGGTCCCTACGAAGCGCGCGAGCGTCGCCGTCGACGTCGTGCGCTCGTGACCCATCGTCTTGGTGCCTCAGCGGGAGCGAGAGCACTGGCTTTCCGAGGTGGATCGCCTCCGAGATCGCGGTGTGTCCCCCATTGCCGATCACGCCGCGGGCGCTCGCGAGATCCTGCAAGAAGAGCGCTTGGTCGAAGGGGCGAAGCTCCACGTTGCGGCGGGTCTCGCGTCGCGCGCCGCGTCCATAGACCACGAACTTTGCGGCGACGCTCGTCAACGCCGACGGCAGCGCCTCGCTGGGAGTGGCCGTCTGATAGACCAGATAGTGATTGCCTACTTGCGGCGTCGGCGCCGCGACCTCGCCGCGCAGGATGGGTCCGACGAGGGAGGTCTCGCGCTCGAGGCCCGCGCGGATGGGCGGCGCGTAGAACGACGAGACCACGCAGTGCGCGCAGCGCGGGGTCTTGGCCCGCACGACGGCGCGCGTGGCGACGAACCCTCGCCCCACTCGGCGCAGCACCTCGCGGCTGTGACCTGTGGGCGCAGCTCGCCTACGAGCGCTCGTGTCCGGATCCGCGTCCTGTCGCCGGGCGCGTCGCGGCGTCATCTTCCTCGTGAGCACTCGCGAACACTCGTGAACGCGAGGAGGAGACACCGATGAAGGACGACAAGCTCTGGATCATGATCGACGTGGAGACGAGCGGGCCCGTGTACGGGCGGCACTCGCTCGTGGAGATAGGCGCCGTGGTCGGCTCGCGCGAGGCGGGGATACGCGACCGATTCTCGGTCTTGCTGCGCCCGACCTCGGACGAGGTCCTCACGAGCCGGGCCGCGTGCGCGCGGGCGCGGGAGCGTGGCCTCCCGCCCGCCGAGGCGATGCGGCGCTTCGCGGAGTTCTGCGCGCCACACCGCGCGCGCGGCGCCGAGTTCATCGCGCGGCCCGCGGCCTTCGACTGGCCATGGATTGTCCATTACGCCCACACCTACCTCGGAGAGAACCCGTTCGGCTTCAAGGCGGTGTGCGCCTCGGCGTGGATGCAGGCGCTCGGCCAGCGCTTCTCGGTGCGACTCCCGCACGTCGCCGTCGAGGACGCGGAGCTCCAGCTCCGCTACTTCCTCGAGAGGGCCGCGTGACGGACGCTCGTGGAGGAGTCGCGGTCGACGACGCCGTCGAGGCGCGGGTCGCGGCCACGGTGCGGTGCGCCGCCGCGCTCGGCGCGCTCTTGGGCGCGGCGCCCTTCCCCACCCGCGCGCCGCTCTCGCTGCTCCAGGCCTGGCTCGTGCGGGACATCGCCCGGAGGTACGGGGCAGAGGCCGCCGCGAGCTCGGCGCTCGCGCTCGTGGCGCCGACGCTCGCGAGGACCGCGGGGCTGTCGCTCTGGAGCGAGGCCGCGAAGCTCGCCGGCGCGTCGGCGGTGGTCGGGATCGCGACGGGCGCGCTCTTGGGCGGCTCGCTCACGTGGACCCTCGGCCACCTCGCGCGGGCTCATCTTCGCCCGCTGGCGCCGGCGCCCACGCAGCGCCCCGCCGCGCGCAGCGAGTAGCGCCGCCGGAAGGGCGCCGAGCGGCCGCCGCGGGGTGCGCGCGGCCGCTCGGAGCGACTCGTCTCGGGGCGTGTCAGTTCGCGCCGGCGGGGGCCTCGACGCCCTCGGCGCAGCGCGCGAGCACCTCGGCCGGGGCGTCGGCGCCCAGAGAGGCGCAGCGCTCGGCGAACGCGGCCTGGTGCGCCGCACGCACGCAGTCGCGCCCGGTCGCGAAGCAGGCGGCGCGGTCACCACCGCCATCCACGCACGCGCGCACAGCGTCGTGGCAGGCGCGCACGGCGGCCGGCGGGGGCAGGGGCACCCTGCCGCAGAAGCCGGGGCGCTCG
>DAORJJ010000643.1:0-3873 GCA_035439005.1 Polyangiaceae bacterium | reverse complement strand
CCGCCGCGGCGAGCACCGCGGCCTTCACTGTGAAGACCAGCGGCGCGCCGGTGACCGCCTCGTACGCGCGCCCGAGCGCCCCTCGCCGCCCGAGCGTCACGAGCAGGAAGTAGCCGAGCACCGTGGGCGGCAGCACGAGCGGCACGGAGAGCAGCGCGTCGAGCGCCTCCCGCCCGAAGAAACGCCGGCGCGCGAGCAGCGCCGCGACGGGCACGCCCACCGCGGCCGCGAGCGCGGTCGCCGCGAGCGCGATCTCGAGGGAGAGGAGGAACGGGGCGACGGGCATGGCGGCGGGCGAGGACCAGCGCCTCGCGGAGCCCGAGTCTTAGCGCAGGGCGTGGCGAGAACGCGAGGGACGCCGCGTGGGGCCGGCGCTCAGGGCGGGGAGAAGCCGTACGCGGCGAGGACCTGCTGCCCGCGGGGCCCGCGCACGTGCGCGGCGAACGCGACCGCCGCGGCGCGATCGCCGGGGCGCGCGCCGCCCGAGCAGAGCACGAGCGCCTGCACGATCGGGGCGTGGAGCGCGGCGGGCACGTCGAGCACGCGCGCGGGCGGCTCGTCCCGCACGAGGGCCTTCGAAACGAACGCGCAGTCGGCGTTCCCGCTGCGCGCGAGCTGCCAGCTCTCGCCCACGTTGCCGGCGAACACGAGCTGCGCCTTCACGCGCGCGGCCAGACCGAGCGACTCGAGCACCTCCACCGCGGCGCGGCCGTAGGGCGCGTGCTCCGGGTTGGCGAGGGCGAGGCGCCCGAGCCGAGGCAAGCCCGCGAGGCCGTCGGCCGGGACCCCCGCCGGGCACGCGAGGGCGAGGCGCCCGCGGGCGTACGGAGCGCGGGTCGCGTCGTCGCAGGCGCCGCTCCGCGCGGCGGCCTCCGCGTAGGCCACGTTGGCCGACGCGAACACGTCGAACGGCGCGCCCTCCGCCACCTGTCTGGCGAGGAGCCCTGACGAGCCGAACGTCAGCTCGACGCGCGCCCCCGTCTCGCGCTCGACGTCGCGGGCGAGCTCGCGGAAGGCCGCCTCGAGATCGGCGGCTGCGGCCACGCGCACGACGCGCGCGCCGGGCGGCGGGCCTCGGTCGCACCCCACGGCCCCCGCAGTGGCGAGCGCCGAGAGCGCAGCGACCGCTACGCCCCTCGCGGAGGCGCTGAACGCCCGGCCGCGTATACGTGCAACCTGCATGGAACCGTCAGGGCGCGCCGTGGCGGAGCTCGTTCGGCGAGCCCGGCGGGGGCCGCCCCTCGTCGGTGGGCGAGGTGGGGCGAGCGGGCGGGGCCTCGGCCGGCGGCGCGGCGGGCGGGAGGTTCAGGAGGAACGGGCGCGCGTTCATGGTGGAGCACGCGTAGACCTCGTCCCGGTGGAACTCCCAGTGGAGGTACACGTTGCCGTCGCTCGACACGATGGCCTTCGGCGCGGGCCCGAAGGGCGACGCCCGCTTCACCGAGTCGAGCGCCGCGATGTCGAAGGCCGTGACGCCGCTCGCCTTCACGACGCCCATCTTCACGATCTGGCCGTCCTGCGGCCCCACCACGATCTCGAGGTGCGTGATGAGCCGGGGGTTCGAGAGCGGGTGGGTGGACGGCAGGCCGTCGAGCGACCCGAGGAAGCTGTCGGCGAAGATGGGGTGCAGCCGGTTGTGGATGGTGTTGAGGTAGGTCGCGAACGGCACGCGCGCCGCGTTGAGGGCGGTCTGGTTGCCGGGCTTCACTGTGGTGACGTAGTTCTCGATCGCGCTGCGCCAGCGCTCGAAGTTCGAGGCCTGGAACGCGCCGCGGTGCTCGCTCTTGCGGCGCTCGCCGTCCGCCACGCGCTCCCGATGGAGCTGATCGTGGCCGATGGTCGCGACGACCGCGCGCTGGTTCAGGTTGAGGTTCACCTGGCCCGGCGCGGCCTGCGCGCCGAGCCCGAGCGAGAGGCCCGAGGAGGCCTTCTTCGCGGGCCCCGTCGCCGTGCGGTTCGGGGCGCTCGCGCCGCCCTGGTTGCCCGCGCCGAAGCCGCCCGGGCGGGCGGGGTCGAACGTCCACCCCTTGGCGCCCTCGGCCACCGCGGGCGTCGCCTGCGAGGCGCCCCCCGGCTCTTGCGCGGCGGCGGCGCTGGACGCGGAGGGAGGTCGGCCGTCGCCTCCCGGGTTGTTGGCGGGGGTCTTCGGCGCGAGCATCGCGACCTGACCGGGGGCGGGCCGCGTGGGGACCTGGATGTCGAACTCGGTGCCCTTGTCGCCGGGCGCGCGGTTCTTCTCGCCTTTGCGATCCTCGCTGTCGGCGATGCGCGTGCGCTGGCTGTCGCCGGTGCGCTCGGTCGGGCCGGCGTGCTGGCCGGCCGGCGTGGGGTTCGGGTCGTCTTGATCGTGCGCGGTCTGGGTGGCGACCGTCTCTTTGTCGACCTTGTTGGCCTCGTCGGCGATGAACTTCGCCGTGGCGTTGTCCTGCTGGTCGGGCTTGACGTGCTGCTTGACCGCGATGCGCTGATCCTTCTGCATGGGCGGCGGCGGAGTGACCGGCGCCGGCGTCGCCGTCGGCTTGGGCAGGATCGCGATCTTCTTGGGCTCTTCCTTCTTGGGCTCGTCGGGCTTCTTGGCCTCCGGCGTCGGGTCCTTCTTCGCCTCGGCGGCCGGCTTGGGCAGCGCGGGCGCGGGCGTGTCGGTCTCGGTCGGGGCTACCGGCGTCTCGGCGGCCGCGCCGAGCTCGATGGTGGTCTCGGCCTCGCGCGCCTTGCCGCGCGCCTGGTAGCCCATCTTTGCGAAGAACGACGCGTCGTCGTGCGCCCGCGCGACCTCGTTGCCGCCCTGGCCGAGCACGTAGTGCGCGCACACGGCCGCGCAGACCCAGAGGATCAACGGAGTCGCGGCGTTCTCACGGGCCATGGCGAGGCACTCTCCCTCGAGAGGGCGCGGAGAATCCCACGCGTCAGGAGCATAACACCCCCCGGGACCCTCGGAAAGGCGGCGGCCACGCGCCGCCTTGGGGGCGCGAGCGCGGCGCGAGGCGCGCCAAACGCGAAAACGTTGCGCGACGTGAAGGCTCAGCTACCTTCCGACCATGGCGCTTCGACTCTGCTCCGGCTGCTCACGCCACGTCCGCGCGGCCGACGCCGCGTGCCCCTTCTGCGGCGACGCGGGCCGCGGCGCGGTGCCCTCGCCGGTCTCCCGCGCCACCCGCGCGGCGATGGTCTTCGGGGGAGCGGCGATGGTGACCACCGCGGTCGCGTGCTCGTCGGCCACGCCGCTCTACGGCGCGCCGGCCCCCGACGCGTCGGCCGACACGGGCGCCGACGCCTCCCCTGCCCCGCTCTACGGCGCGGTCCCGCCGCCCGACGCCTCGCCCGACGCGTCGCCCGCCCCCCTCTACGGCGCGGTCCCGCCGCCCGACGCCGGGGACGACGCGGCGCCCGACGCTTCCGACGCGTCCCCCGCGCCGCTCTACGGCCTCCCGCCTCCCTGAACGTCCCGTCCCGCCCATCTTCACCGGAGCACGCATGGCCCTCCATTTATGTGCAGAGTGCAACCGCCACGTCCGCGCCGCGGAGCCGGCGTGCCCGTTCTGCGGGGCCACCGCCGCCGTCGCCACGACCACGCCTGCGTCGCGGGCCACGCGCGCGGCCCTCGTCTTCGGCGCCACGGTGCTGGTCGCGGGGGCGGCCGCGGCCTGTTCCGACGCGACGACCTCCACGGACGCGGGGCCTGCGTCCGCGGACGCGGGCCCCGCGACGCTCTACGGCGGGGCGCCCATCGACGCCCGCGTCAGCGACTCGGGCGCGGACGCCGACGCCGCCCCCGCGGCGCTCTACGGAGGGGGCCCCCCCCTCGACGCCGCGACCGACGCGGCCCCGGCCGACGCCTCGGCGGACGCGCCCCCCGAGGCGGGGCGCGACGGC
>DAORJJ010000642.1:0-3892 GCA_035439005.1 Polyangiaceae bacterium | reverse complement strand
GCGGCTCGGGCCCGCCATAGGCGTTCGTTCGCCCCTGCGGGGCTCACTTCCAGGTTCATGGCGAGACCTCGCCAGCGGCTCGGGCCCGCCATAGGCGTTCGTTCGCCCCTGCGGGGCTCACTTCCAGGTTCACGCAGGCACCGGCTCGCTCTCGACGATCGCGCGGATGACCCCCTCCCCGCGGCGCCCCGCGTATTTGGCCTCGGGGCCGAGCAGCAGGCGGTGGGCGAGCACGGGCACGGCGAGGGCCGCGACGTCGTCGGGCGCGACGAAACCTCGGCCGAGCAAGAGCGCGCGCGCCTGGCTCGCGCGGAAGAGCCCGAGCGCGCCTCGCGGGCTCACCCCGAGCTCGACGTCGGGGTGGGCGCGGGTGCGCTCGATCAGCGTCACGAGGTAGCTCGCCACCTCGCGGTCCACGCGGACCTCCCGTGCCGCGAGCTGCAGCTCCACGAGGCCGCCCTCGGGGAGGCGCGGCGCGAGGGCGTCGAGGGGATCGACCGTGGCGCGCGCGAACAGGAGCTCGAGCGTCTCGGCGTGGCTCGGGTAGCCGATCGAGAGGCGCATGAGGAAGCGGTCGAGCTGGGCCTCGGGCAGCGGGTAGGTGCCGTGGTGATCCGAGGGGTTCTGGGTCGCGAGCACCACGAAGGGCGGGGGCAGCGGGTGGGTCTCGCCGTCGACCGTGACGTGCCCCTCGCTCATGGCCTCGAGCAGCGCGGACTGCGTTCGGGGCGAGGCGCGGTTGATCTCGTCGGCGAGCAGCACGTGGGTAAAGATCGGACCTTTTCGGAAGGAGAACGTCCCGGCGTCGCGGTCGAGGACGAGCGAGCCGAGGATGTCCGACGGGAGCAGATCGGGCGTGAACTGCACGCGCGCGAACGACACGCCGAGCGAGCGGGCGAAGGCCTTCGCGAGCGTCGTCTTCCCGACGCCGGGGACGTCCTCGAGCAGCACGTGGCCGCCCGCGAGCGCCGCGACCAGCACCTGGTCGACGATCTCCGCCTTGCCGCGGAGCACGCCCCCGACCTGGGCCCGAAGATCGGCGAGCGTGCTCGCGCGGTTTTCCATGGTGTCCCCAGCGTACCGGAACCCGACGCGCGCCGGGAGAGGGCGGGAGAGGGCGAGTCGCGCGCTGCGGGGCGCCGCCCGCCGAGATCGCCTACACTGGCCTGGTGGACAACCTCGCCATCGCCCGGGCCCTCGAGGAGCTCGCGGACATGCAAGAGCTGAGCGGCATCGTGCCCTTCAAGGTGCGGGCCTTCCGCTCGGCGGCGCGCGCGATCGAGGGGCTCGGCGAGAGCCTCGCCGACCTGGCGGCGGCGGGCAAGCTCGAGGGCGTCCGCGGCGTGGGCGAGGGCGTGGCGCGCCGCATCCGCGAGCTGCTCGACACGGGGAAGCTCGCCGAGGCGGAGGCCCTCCGCGCGACCCTGCCGCCCGGCCTCACCGATCTCATGAACCTCCCGGGCATCGGCCTCAAGACCGCGCAGCAGGTCTGGAAGGAGCGGGGCATCACGTCGATCGACGCGCTCGAGGCCGCCGCGAAGGAGGGCCGCCTGCGCGACCTCCCGCGGTTCGGCGCCAAGCGCGAGGAGAAGCTCGTGCTCTCGATCGCCGCGTGGCGCAAGCGCGCGGAGGCCCCGAAGCGCAGGCCCCTCGCCGAGGCGTGGCTCGCGGCCGACGCCCTCTGCGCGAGGATGCGCGCGGTGCCCGGGGTGCTGGCGTGCGAGCCCGCGGGGAGCCTCCGCCGCCGCGCGGAGACCGTCGGCGATCTCGACATTCTCGTGGCCGCGCTCCCGGAGCACGCCTCCGCCATCATGCGCGCGTTCGTCGCCGCGCCCGACGTGGTGGAGATCCTCGGGCAGGGCGAGACCAAGACCAGCGTGGTGCTCGAGGGCGGCATGCAGGCCGATCTGCGCGTGGTGCCCGCGGCGTCGTGGGGCGCCGCGCTCCAGTACTTCACCGGCTCGCGCGACCACAACGTCGCGATGCGCACGCTCGCGGTGAAGAACAAGCTCAAGGTGAGCGAGTACGGCGTGTTCGACGCCGCGGGGAAGAAGGTCGCCGGAGAGGACGAGGCCGGCGTGTACGCCGCGATCGGCCTCGCGTGGATGCCGCCCGAGCTCCGCGAGAACCGCGGCGAGGTGGAGGCCGCCGCGAGCGACACGCTGCCGCGCCTGGTCGAGCTCGCCGATCTGCGCGGCGACCTGCACTCGCACACGACGGAGACCGACGGCAAGAGCACCCTCGCGCAGATGGCCGCGGCCGCCAGGGCATTAGGTAGGACATATCTGGCCGTCACCGATCACTCCGAGTCGCTCGGGTTCGTGCGCGGGCTCAGCCGCGAGCGCCTCCGCGCGCAGCGCGACGTGCTCCGCGAGGTGGAGGCGGCCCAGGAGGGCGCGCTGAGGCTCTTCGCGGGGCTCGAGGCCGACATCCTCGCCGACGGCGCGCTCGATCTCGACGACGCGCTGGACGAGCTCGACTGGGTGATCGGCAGCGTGCACCAGCGCCTCGACATGCCGCGCGAGGAGCTCACCCGCCGGGTGGTCCGCGCGATCGAGTCGGGCAAGATCGACTGCCTCGGGCACCCCACGGGCCGGCAGCTTGGCCACAGGCCGCCCGCCGCGCTCGACATGGAGGCCGTGCTCGCGGCGCTCGCGCGCACGGGCGTGGCCATCGAGCTGAACAGCTCGCCCACGCGCCTCGACGTGGACGAGCACCTCGCGCGACAAGCGCGCGACGCCGGCGTCCTGGTGGTGGTCAACAGCGACGCGCACGGCGTCCGCGAGCTCGAGCACCTCCGGTACGGCGTGGGGATCGCGCGCCGCGCGTGGCTCGGCGCGCAGCACGTCCTGAACACGCGGTCGGCCGACGAGCTCGTCGAGTGGCGCCGCGCGCGCCGGAGCTGACGCGCGGCTACCAGCGCTCGGCGTTCGTGCGGCCGCTAGGATGTTCTTTGCGCCCGTGTGCCATACTGGGGGCCGGAGACGACCATGAATGAGCTCGTCCGCAAGCTGACGGTCACCTTCGCCGAGTACCTCGCCCAGGAGCGCGCCGGCGACGCCAAGCACGAGCTGATCAACGGCGAGATTTACGACATGGCCCGGGGGACCGGCGAGCACGCGCGGCTTGCGTCGCGCACGACCGCGGCACTTGCCGCGCAGCTTCGCGGCAAGCCATGTGAAGTCTTCTCCGGCGATCTGCTCATCCGAGTGCTCGCCACCGGCATGGCCACCTACCCCGACCTCAGCATTATTTGTGGCCGCTTCGAGTCCGATCCAGAGGACAAGAATGTCGCGGTCAACCCGATCCTCCTTGTCGAGGTGCTCTCCGACAGCACCGAATCAAAGGATCGAGGAGAGAAGTTTGCGCACTACCGACGTATCCCGACTCTGATGGAGTACGTCCTCATCTCCCAGCGCGAACCGCGCATTGAAGTCTTTCGGCGCACTGACGCAGGCTGGATCCTGTCGGAGGCGACGGCGGGTGGGAGCGTGAAGCTGCACGCCATTGATGGCGAGCTCTCGGTAGACGCAGTCTACGCGAACGCGCTCGAGAGCTGAGTCCCACCCTCGCTGGCTCACCGTCCCCTTGGGCTCTTCGCTCGGCCTTCGCCCCAACGTCGCGCGCTCGTGGCAGCGGAGTCTGCCTCGCCGGAAGACAGCGGCCGAGTCGGGTCGGCGGCTCAGCGCCCCAGCGAGGTGAACGCGGCGTGCGCGAGCGCTGCCAAGGTGGCCGCCGCCGCGAGGCCCGCGGTCCACGCGCCGCGCGGCTCGCCGTCGGCGCGGAGCGGGAGGCCCGCGGCGAGCAGCCAGAGCCCCACGCCGACCAGCACGGCGCCGCCGAACGACGCGGGCGCCCCCGGGAGCGGCTCGCCCCACAGCCGCGCGAGCAG
>DAORJJ010000641.1:0-3902 GCA_035439005.1 Polyangiaceae bacterium | reverse complement strand
GCGGGGGCGACCGTGCGCGTGGTCGCGCCGGTCCGTGTGGGCTGCGCGCGCTGCGACGGCGGCGGGTGCGATGGCTGCGGCCGCGCGGGCGCGTACAAGCTCAGCCCCTCGCCGGGCGAGCGCGCCTTCGAGCTCACTCTCCCGAGGGGGCTCTCTTCCGATGGCGCGGAGCTCCGGGTGGCGCTGCCGTTCGGCGCCGAGAGCCCCATCGCGCAGGCACTGTGTCAGGTGCGCCTCGGCGAGGCCCCCTCCGGGTGCACGCGCGTCGAGGCGGCCCCGGGAGGGTCGATGGGGGGCGCCGTGGAGCTCACCGCGCGCTCCTCCGGCTGGCGCCTCGTGGTCGTCTTGGTGACGCTCGCGCTGGCGGCTTGGCTCGCGGCTCGGTACCGGTGACGTGCCAGGGGGCCGGGCGCCCGGGTGGCGGCAAGACCCGCCGCCCCACGCGCACGAGACCCTTGCGGGGCGCGGCGGAGGAAAGTACGGTCCGCGATCCGAAAGGGTGGGACGCACATTGTACGCACGTAGATCACCATCGCTCTCTTCGCACGTGGCTTTTCCGACGCTCGCTGTGCTGACGGCGCTCGCGGCGCTCATGACCGCGGGCTGCGAGAGCGCCCAAGTCGAGGATCCGACCACCACCCAGCTCGGCAAGTGCTCCTGCGTCTGCCGCGTCGACTCGAGCGGAATGGGCGCGGCCTGGGGCGCGACGTTCGTCGCGTCGCCCGAGAGCAAGGCGTGCGTCGACGTGTGCGGCGCCTACGAGTCGCGCCTCGTGGACCGCTCGTGTCGTCCCGTGTTCACTGGGAAATACCAGGCCGCCGACACGAAGACCTCGTTCTCCAGCGACTCCGACTACGACGGCGTGCCGGACTCCCAAGACCGCTGCCCGAGCGAGGCCGGTCCGGCGCAGAACGGTGGCTGCCCGGTCACCGGCGCGCCGGTCATCATCGCCGACGGCGATCGCGACGGCGACGGCGTCATGGACTCCGCCGACAAGTGCCCCGACCAGCCCGAGACCAAGAACGGCTACCAAGACGACGACGGCTGCCCCGACGAGGTGCCCGCCGACGTGGCCAGCTTCTCCGGCTCGATCCAGGGCGTCGTCTTCAAGACCGGCTCCCCCGCGCTCGACGCGAAGTCCTTCCCGGTGCTGGAGAAGGCGGCCGAGGTCTTCAAGAAGCACCCGGAGCTCCGCGTCGAGATCGGCGGCCACACCGACAACGTCGGCAACGCCGCCACGAACACCACGCTCTCGCAGAAGCGCGCAGAGTCCGTGCGGACCTGGTTCGTCGGCAAGGGGCTCGAGGCCGCCCGCTTCGAGGCCAAGGGCTACGGGCCGTCGAAGCCCGTGGCGCCGAACGAGACCGCCGAGGGGCGCGCGCAGAACCGCCGCGTCGAGTTCACGCTCATCAAGAAGTAGCGCGGCGCTTCAGCCCGCGACCCGCAGCACCTCACGCAGGGAGGTGCTGCCCTGGCGGGCGAGCTCGATCCCCGCGTGGATGAGCGGCACCATCCCGCCCGCGATCGCCGCCGCGTGGATGTGCGCCGTGGGGACCTTCGTGTTCATGAGCTCGCGGATCTCCGGCGTCACCTCGAGCATCTCGAAGAAGGCCGCCCGCCCCGCGTAGCCGGTGTGGTCGCAGCGCTCGCAGCCGGTCGAGGTGAAGAAGCCCTCGGCCGCGACGCCGAGCCGCTCGAGCTGGCTCGTCTCGTCGGCCGTGCAGACGGCTGGGGCGCGGCAGTGCGGGCAGAGCGCGCGGACGAGCCGCTGCGAGACGCTCGCGAGGGACGCGGACGCGAGCAAGAAGGGCTCCACCCCCATCTCGATGAGGCGATTGAACGCGCCCGCGGCCGACTCGGCGTGCACGGTCGTGACGATCTGGTGGCCGGTGAGGCCCGCCTGGACGGCGATGTGCGCGGTCTCGGCGTCGCGGATCTCGCCCACCATGATCACGTTCGGGTCCTGGCGGAGGATCGAGCGCAGCCCGGCGGCGAACGTCAGCCCGACCTGGGTGTTGACCTGGGTCTGCGTGAGGAACGGCACGTCGTACTCGACCGGATCTTCGATCGTGACGATCTGGGTGGTCTGGCGCCGCGACTCCTTGATGTGGGCGAGGGCCGCGTAGATGGTCGTCGTCTTGCCGCTGCCGGTCGGCCCCGTGAGAAAGATGATGCCCTGGGGGCGGTCGCAGAGCGCGCGAAACCGGCCGAGGAGCGGCTCGGGCATGCCGATGGTGGCGAGGTCGGGCAGGGTGACGCCGACGTTGCCGAGGCGGAGGACGACGCGCTCGCCGTGGTTCGTGGGGAGCACCGACACGCGGATGTCGGCCGTGCCCTCGCTGAGGTCGAGCACGAAGTGGCCGTCCTGCGGCCTATCGGTGTGAAAGATCGTGATGCGCGACAGCACCTTCAAGCGAGAGACGAGCTGCTTGTGGTGGTCGCGCGGAAAGCGCATCACCTCGGTGAGCACGCCGTGCACCCGGTACGAGATGTCGGTGCCGCCCTCGAGGGGGTGGAGGTGCACGTCCGACGCCCGCACGCGCACCGCGCCGCGGAGCAGCGCGTCGACGAGGGCGATCATGTCTGGCTGCTGCGCCTCCATGATGCTCGCGAGCTCGCGGCGGAGCAGCACGAGCTCTTGCGGGGCGTCGGCGGTGGGGGTGTCGGGCGTCTGCGGGCGCCGTGCCGTGGGGGCCACGACGGCCTTGGCGCCCCAGAAGTGTCGGTAGACCCCCAGCGAGACGGCGCCGAGTCCGCCGACCTTCAAGAGCGGGGCGACCAGGTCGGCGAGCGCGGGGGCGCCGAACGCCAGACCGAGGGGCCCGGCGACGAGCCCCGCGCCGAGCGCGGCGAGGCCCGAGACGACCCAGGGGATGACCCGCGGAGGAGAGGCGGCTTCGCTTCGTGACGTCACGCCGGCAGCGTACGCGCATCCGCGCGCTTCGTCTCGCACGCCTGCGCGCGGCCGTCGTCGCCGCGGAACCTGAAGCGCTTCCCCTCTCGCGGCGATCGCGGCACACTCCCCCCATGTCCTCGATCGTCCTCCACGCCTACTGGCGCTCGTCGTGCTCCTACCGCGTCCGGATCGCGCTCGGTGCCAAGGGCCTCGACTACGCGACGCACCCAGTGAATCTGCTGGCCGGCGCCCACTTGCATGTAGACTACACGACGGTCTCGCCGACCGGCTACGTCCCCACGTTGGAGGTCGACGGCGAGGCGTTCATCGAGTCGATGGCCATCCTCGAGCTGCTCGAGGAGCTCCACCCCGAGCCCGCGCTCCTGCCGAAGACCCCCGCCGAGCGCGCGCGCGTCCGCGCGCTCTGCGAGATCATCAACGCGGGCGTCCAGCCGCTGCAGAACCTCAACGTGCTCCGCCGGGTCTCCGAGGACGCGGCGGTGCAGAAGGAGTGGATGGTGCACTTCGTCGGCAAGGGGCTCCGCGCCTTCGAGCACCGCCTCGAGCAGCTCGAGGCGACCGGCGTGCGGGGGCCCTTCGTGTACGGCGAGCGCTTCGGGATGGCCGACTGCCTCCTCGTGCCGCAGGTCTACGCGGCCCGTCGGCAGGGGGTCGATCTCGGCCCGATGCCTCGCGTCGTTCGTGCCGCCGCGGCCGCCGGTGAGCTCGACTTCGTGAAGGCAGCCCACCCCGACAAGCAGCCCGACGCGGTGCTCTGAGGGCGCGCGAGCGGGCGCTCGCGCTCGCTTCGCGTGACGTCTCCCCATGGACCGATCCCCCGCCACGCCCGCCGCGGTGCGCCGCGCCGTCCGCCGCGCCGCCGCCGCCTCGCTCGCGGCGGTCGCGCTCGGCCTCCTTCGCCGTCCGGTCGCGGCACGCGCGGGCGCACGCGTCCTTGGCCTCGGCCAGCGATTTCGTCTGCTCGGACAGTGCGCGCGTGCGTTCG
>DAORJJ010000640.1:0-3928 GCA_035439005.1 Polyangiaceae bacterium | reverse complement strand
CGACGCGGCCCCGCCCCCCAAGGACGCCGCCGCCCCGCCCACGCCCCCGGCGCCGCCTGCGAGCGCGGCGCCCGAGGCCGAGCCCGAAGGCGCGGCGCTCGAGGGTGGTGGGTGCACGTGCGACACGTCGCACGCCAGCACCTCGTCGGCGGGCGCGCTCGCGTCGCTCGCCCTCGCGGCCTTGCTCCTCGCGTCGCGTCGCAAGCGAAGCTGAGCCGCGGCATGGACCCGACCGAGGACCCAACCGAGGGCCACGCCGACGAGCGCTCGTCACCGCGGGGCTTCACGTCCGCGCCGCCTCCGCGGCCGGCGTACCGGCACACGCTGCTCGTGGTCCACAGCCCCACGGGCGACGCGCTCGGCCAGCGGCTGGAGGTGGTCGGCTCGGTCGTGCTCGGCCGCCACGAGGGCGGGCCGACCGACGCGCACGAGGACCGCACGCTCTCGCGCGCGCACGCGCGGCTGGTCGCCGACGAGACCGGCCTCGTGGCGCACGACCTCGAGAGCGCGAACGGCACCTTCGTGAACGGGGAGCGCTTGGGCTCGGGCGCGGGCCCGGTCGCGCTGGGCCCCGGAGACGTGATCGAGCTCGGAGAGGTGGCGCTGCTCGTCGATCCGTCGTCGGCGCCCGCCGTGACCCCACGCCCCGGAGTGGTCGCGCGCGCGGCGGCGACCATCGCCCACCTCGACGCCTTGGAGCGGGCCGCAGCCGGCCAGCAGCACGTCTTCGTGCACGGCCCGGCCGGCGCCGGGAAGACCACGGCCGCGCTCGAGCTCCACCGCGCGTCCCAGCGGCAGCGGCGAGGCGCGCCCGTGTTCGCCTACTGCGACCGGCCTGGCGAGCTCGCGGGGCTGCTCGCGGAGCTCGTCGCCGCCGACGGGCGCTTCAACGAGGCCTCGACCCTGGTCCTCGAATCGCTCGATCTGACCTCGGCCGACGAGCTGCAGCGGCTGCCCGCGGTGTGCGGCCTCTCGCGCGAGCGCGGAGTGCGCGTCGTGATGTGCTCGCGCACCTCGCCGATGGACCTCGTCACCGAGCACGAGGGGCTTTCGCGGGTCGTCGCGGCGGCGTTCCCGCTCGAGGTCCCGCGCCTCGAGGCGCGCCGCGAGGACATCCCGTGGCTCGTGCGAGGCTTCTTCGCGCCGTTCGGGGCCAGCGCGCCAGACCTCCCGCGGGAGTTCGTCGCGGAGCTCGTGCGTGGCGCGCCCGCCGCGGTCGACCCCGCCCCGTCCGAGCAGTCGCTGCTCGCCCGCGCCATGGGGCGCGCAGAGTTCCCAGGCGAGTTGCGTGGACTTTACACGCAACTCGACGCCGGCGTGGGCCTCGTGGCGATCGGACAGGAGCTGCGCGAGTCGCGCCGCGCGGCCACCGACGAGGCGGAGTCGATGCCCCCTCGTCGCGCGGTCCTCGTCGCGCGCGACGGCACGTTCGTGCAGGCAGGGCGCGAGCGGGCGCACCTGCGGGGTCGGCGCGCGCTGCGCGTGACGCTCGAGCGGCTGGTGGCGAACGCCGAGTCGACGCCGTGGGAGTCCGTTCCGGTGCAGGAGCTGTTCGACCTCGGCTGGTCGACCTCGAGCCCCGATCCGCTCGCGGCCGCGTCCCGCGTGTACCTCGCGCTCGCCACCCTGAGGCGCGTCGGCCTCGCGGGGCACGTGGAGCGCACGGCCACGGGCTACCGGCTCATGCTCTCGCGCGAGCTGCGTGTCGTCGACGGCGGCGCGAGCGAGCCGCCGGCGGCGGGCTAGCGCGCGCGGGTCACGGGGACGACACGCGGGCGTCGAGCACGAGATCGCCCTCGGCGACGCCCTCGACGGGCCCCTCGGCGCGACCGAGGCGCGTGTACTCGCCGTCGAGGTGAGGCGTGCGCGACAGCGTGATGAAGAGCTGGCTGGAGCCGGTGTCACGCCCAGCGAGCGCCATGCCGACGTCGAGCGCGCCGAACGGCGCGGGGGACGTCTCGCAGCGGAGCGGCACCCCCGCGCCGCCGTAGCCGTCTCCCTCCGGATCGCCGAGCTGCAGGACGAAGCCGGGCACCACGCGGTGGGCCACGATGCCCTTGTAGAACCCCGCACGCGCGAGCGCCGCGACGTGAGCGACGGTCACGGGAGAGAGCTCCGGCTCGAGGCGCAGCACGATCTCGCCCGCTTCGAATACGAGCGTCACCGAGACCCCCTCCGTCGCGAAGGCCACGCCCCCGTCACCCGCGTCGTGCGGCGCGCTCGGGGTGGGGCCCGCGTCGCCGGCGTCGCCCGGCAGCGCGTGGGCAGGCCGTGGGCACGCCCGCGTCTGGCCGAGCGAGCGGAGGGCCTTCTCGGCGCGCTCGCGCACGGTGACGTTCGGCGACGCGCACGCCTCGGTCGCGACGCTCGCGGCGCGCGGGTGGCCGACGGCGACGGCGGCCTCCATCAGGGAGAGGCGCGTCTCGAAGCGGTCGGCGGGCCAGGCCCGCGTGAGCGCGCCCTCGAGCGCCCTCGCGAGCGCGGGATCGAGCTCCTTCGCGGGGGTCGCGCTGGGAGGCGGGGCGCGGGGATCGAGGGCCGCGCGACGCTCGCGCGCGGCGAGGACCATGGTGCGCTCGGGGTGGGCGACCACGACGTCGGCGGCGGTGGCGACGAGCCCCGCCTTGTCGCTAGCGAGCGCCTCGGCGAGCAGCTCGCGGGCCGCGTCGCCGACCTCGGGGTGCGTGCCGAGCGCCTCGATCGCGGCCTCCCGCACGCGGAGGTGCGGCGAGCGCGCGAGGGCCATGAACGCCACCTTTCGCCCGCCGTTGATGGGCCGCCGCAGGACGGCCTTGAGCTTGGCGCGCTGCTGCACGTACGACCCCTGCTCGGCGCACGAGACGAGGCCGGACACGTCGTAGCCCGCGAGCGCGAGCGTGAGCGCGGAGGCGCAGCGCAGCTCGTCGATGCGCCTCGACAGCAGCGGGTCGCTCTTCGAGCCGGGCGGGCGCTCGAGCCGCATCAGCGCGCTGAGCACCGGGTGGGCGCGTGCCGGTGACACCTCCCCGAGCGACTCGATGAGCGCGAGCAGGACGCCGAGCTGGGGCCCCTTCAGGCTGGCCACGAACGCCGCGTCTTGGTCGGGCACGAGGTTCAGCAGCGCCTCCGCCGCGGCGGCCTGCCCCGGGTCGGCGAGGCGCCCGAGGCCGCGCGCCGCCTCCGCGCGCTCCGCCGCGCTGTAGCGCGTCGTGGCCGAGGCCACCGCGCCGAGCTCGCTCGCGCCCGTCCAGCCCACCTTCGCGAGCGTCTTCACGACGAGCACGCGCTCATCCGACGGCCGCGCGAGCGCCTCGCGCGCCGCGGCGAGCACCGCGGGGGCCTCCTTCGGGCCGTGGGTCACCCGCGAGAGCGGATGGAACACGATGTCCATTCCGGGGAGCGGCGCCGCCGCGACGAGCGCCGCGACGGTCGCAGGCCGGAGAGACTTGCGTCGAACCGCGAGGTCACCGAGGCCGAGCGCAGCGGGTGCACTATACACATTTCTCGCGCTGAGCCACGAGACCAGCGCGTCCTCCGCGAGGGGTGTCGCGCACCGCCCCACGGCCCGCGCGAGGGCGATCGGCGGCGCGAACACGCCGCGCGGCGTGAGCACGGGCGGGCTCGCCGCGGACCACGCCCCCTCCAGCGACGCCGCGCGCGCGACGAGCGCCTTCACGTGGGCCTCCTCGTGCCCCTTGCAGGTGTACCCGAGGCCGTAGGCGGCCCAGCTCACCACCTCGGCGTCCGCGTCGGCGAGGAGCTTCAGGAGCTCGGCCTCCGAGACCTCGTCCGCGATGCGCGCGTAGCTGCGCGCGGCGAGCCGGCGCTCCGCGTCGCTGCGGCTCGTGAGCGCCGCCGCGGGGACGCGCGCGCTGTCACGGCGGTCGGCGGCGACGATGAACGCGGCGGGATCGAGCGCCGGCGCGCGCGCCTCCCCCGCCTCGCCCGC
>DAORJJ010000639.1:0-3934 GCA_035439005.1 Polyangiaceae bacterium | reverse complement strand
CGTGCCCTTGAGCTTGTGCGCGTTGTAGTGCACGGCTTCGCGGTCGCCCTCGCGGCCCCGCCGGCGCGCGGTGACACGGCGCCCGCGCCGCCCTCGAGCGCGCTCCCCGTCGCCCCCGAGCCGCCGCCGCGGGCGCGGCCCATCCCGCTCTCGCTCGTGGTGTCGGGCGGCGTGTCGTTGGGCGCGTACGAGGCGGGCTTCCTCCACGAGCTGCTCGAGACCCTGAAGGCGTCGCCCGGGCTCGTCGAGCTGAAGGTCGCCACGGGGGCCTCCGCCGGCAGCATCAACAGCCTGCTCTCGCTGCTCACGGGCTGCTCGGCCACCGTCGACGACCCGCAGCAGGGCCTGCTCTTCCAGACCTGGTCCGACGTGGGCTTCCCCGGCCTCTACGACGCCCAAGGCACGACCGCGATCGCGCTCTTCTCGCGCGCGACCATGCGCGGCGTGACGACGCGCCTCGAGCGGCGCTTCGCGGCCGGCCTGCCGACGTCGTGCGACGTGGTGCTCGGGGTCTCCACGACCCGCCTCGCGCCTCAGAAAGAGTCGCTCGCCGGCGATCCCGAGCTCCGCCTCGCCCGCACCGAGGAGCGCTTCGTGGTGCGCCTCCGCGGCGAGGGCGCCGGGCGCGCGACGCGGGCGGAGAACTACGTCGACCTCGCGTACGGCTTCCCGCAGGCGCTCTTGCCGCTCGAGCAGAACCCGGCGCCCTTCGCCGAGCTGCGCGATCTGCTCTACGCGTCGAGCGCCTTCCCGTTCGCGTTCGAGCCCGTGCCCCTCGCGCACTGCATGACCGGGACCCCGGGCGCGTGCACACCCCGCGCGGCGAGGCGGGCCCTCTTCGTCGACGGCGGCGTGTTCGACAACCAGCCCCTCGGCCTGGCGGCCCGGCTCATGAGCGACGGCCTCGGCGCGAGCGGGCCCCCGAGTGCGCGGGGCGAGCCCGCGGCGTTCGTCACGCCGCTGCGGCGGGGCGTGGGGACGCTGCCGGACGACGCGGTCTTCGTGTACATCGACCCCGAGATCACGAGCTACCCGGGGCTGCCGGAGGGCTCGGTCACCGACAAGACGGCGAGCGCGCAGAGCCTCGTCACGCACTACCTGGGCATGTTCATCGAGTCGGCGCGCTCGTCCGAGCTCGTGTCGGTGCTCGAGGGCTCGCCCGGCCTGCGGGACAAGCTCGCCATCGCCGCGGCCGACGTGCCGCCGGTGAGCGGGTCGCTCGCCTCTTTCTTCGGTTTCTTCGACAGAAACTTCCGTGTGTTCGATTTTTATCTCGGCATGCGCGCGGCGCGGCGCTTCGTGGACGACCGCCTCGCGCCGCGGGTGGCGCGCCGCTTCGGGGAGCGCGCGACCCTCGCCCCGCCGCCGCGCGGCAGAAACCACGAGCCCTACCGCTGCGTCCGCGCGGTGCTCGACGCCGAGGGCCGGCCGGAGGCCGCGTGCGCCGGCGTGCCGCTCGAGCTCAAGGCCGCCCTCCAGACCTCGCTCGCGCGGCTCTACGACCGGTGCAAGACCGCACGCGAGGCCGGCGCGGTGGAGGCCGACGCGAACCCGGCGTGCGCGGCCGCCATGCGAGGCGCCGAGCCGCCGCGCGTGCCTGGCGTGCGGCCCGTGCCGCGCGGGTTCTTCCGGCAGCGCCCGGGCGAAGCGGAGCTCTCGTACGTGGTGCGCCTCTTGTGCGCCTACGGCTTCGTGTTCCGTGACCTCGGCGTCGACGCGGCCGACCCCGCGCGGGTGGAGCGCGCCATCCACGAGCAGCTCCGCAAGGTGCTCGACAGCTTCCGCAAGGCGCAGCCGGAGGGCGGGGCGATCGTGGGCGCGCTCGGCCGCACGCTGCTCGGGCAGCTCACGTACGTGCCCGCCTCGGCGATCGCGCACCTGTCGCTCGGCCCGGTGCTCGAGACCGGCGTGAGCTTCCGCCTCGGCGCGGGCCCGACGCGGTTCCTCCGGGCGGCGGCGGCGCTCGACTTCGGCGGGCTGTCGAGCTTCTCCGGCGGCGGCGGCGCCTATGTCACCGCGGCGCCCATGGCGGGCCTCGAGGCGGAGCTCCTGCCCATCTCCGGCCCTACGGTGCAGCCGCGGCTCGGCCTGCGCGGCGGCTACCTCTTCTCGAGCGTGGACAGCTTCGCGACCTCGCGCTGCGACGAGCCCGACAAGCGCGTCTGCTCGCGCCCCACGGTGCAGGCGTACGCGGCCGCCTCGCTGTTCGACAGGCTGCGCCTGCAGCTCGCGTTCGCCATGCTGCCCGCCTCGCGCGCGGGCGAGGACTTCTCCTGGTCGATCTTGCCGACCGGCGGAGTGCAGCTGCTCTGGCCGTGAGCGCGCGCTGACAGGCGCCCGGTCGCAGCGGTGGCGACCGATGTCGCGCTCTCCAGCCAGGCATCGCTGCGATGGTCGCCTGCACCAGCGCGTCGCCTTCCCGCCAGACAGCAGCCTCGGCCGGAGGTCCAGAACGCAGCGGCGTTCGTCCGTCGTACGCCAAAAATTCGTGCACACTGCGCTCATGACTACCCACGCGGACGACGCGGTGAAGTGGCTCGCGGAGCGGGAGGGCGCGATGCTCGGGCGCCTCGCCGAGCTCGTCGAACAGAACTCGTACACCGACAACGTCGACGGTGGCCGCGCGGTGGGGCGGCTGCTCGCCGACACCTTCGCGATCGAGGGCCTCGACCTCGCGCGGGTGCCCTCGACGCGCTTCGCCGACCACCTCGTGCTCTCGAGCCGCGGGGCGCCCGGCGTGGCGCCCATCGCGCTCGTGGGGCACCTCGACACGGTGTTCCCGCCCGGCACGTTCGAGGGCTACCGCGTCGACGGTGACCTCGCCCGCGGGCCCGGCGTGCTCGACATGAAGGGCGGGCTCGTCGTGGTCGCCTACGCGCTCCGGGCGCTCGCCGAGACCGCGGGCCTCGGCGCGCTGCCGCCGCTGCGCGTGGTCATCGTGGCCGACGAGGAGGTGGGCTCGCCCGAGGGGCAGGGCGTCATCCGCGACGCCATCGCGGGGGCGACGTCGTGCCTCGTGTTCGAGGCGGGCCGCAAGGGCGATCTGGTCATCACGCGGCGCAAGGGCACGGGCGGCATGACCGCCGTGGCGCGTGGGCGCGCGGCCCACGCGGGCGTGGCCCACAAGGAGGGCGCGAACGCCATCTGGGCGCTCGCGCGCTTCGTCGACGCGGCGCAGGGCCTCACCGACTACGCGCGCGGGCTCACGGTGAACGTGGGCAAGATCACGGGCGGGCAGGGGAAGAACACGGTGCCCGACGAGGCCACCGCGCTGCTCGATCTGCGCTTCGAGTCCTCGGCCGACGGCGCGTGGCTCGAGGCGCGCCTGCGCGACGCCGCGCGCGCGGCGGCCGAGGGCGTGCCCGGCACCACCGTGGAGCTGACCGGCGGCGTCTCGCGCCTGCCGCTCGAGCGCACGGCGGAGAGCGCGTCGCTCATGGAGCGCTACCTCGAGGCCGCGCGCGCGGTGGGCCTCGGCGCGGGGGAGGCGCCGCTCATCGGCGGCGGGTCGGACGCGAGCACGGCGTTCGCGATGGGCATCGCGTCGATCGACGGCCTCGGCCCGCGCGGCGTGGGCTTTCACACGAAAGACGAGCAGATCGAGCGCGCGACGCTCGTGCGAAAGGCGCAGGCGCTCGCGCGGTTCCTCCTCGCGACGGTCCGCGCGTGACCTCGCGCGTGACCTCGCGCCTGAGAGACCGCGCGTCGTACCCATGGCGCGCCGGTCGGCGCGTGTTCCACGGCGCGATGACGAGCCGCTGGTCCCCCGGGTTGGTCGCGTTGCTGGGGCTCGCGGCGGTCGCGTCGCTCGCGGGGTGTCCCCGCGAGGGCGACGTCACGCCGCCCATCGCGGTCTCGCCGGGCGTCGCGGGGCGCATGGGCCTGCTCGCGCGGCGCACCGGCGTGCCTGGCGCGGCTGGCGCGAAGGCCGGCG
>DAORJJ010000638.1:0-3942 GCA_035439005.1 Polyangiaceae bacterium | reverse complement strand
GTCTTCGGCCCGCGCGGCCGACGCGGACGCGAGCGCGGACGCGAGCGCGAGCACACGGACGGCGGGGCGAGGGCTTCGCACCCCGCGAGACTACGCGGGGGCGGGCCGGGGCGCGACGGGCTTGCGCGGAGGTCGCGCCCTCGCCGCGCGAGGCTCAAGAGCTGCAGCGCTCCGGCGACATCCCGTTCTACGCGAGCCCAGCACGGCGTGACCTCGCGAGCTCGCGGCCCGAGCGACGGCGCTGCTCGAGGCAAAGGCTGTCCGGAACTCGGTAGGGAGTGCACCTCGCCTTGGCTGCCCAGGGCTGAAGCCCTGGGCAGCCCAAAGCGCAGGCGCTCCGCGAATGATGGACTGTTCTTCAGTGGAGGGCGGGCTTCTGGAAGAGCACGACCTTGTAGGTGTCGGTCCCGTCGACCATGTTCTCGTAGAGGCGCGTGCCCGGGTTTCGATAGAAGTTCTTCATGGCCTGCTCGGCCTCGCGCCGCCGCTGGGCGCCGACCACCGGCAGCCGGAAGGCCAGAAACTTCGCGATGGCCTGGTCGACGTAGGCGTCCACCCGGCCCTTGTCCTGATCCCGCGCGGCCACGGCCTCGGCGGTGACGTCGCGCACGGCGAGCTTCTTCATGCCGAGCGACTCGAGCACCTCGAAGCACGGCTCCCAGGTCGGCTCGGGGATGGCGTTGCCCCACACGAGGAAGCCGCCTGGCTTCAGCAGGCGCACGACGGTCTGGAAGAAGCGCCTGTCCTCCTCGGTGGCGCGCCCGGTGAGCTCGGTGACGTGCGTCTCGTTGATGGCCACGAGATCGGCGACGCCGTCGGCGGTGCCGAGCGAGGTCGCGTCGGCGCAGGTCGCCCGGAGTCGACCGCCGAGCTCGGGGACGAACTTGCGCTTGCACGTCTCGATCGCGGCGCGCTGCATGTCGACCGCCTCGTAGGTGCAGTGAGGGAGCACCTTCGACGCGACGTGGTGCGCGCCGGCGCCGGTGCCGCAGCCGAGCTCGACCACGTGCACCCTGCCCGCGCGGGCCGCCACGTACGCCTCCACCTCGGGGAACGCGAAGAGCCCCGTGTAGGCGTTCTTGCCGAAGCGCTGCGGGTCGTTCGCGGCGGTCGGGCACGCGCCCGCGCCCTCCGGCCACGCGTAGCCCCAGGTGTTGAAGGTGAGCTCGTAGGTCTCGCCCGACGCGCTCCGCACGTCGCCCACCGAGCGGTAGAGCGAGTAGAGGAGCGAGTAAATCGAGGTCTTGTCGTAGTCGTCCTCGGAGACGTCGCCGTCGTGCGTGGAGATCTTCCCTCGCTTCTCCACGAGCGCGCTCATGACCCAGGCCCCGAGGATGACCTCGAGCTGGTTTTTGGTGTAGTCGGACTTTCGATCGAGGGAAGTGAGGATATCCATTCAGTGCTTTCGGTTCGTGCAGTAGACAGGCGCGCGGCGGCGCCGCGCGGTACCGCAGACGGTAGGTGGAGAAGTCGAAGGACGCGAGGGATTCACCTACTCGCGCGCCCGGCGGGCGAAATGACCAAGATCAGCGAGGGCGCGGCGACCGGACGCGCGCAAGTGGGCCGAACGGTGGTACGCTCCCGCGCGTGACCACAGACCTCCTCAGCTACACCCTCGAAGGCACCACCGCGATCGTCCGCATGGACGACGGCAAGGCGAACGCGCTGTCGGAGGGCATGATCGACGCCCTCACCGGCGCGCTCGAGCGGGCCGAGCGCGAGGCCTCCGCCATGATCCTCATGGGGCGCGAGGGCCGCTTCTCCGGCGGCTTCGACCTCAAGGTCATGATGAGCGGCCCCGAGCAGGCGAAGGCCCTGCTCATGCGCGGGTCGGCGCTCTACATGAAGCTCTACGGCGCGAGCCTGCCGCTCGTCGTCGCGTGCACCGGGCACGCGCTCGCTGGCGGCTCGCTGCTCGTGCTCACGGGCGACGTGCGCATCGGCACCGCGGGCCCGTTCCGCATCGGCCTGAACGAGGTCGCGATCGGCCTGCCCGTGCCGGTGCTCGCGATGGAGCTCGCGCGCGATCGCCTCGTGCCCACCGAGCTGCCGCGCGCCACCCTCATGGCGCAAATTTACGATCCCGAGGGCGCCGTGAAGGCGGGCTACCTCGACGAGGTCGTGCCGGCCGAGCGCCTCCTCGAGCGCGCGAAGGAGGAGGCCGCGCGGCTCACGGGGCTCGCGCGGCCGGCCTTCAAGGCCACGAAGACGCGGCTCCGCGGGCGCACGATCGCCCACATCCTCGGCACGCTCGAGGACGACATGCGCACCCTGCTGGCCCCGCCCGCGTAGCGAGCGAGCGCGCGCCGCTCACCGCACGAGCTCGCGCAGCTCGCCCTCGAGCGAGCCCGGGGCCGTCGCGAGCAGCGGCGCCATCGGCGCGCTCGAGAGCGTGTGCCAATAGAGGACCGCGCGCGGCTCGCCCGCGGCCTCGAGGCGCGCGATCTCGGCGAGCGCCGCGGCGAAGGCCTTGGCGGTGTACGTGGGGTCGAGGGCGAGCCCCACCTCCGCCGCGCGCTCGGTCGCGCGCGCGCCCTCCGGGGTGGCGTAGCCGTAGCCTTCGCCCAAGAACCCTCCCTCCACGCGGACGCGCGCGAGCGCCCCGGCCGCGTCGACGCCGGCGCGCCGCGCGGTGCGGCGCACGAGGCGCGCCATGAGCCCCTCGAGCACGAACACCGGCGACGAGACGGCCACGGCGACGACGCGCGACGCGAGGCCGGCGGCCTCGAGGCCCACGGCGAGGCCCGCGACGGTGCCGCCCGAGCCGAGCGCGGTGACGATCACGTCGGGCTCGGGCAGCGCGCCCGCCTCGATCTGCGCGCGCAGCTCGAAGGCCGCCTCCACGTAGCCGAGCGTCCCGGTGACGCTCGAGCCGCCGAGCGACACGAACGCGGTCTGCGGGGTCATGTGCGCGAGCACCTGGAGCGGCACCTCGTGGAAGCCGCGCGCGCAGATCGGCTCGAGGCCGCGCCCGAGGCTCGCGCGGAGGTTGGCGACGACGTGGGCGTTGCCGGGCTGCGGCACGAGGACCGCGGCGACGGCGAAGCCCGCGGCGCGCCCGTAGGTGGCCGTCGCCAGCACGTGGTGGCTCCCCGCCGCGCCGACCGTGAGCAGGCGGGTCTTTCCGCGCGCCCGGGCCTCGAACAGCACGGGCTCGAGCTTGCGCACCTTGTTGCCGCCGTAGACCTCGCCCGAGCGGTCGTCGCGCTTCACGTGCACCGACACGCGCGGGGTGGAGAGCGCCTCGAGGGCGTGCACCGGGGTCGGGAACGTGCCGAGGGGCAGGCGCTCGCCGGCGCGCGGGCCGGGCGCCGGCGGCTCGGGCTGCTGCGGGGCGGGCGTCATCGGCCGTACGGTGCAACGATTCGGCCCCGATTGCACGGCCGGAGCGGTCGGAAACATTTCCGAAACGGGGCGCGCGCTACTGCTCGGGCGGCGGTGGGGACGGGGCCAGGCCCGGCGAGGGCCTCTGACCTTCGAGCGTCCCCGCGACCACGGGGCGTAGTGGTAGGCTCCACGACCGCGCGGCCACGCTCGCCCCCACGGAGGCACGACGGTGAAGAAGATCGAAGCCATCATCAAGCCCTTCAAGCTCGACGAAGTGAAGGACGCGCTCTCCGAGGTGGGCGTCCAAGGCATGACCGTCACCGAGGTAAAGGGCTTCGGCCGCACCGGCGGAAAGAAAGAGGTCTACCGCGGCTCCGCCTACGTGGTCGACTTCGTGCCGAAGGTGAAGATCGAGATCGTCGTCCCCGAGGAGCACGTCAACGACGTGCTCGACGCCATCGAGAAGAGCGCCAAGACCGGGCGCATCGGCGACGGGAAGATCTTCGTCACCGACGTGGAGGAGGCCGTCCGCATCCGCACCGGAGAGCGCGGCCGCGACGCCATCTGAGGGGCCCCTGGGCCCCGACTCCGCCCCTCGCCCGCCCCTCATCCGCC
>DAORJJ010000637.1:0-3949 GCA_035439005.1 Polyangiaceae bacterium | reverse complement strand
TCGACCCGGTCGCGCTTGATCAGCTTGCCCGCGTTCTCCGTGGCCTTGGCCGGGTCGGATTCGTCATCCACGGTGAAGTACTCCACCTCCCGGCCCCCCAGCTTGCCGCCCTGCTCGGTGACGTACAGGCGGAAGCCGTTCTCGATGGCGTTGCCCAGCGCGGCGCCCGCGTCCGGCGCTGCGCCAGGTGCCGCTGCCTGCCCGGGCTTCCACGCCAGCAGCCGGGCCCGCACGGCCGGCCCGGGCGCGACCGGCGCGCGCGGCCCGCACGCGAAGACCCCCGCCGCGAACATGACGGCGGTGAGCGAAGTGGCGCGCAGCAGTCCGGACAGGCCTCCCATGCGACCGCGAGGCTAACAGTCATCGCGCGCGTCGCGCAAAGATTGCGCGCCCCCCGCCCCCGCGTCCCTCGCCTACCAGTCGACGCCGACGAGCACGGGCTCGGGCTCGAGGGTCACGCCGAAGGACGAGGACACGCCGTCGCGCACGTCACGGGCGAGCGCGAGCAGCTCCCTCGTGGTGGCCCCGCCGCGGTTGACGAGCGCGAGCGTGTGCTTCGCGCTGAGGCCCACGCGACCGTCGCCGTATCCGCGGGGGAAGCCGGCGCGCTCGATGAGCCACGCGGCGGAGACCTTCGTGCGGCCCCCCGCGGCCGGGTGCTCGGGCATCCGCGCGGCCTCGCCGCAGGTCGCCCGAACCCGGACGCGGGCGGCCGCGAGCGCCGCGGGCGAGAGCTCCGGGTTCGTGAAGAACGAACCGGCGCTGACGGAGTCGGGATCGTCGGGAGCGACGACCATGCCCTTGCCCCGCCGCAGACGGAGCACGGTCTCGCGGAGCGTGCGCAGCGGCGCCGTCGGGACGCTCCCGGCGTCCACCGCGGCGAAGCCCAGCGCCGCTCGCAGCTCCGCGTACGCCGGGACGGGGGCCTCGGCCGCGACGGCGAGCGCGAACGTGACCTCGAGCACCGCGTACCGCGACCCGCCACGGAACACGCTCGTGCGGTACCCGAAGCCGCACTCCGCGGGCGTCATGTGCAAAATGCACATTTTGACCCGATCGAAGACGCGCACCTCCGCGATCGTGGCGGCCACGTCTTGGCCGTAGGCGCCCACGTTCTGGATGGGCACGGCGCCTACGAGCCCGGGGATCCCCGAGAGGCACTCGACCCCCGCGAGCCCGCGCTCCACCGCGAACGCCACGAGGTCGTCCCACACCTCCCCGGCCGCGGCCGTGAGGCGCGCCGTCGCCCCGTCGAGCGCGAGCCGCACGCCCCGGGTCTGCACGCGCACGACCGTGCCGGGCACGCCCTCGTCGGCGACGACCAGGTTGCTGCCCCCGCCGAGGAGCATCACGGGCCCCGGCAGCGCGAGGCTCTCGAGGAGCGTCGCCTCGTCGGTCGCGTCGACGAACGCGGCTGGCGGCCCGCCGAGGCGGAGGGTGGTGTACTCGGAGAGCGGAGGGGCTGGGACGACTCGCATCGCGGCGGATGCCGCGTGGTATAGCAGGCGGAGCCCCGTGCGCGCGCTCCCCATCGACCCCGAGCTGCCCGCGATCGTGCGCCTGCTCGAGCGCGACCGGCGCCTCGTGCTCGGCGCGCCGCCGGGCGCCGGCAAGACCACCCGCGTGCCGCGGGCGCTGCTCGACGCGGGCGTGAGCGGCGAGATCGTGGTCCTCGAGCCCCGCCGCATCGCCGCGCGCCTCGCGGCCTCGCGGGTCGCCGTCGAGCTCGGCGAGCGCGTGGGCGAGACCGTCGGGTACGCCGTGCGCTTCGAGGACGTCTCCAGCCCGCGCACGCGGATCCGCTTCGTCACCGAGGGCATCCTCACGCGGAGGCTGCTCGACGACCCGGAGCTCCGCGGTGTGGGCGCGGTGCTCCTCGACGAGTTCCACGAGCGCCACCTCCAGGGAGACCTCGCCCTCGCGCTGCTCCGGCGGCTCTCTCTCGGCGCGCGGCCCGACCTCACGCTCTGCGTCATGTCCGCCACGCTCGACGGCGATCCGGTCGCCCGCTACCTCGGCTGCCAGGTCATCGAGACCCAAGGCCGGACATACCCTGTCACGACCGAGTTCGAGCGCGCCGGCGACGAGCGCCCGCTGGAGCTCCGCGTGGCGTCCGCCGTGCGAAGGTCGCTCGGGGAGCTCCCCGAGGGAGACGTCCTCGTCTTCCTCCCCGGGGCCCGCGAGATCCGCCTGTGCCGCGAGGCGTGCGCGCGCCTCGCGGAGCAGCTCGGGGCCGACGTGGTCGCCCTCCACGGCGATCTCTCGCTCGAGGAGCAGGGGCGCGCCGTCGCGCGGGGAGCGCGCCGCAAGGTGATCCTCTCGACGAACGTGGCGGAGTCGAGCGTGACCATCGAGGGCGTGGTCGCGGTGGTCGACTCGGGCCTCGCGCGCGCGGCGTCGCACTCGCCGTGGACCGGGCTCCCCACCCTGCGCCTCGCGAAGATCAGCCGCGCCTCGGCCAAGCAGCGCGAGGGGCGCGCGGGGCGCCTCCGCGAGGGGCTCTGCCTACGGCTCTACACGCGCGCCGATCATGACGCGCGACCCGCGAGCGACGCCCCGGAGATCGAGCGGGCCGATCTCGCCGACACGCTCCTCGGGCTCCACGCCGCGGCGCACCATGACCTCGCCTGGCTCGACGCGCCGCCCGCCGCCGCCGAGGAGAGCGCGGCGCGCTTGCTCACCCGCCTCGGCGCGCTCCGCGACGGGGTCATCACCCCGCTCGGGCGGCGCATGGCGGCGCTGCCGCTGCACCCGCGCCTCGCGCGGCTCGTGGTCGCCGGGGAGGACCTCGGGATCGTCGACGACGCGTGCGGCGCCGCGGCGCTCCTCTCGGAGCGCGACATCCGCGCCGATCGCCCCGGGCTGGGGCCTGGCCAACGCGGGGCCGACGAGCCCACGCAAGCCTCCGACGTCGGCCTGCTCCTCGACAAGCTCCACGAGGTCGACGACGCGCGCTCCGAGCGCGGGCAGCGGGCGTGCCGCGCGGCCGGGCTCGACCCGCGCGCCGTCTCGTCCGTCCTCGCCGCGCGACGGCAGCTCGCCCGGCGAGCGCGGGCGAGGCTCGCCAAGGAGCGGGCGCCCGCGTCGAGCGAGGCCCGCGAGGCCGCCCTCGGTCAGGCCCTCCTGGCGGCGTTCCCCGACCGCTTCGCGAAGCGCCACGGCGCGGGGTCGCGGCGGCTCGCCCTCGCCGGCGGCGTGAACGCCACGCTCGACGAGCGGAGCGTCGTGCGCGACGCGCCCTTCCTCGTGGCCCTCGACGCCGACGAGAGCCGAGGCGTGGTCGTGCGGCTGGCGTCGGCGGTCGATCCGCTCTGGCTCCTCGACGCCGCCGACGCGTCCGGCGGCGAGCTCACCGAGTCGCGCGTCGTCACGTTCAACGCGGAGCTCGAGCGGGTCGAGGCCCACAGCCGCCTCGCGTTCGACGGCGTGCCCTTCGACGAGACCCTGGACCGCCGCCCCTCCGGCGACGACGTCTCCGCGTGCCTCGCCGAGGCCGCGTGGTCCGCCGGGCTCGGCCGCTTCTCCCGAGACGGGGAGCTCGAGCGCTTCATGGCGCGCGCCCGGTACGCCCACGCCCACGGGAGGCCCGTGCGGGCCCTCGACGACGCCGCGCTGCGAGAGCTGCTCACCCGCGCCTGCGACGGCCTCCGCACGTTCGCCGAGCTCGACGCGCTGAACCTCACGGCGTGGATCACGTCGGAGACCGAGGGCGCCCAGTCGCTGGAGTCGCACGCGCCGTCCCACCTCACGCTCCCAAGCGGCCGGCGCGTGGCGGTGACCTACGAGGAGGGCAAGCCGCCCTGGGTCGAGTCGTACCTGCAAGACTTCTTCGGGCTCGCGCGCTCGCCCACGGCGTGCGGCGAGGAGCTCGTGCTCCACCTGCTCGCGCCGAACCGCCGCGCCGTGCAAATCACCCGTGATCTCAACGGTTTCTGGACAAAACACTACC
>DAORJJ010000636.1:0-3953 GCA_035439005.1 Polyangiaceae bacterium | reverse complement strand
CACGTGCCCCTCGCTGACGGCGCTGCGGCGCCCGCCGGGGAGGACGCGCACCGCCCGCAGCCGCGTCGACGCCGAGAGGACGAGCGGCGCGGTGAAGGGGACGAACGGCCCGTCGTCGAGCGCGATCTCCACGCGCCCGCCGTAGAGCGGCGAGCGCGGGACGTCGACGGTGGTGCGCTCGAGGAAGACCCGGCGCTCGGGGAGCTCGGGCGGCGCGACGAAGTACAGGACGTGGCGCGAATCGAGCACCGGGAGCAGCGCGCGCGCGCGGCGCTCGAGGTCCTCGCGCGGCGGCCGCGGGGCGCTCCACAGCGCCTCGGCCACGGCCAGCAAGCGCGGAAAGAGCAGCGTGTCGGCGTCCGCGAGCGAGCCCACGTGCTCGGTCCACAGCGCGGCCTGCCCGCCGAGCACGCGTCCGCGCGCGCCCTCGGCGCGCCGCATCGCGCCGGGCTCGAACGCGGCCACGTCGGCCCACGTGAGCACGCGGTCGGCGCCGGGCTCGTCGGGACGCCCGCTCTGCTTCGCGTCGAGGTACGTGTGATCGCTCGGCACGAGCACCACGTCGTGGCCGGCGCGGAGCGCGCGCTCCGCGGCGTCGCCGGCGCGCCACACCATCACCACGAGGCCCGCCGGAGCGCCGGTCTCGAGCACCTCGTCCCACGCGACCGGGATCTTCCCCCGCGCGCGCACCCGCTCGGACACCTGCGCGGTGAACACCCCTTGGAGCTCGGACGGCGCATGGAGCCCCGCGGCGCGCATGGCGGCGCGGCACTTCGGGCACGCCGACCACCGAGTGGGCGTGACCTCGTCGCCGCCGACGTGCAGGTACGGCGAGGGGAAGCGCCCCGCGACCTCGCCGAGGACCTCACCCACGAGCGTCAGGGTGGCCGGGTTCCCCGCGCAGAGCACGTCGTCGAAGATGCCCCCGGCGCTCGGCACCTCGAAGGGCCCGCCCGCGCACGAGAGCTCCGGGTGCGAGGCGAGGATCGCGAGCGTGTGCCCGGGCAGATCGATCTCCGGCACGATCTCCACGAAGCGCGCCTGGGCGTACGCGACGAGCGCCGCGAGCTCCGCCTTCGAGTAGCTCCCGCCGACGCTCCGCCCCGCCTCGAGGCGCACGCCTCCGCGGCGCGCGAGCTCGGGGTGCCCGTCGAGCTCGAGGCGGAAGCCCTGATCGTCGGAGAGGTGAAGATGAAGCACGTCGAGCTTGAGGAGCGCCATGCGATCGACGAGCTGTTCGAGCTCCGCGACCGTGAAAAAATGCCTCGCCACGTCGACGAGGAGGCCGCGCCAGGCGAAGGCGGGCTCGTCCTCGACGACGCGCCTCGGGGCCACCCCCGCGGGCGCGAGCTGGGCGAGGGTCGTCTCGGCGCGGAACACCCCGGCGCCGGAGCCCGCGCGGATGCGCGCCCGGGGCTCCCGCGTGTCGAGCTCGTACCGCTCGCTCGCCCACCCAGGGACGAGCGTCACTTCGGGAGCGCCCGCCAGCGTCACCCCGCCGGCGTGGACGCGGCACGTGCGCGGCGCAGGCACGACCGCGCACGGCGGCTCCGGGTCGGCGACGGAGGAGACCACCGGCGCGGGCGCTGGGCGCTGCGGCCCGGCGGCGGGGTTCGGACAGCCGACGATGAGCGCGAAGAGGCCCGGCGCTAGCGCGCGGAGCGCCCTCGAGCGAGGGGGTGGACGAGGAGTCACGACCCCCTAGTTCTATCTGCTTCTCTCCCGCATCACGAGGCGCGCGCTCGCCCCGAGGCGCCGCAATGCGACCGCGGAGCGGCGCGAGCCTGCTACCCTGGAACCCAAATGCCTCATCCCCGCACCTCGCTCGCCTCCCTGTCTGTTGCGCTCCTGCTCGTCGGGGCCTGCAGCAGCACGGCCAGCACCCCCGACGGCGGCGCGCCCGACGGCGGCGCGGCGGACGCGGGGGACGCGGGGGACGCGGGGCCGAAGGGGCCGAAGGGGACTCCGGCCGGGAGCAACTCCAACGCGTGCTTGGCCGATCTCGGGCTCCTCCAGCCCGCGTGTCCGAAGGACGCCTCGTCGGGGCTGCCGAACGCCGCGTGCTGCAACGCCTTCAAGAAGTTCCAGGAGGACTCGTGCGGCTGCTCGCCGCTCGTGAAGACGGTGATGGGCAATGACGCCAAGGGCGTCTCCCAGCTCGACACGCTCGTCAACGGCCTGAACGGGTTCTGCCCCACGTTCCTGGAGATCCAGGTCCCGAAGCCCAACTGCGCCGACCCGATCACCCTCTCGGGTATCAGCTCCGGTGCGGCGAAGACCTACAACGGCGGAAAATGCGAGCTCTCCGACGCTCAAATGGACAACTTGAGGTTCCAGTCGGCGGGCATCTTCGCCGGGGTCGTCAAGACCACCAGCGAGGTCCCCTACACCGGCACGTGCGTGGACTTCAAGGCGATCGTCGCGTCGATGGCGCCGGCGTTCGAAGCGGACTCGGCCGACGGCAAATATCCCTATATCCAGGTGCCCTACGGGATTGGCCGCTACACCACGCTGAAGAGCATGGCGGAATACCTCTCGATCATCTTCCCCGTGGTCAACAAGGCGGCGTTCCGCGTCGAGGTGTCGACCGTCCAGACGCCCGACAGCATGCTCTACTTCACCCCCGACGGCGCGAACATCGTCTCGGGAAACCATGGCACGAACCGCGTCGTCAACGACTGCGTGACGGTGGCCGACGGGTACTACGAGCAGACCTTCCGCTTCGACGGCTGCGGCACGAAGATCCACGGAATGGACGTCACCGTGAACAGCGCGGCGCCCTCGCAGCCCAGCAAGGTCACGGTCATGCCGGCCCTCGTCTCCAACTTCCTCGACGTCGCCGGCACCACCACCTGGGGACCGGTCGACATCTGCAAGTACCACGAGCAGCACTGCACCGGAGACAACCAGCAGTTCCCCGACTTCGCCGCCTGCCTCGACTTCATGAAGAAGCTGCCCTTGGTGAGCCCGGCCTGCGCGAGCGCCGGCAAGGTGCTCGGGGGCGACTCCCTCGCCTGCAGGTTCAAGCATCACTTCATGATCCCCTACGAGCCCGCCACGCACTGCTTTCATATCGGCACGGGCAAGGCCGACATCCACAATCACAAGAAGTGCGTCGACACCGAGTGCGCCGACGCGGACGTCCTCGGCGGGCCGATGAACCTCCTCCGGCCGGCGAACGCCGCGGAGACGGCCTGCCTCACCGCGGCGGACGCCCCGGGGTCGACTTGGGGCGTGATCCCGTCGGAGTGGCCCGTCGTGACGGCGTGCCCCTAACCCACGAGCTCCCACCCGGGAGCCCGCGGCGTCAGCGCGGCGTGCGGTAGATAGCCACCGTGTGCGGGGCTCCCTCGGCCTTGCGCGTCTCCGTCCAGACGAGCTCGGTGGCAGTCATCACCATGTCGAGCTCGGACACGTAGGCCCCGTTCGAGCCGCCGCCCGCGACGGTCTTTCGGCGCGTGATCTCCTGGCGATCGCAGGCGATCACGGTGGGGGAACCGCCGGAGAGCGGCGCCTTGGAGAGGAGCGCGCCCGTGCCCTCGCGCACGTTCGGCTCGACGTAGACCGAGGTGCCGTCCGAGGGCCCGATGTACACGACGTTGCCCTGCTTCTCGGGCAGCGCGAACACGATCGTGTGCCCCGCGCCGAGGAGGTCCCAGCGCGAGAGGGCCGTCGACGTCCCCGTCTCCGAGGAGCCCGCGCAGAGGAGGCCGAACGCGCCGGCCGTCAGATCGCCCCGGCACTTGGCCGCCCCGACCGCTGCGAGCGCGCCGCCCGCTCCGACCTTCGCGACCGTGCGGAAGTTGGTGACGCCGCTTGGGATGGCGCCCGTCGCGAAGTAGAAGTCGTCCCCCACTCGCTGCGGGCGCGTCGCGATGCTCCCGCGGTAGACGAGCGTTTCCGTGCCCCCCGCCAGCGCGAAGCGCCACAGCGAGCCCTCCCCGGTGGCGGCG
>DAORJJ010000635.1:0-3962 GCA_035439005.1 Polyangiaceae bacterium | reverse complement strand
CCGCCCACCCTCCCACGCCGCTGCAGGACGTCGACGCGGCGCTCGCCCGCCTCTCGGCGAGCAAGGACGCGTGGCTGCGCGTCACGGTGCCCGAGCGCATCGCGCTGCTCGACGCGCTCCTTCAGGGCGTGCTCGGCGTCGCCGAGGCGTGGGCCGCGGGCGGCGCGCGCCTGAAGGGGCTCGACCCCGCCTCGCCGCTCGCGGGCGAGGAGTGGCTCGCCGGCCCCATGGTCACGGTGAGGAACCTCCGCCTCCTCCGCGAGGCGCTCGCCGCGGGGGGCGCGCCGCGGCCCGCGCGCGTGCGCACGCTCCCCTCGGGGCAGACCGTCGCGCGGGTGTTCCCCACGACGCTGCTCGATCGCCTCACCATGGGCGGCATCACCGCGGACGTGTACATCGAGCCGGGGAAGGCCCCGAGCCAGGGCCGCATCTACCGCGAGCCGAAGCCCGCCCACGGCGCGGTCGCGCTCGTGCTCGGCGCGGGGAACGTCTCCTCCATCGCGCCGATGGATGCACTCTACAAGCTCTTCGTCGAGGACGAGGTCGTCCTCCTCAAGATGAACCCGGTGAACGAGCACGTCGGCCCGCGGCTGGAGGAGGCGTTCGCGCCGCTGGTGTCCGCGGGCTACTTCGCGGTGGTGTACGGCGGCGCGGAGGTGGGCGCGCACGCGGCCGCGCACCCGCTCGTCGACACGCTGCACGTCACCGGCTCCGACCGCACGTACGACGCGATCGTGTGGGGGCAGGACCCCGAGGAGCGCGCGCGGAACAAGGCGGCCGGGACGCCCCGGAACACCAAGCCCTTCACCGCCGAGCTCGGCTGCGTGACGCCCGTCATCGTCGTGCCGGGCCCGTGGTCCGCGAGCGATCTCGCGTACCAGGCGCGGCACGTGGCCTCGATGGTCGCGCAGAACGCGAGCTTCAACTGCAACGCGGCGAAGGTGCTCGTCACGGCCCGGGGCTGGCTGCAGCGCGAGGCGTTCCTCACGGCGCTCCACGAGGAGCTCGCGCGCACCCCGCGGCGGCGCGCGTATTACCCGGGCGCGCCCGAGCGCCACCGCGGCTTCATCGACGCGTACCCCCGGGCCCGCGCCCTGGGCCCGGCGGAGGTCGCCGAGGGCGAGCTGCCGTGGACCGTCATCCCGGACGTGCCCGCGCGCCGAGGCGAGCACGCGCTCACGCAGGAGGCCTTCTGCGGCGTGCTCGCCGAGGTGTCGCTCGACCTCGCCGAGGACGACCCGAAGCACGGCTTCTCGCGCGATCCCTTCCCCGACCCCGGCCTCTTCCTGGAGCGCGCGACCCGCTTCGTCAACGAGGAGTGCTGGGGCACGCTCTCGTGCTGCGTGCTCGTGCACCCCACCACCGAGGAGAGCCACGGCCCCGCGCTCGAGCGGGCGCTCGGCGAGCTGCGCTACGGCGGCGTCGGCGTCAACGTCTGGCCCGGCCTCATCTACGGGCTGGTCTCGGCGACCTGGGGCGCCTACCCGGGCCACACCAAGGAAGACATCGTGTCGGGCGCGGGCGTCGTGCACAACACGCACCTCTTCGACCACCCGCAGAAGACCGTGGTGCGGGGCAACTGGCGCGCCTTCCCGAAGCTCCCGTACTTCGCGGACCACAAGAACATGGCGGGGCTGGCGAGGGCGCTGATGGCGCTCGAGGCCGGGGCCACCGCGGGGCGCTTCTTCGCGGTCGTGCGCGAGGCGCTCCGCGGCTGACGCCGACGAGCCGCGGCGAGAGCGGGGAGAGAGCTCAGGCCTCGACGTCCACCACGCCGTCGGGGCCGAGCGGCAGCGCCAGGGCGCGGACCGCGGCCTCGCGCGCGGCCACGAGGGCGCGGCGACCTTCGTCCAAGCGGAAGGGCCCCGAGCGCGGCAGGCCGTGGATGCGCAGCGTGACCATGCCGTCGCGCGCCGGCACGCGCAGGCCCGCGTCGCCTGGGCGACGCCACGGCGACCGCGACACGATGTGGTGAAGGAGCACACGCTCCCCCGCGGGCATGCCCAAGAGCCCCGGGCGGTCGAGGATGCCGCCGTCGAGCAGCGGCCGCCGCCCTTGCCACGCGGGGTGGAACAGCAGCGGGACCGTGCAAGATGCACGGATCGCGAGCGGCAGATCGCCCGAGCGGAGGACGCGCGTGGAGCGCGCCCGCACGTCGTACACCGACACCGCCGCGGGGATCCTGCAGGCCTCGAACGTGCGCGCCGGCAGCATGGCGGCGAGCCGCGCGTGGAAGAGGCGACCCGCGAGCAGGCCGAGGCCCGGCCTCGGGTCCCAGAAGTCGTGCCTGCGCAGCCCGGCGAGCTCCTCCTCGATGCGGCCCGGCTCCGCGCCCGCGGCGTACGCCCCCGTGACCAGCGCCCCGGCGCTCGAGCCCGAGACGCGCGTGGGCCGCGCGCCCCTCGCGACGAGCGCGCCGAGCACGCCCGTGTGGGCGAAGAAGGCGAAGAAGCCCGACGACATGGCCAGCGCGAAGGGCTCCTCGAGCCACTCGCCGAGGGTGCGGGGGAGCGCGGAGGGCACGCTGAAACGCTACGCCACGTCCACCCCGGGGCGGGCGAAATTCCATCGACGCGCGGCCCGCGCGGCGCCGCCGCGGCGCGCGCCCGTGTACGATGCGGCCATGGCAGGACGCACCTTCGTGGTGGGGGACATTCACGGGGACATCGAGGCGCTGCGCGGCACCCTCGCCTTGCTCCCCCCGCTCGACGCCGGCGACACCGTGGTCTTCCTCGGCGACTACGTCGATCGAGGGCCGAGCTCGCGGCAGGTCGTCGAGTTCGTGCGCGTCGAGTTCCCGCGCTCCACGCCCGCGAAGGTGGTCGCGCTCCGCGGCAACCACGAGGACGGGTGGCTGCGTGTGAAGAACGGCGGCTGGCCCGAGTTCATCATCCCCATCGGCAACGGCTGCCTCGCCACGCTCCGCTCGTACGAGGACGCCCTCCACTTCGAGGGCGACGTCCCGTCGGTGCGCGAGATCAAGCGCATGCAAGATGCAGGTTTCTTCCCGCCCGAGACCATCGCGTGGTTCGAGGGGTTGCCGCACTACTACGAGGACGACCACGCGATCTACGTGCACGCGGGCCTCACCGAGCGCGAGCCGGGCCGCTTCGCCCACCCCTCGGAGCTCACGAACAAGACGCCGCTCCTCTGGGTGCGCACGCTGAAGTTCTTCACCGAGTACCGCGGCAAGCAGGTCGTGTGCGGCCACACGACCACCGAGCACCTGCCGCCCGAGCTCTCGTCGTGGACCCCCGACGACCCGCTGGACATGTGGGTCGGCGAGCGCGTGAAGGTGATCGACACCGGGTGTGGAAAGGGCGGCTTCTTGACCATCCTCGAGCTCCCCGCCGGCGTCGTGTACGAGTCGCGCTCTCTGCCCGGGCACGCGCCCGCCGCCAAGCCCGCGGCGACCCCGTGACCACCTACCGCCTGCTCACGATCGGGCCGAGCCACTACTGCGAGAAGGCGCGCTGGGCCCTCGAGCGGGCCGGCGTGGCGTTCACCGAGGAGGTCCACCTGCCGCTCCTCCACTGGCCGTACGTCCTCGCCGCGGTCGGCTCGCGCACCGTGCCGGCGCTGGTCGGACCGGGGGTGCGCCTCGGCGAGTCGCGCGACATCGTGCGCTTCGCCGACGAGCGCTCGCCCGCGGGCGCGCGGCTCCACCCCGAGGGCGACGACGGGCGCGAGGTGGCGCGCCTCGAGGCCTCCTTCGACGCGAAGCTCGGCCCGCTCGTCCGGCGCCTGGCCTACTGCCTCCTCGTGCCGGAGCCCGAGCTCTTCGTGCGCGTCTTCGAGCCGACGGCGCCGCCCCTCGAGCGCGCGCTGCTCCGGCGCGGGCACGGCGCCCTCCGCGCGGCGCTCGGGCGCGCGTTCAAGGTCTCTCCGCGCGCCGCGGCGCGCTGCCAGGAGCAGCTCCTCGCGCTCTACGCCGACGTCGCGCGCGACCTCGGTGAGCGGCC
>DAORJJ010000634.1:0-3999 GCA_035439005.1 Polyangiaceae bacterium | reverse complement strand
GGGCGAGGGGGTCGGGCGGTTCGGCGGCGGCGCGGGCGCGGCGCGGCTGGCGTGAGCTGCGCGCGGCACGCGGGGTCGGCCGCGCCTTGGTGGCCTGTGCGCGCGCGCCTCGGCCTCACGCTCGGCTTGAGCGCGCTGCTGGGCCGCGCCGCGGGCGCGCGCGGCGTTGGTCTTCAGCGCGCGTGGCGCTACGCGAGCTCGCCTCGATGGCCATCGCGCGAGGGAGACCGCAACGCTCGGTGTGGTGAGCCGCCCAAAGCACTTCGGACTTTGCCCAGTTCGCCTCCGGTCGAGTCGCGTGAGCCATCGCCTTCGAGGACCCGCGCGGAGGTGCGCGCGGCGAGGCCACATCCATGCCTACGTGGTTTCCACAATATCACGCTCTCATGATGGCCTGTAGCGTGAGGCTCGCACGCAGGCTCGCTTCACCAAAGGCGAGGTGTGTGCTTCGTGAACGCCTTGCGCGCTCCATAGGCTGCGCCGTGCCCGCATCCGGACAATGGCCGAGCCTGAAGGTGAACCATCGATTGGGGGACGAAATGGGTGAGTTGGAACCGACTGACGCGCCGCACGAACCGACCGCGCAAGAGACCACGAAGTCGACGAAGCGGTCGAGGCGCTGGCCGCTTCGACTCTTCGCTAGCGCTGGCGGTATCATTTTACTCAGCTCGGTCCTCGCGCTCGCCTACACTCGCCTCACCCCACGAAAGCCGACCCTGCCCGTCGCGTTCGAGCGCCTTCCCCCCCGCACCACGCATGTGCGATGGGAGCGCCTCGACGCCCTGGGGAGAGCCGACACGGCCACCCCTCCTGACGGCGTGCTCCGCGCGAGGGTGGCACACGAACTCTGCGGCGGCCCGAGCATCGAGTCGACCCTCAAGTCATCCAAGGACGCGGACTTGAAGAGGCTCGCTTCCTCTGGTTTTTTCGCGTTGAGTTCCGAGAACGTCAAGAAGGCCCTCACGTGCGCGGACGCGGTCAAGGGCGCTCTCACCGACCGTACGGTGGTCCGAATCGCCTTCGAGGACGGTGACAAGCACCGAACGGTCGCCTTCGTTCGCGCCCATCTCGACGAGCTGCCTTCAGCCGCAGGATTCACTCGCAACACGTTCAGCGGGCTCGCTGGGGGCTGCGTCAAGCCGACCACGGGCGATTGCCCCGACGACGCACACGCCGCGGCGCACGAGGGCGACGCTTGGTTCTTCGGGACGGTGGAAGACGTCCGAGCCTTCGCCCGCTCCTACGCCTCGCCGCAGGCCGAGCTCACGTCCCAGGTCGAGGCGCTGGCTCGCCTCGCGGCGGGTCTGAAGAGGGTCGAGACCGTGGATCTCCAGGTCAAGCCGGACGTCATCCCCTGGGCCCGGCTTTGCGCGAAGGGGGCGCCGAGCGAAGGCATGGCGGACTTCTTGAAGGTATGCATGCCGCCCGACGCCCCGAAGTCGTTCGACGCGATACTCGCCAAGACCCGCGGCGTCGCGTGGGAGAGCTCGCACCTCAGCTACGGCGACGCGTATCACGAGGACGTCGTCCTCGTCGCGCGCGACGAGGACGGCGCGAAGGGCCTCGAGCGCGACGTCGCCGACCTCGCCCGCGACTGGCGGTCCCAGGTCGCGAACGCGGAGGCCGCGATGGACAAGGCCATCCGGGCCGAGAAGGACCCCGTCGAGAACGCCTACGACCGGGCGATGTTCGACCCGTTCCTCCGCGCGATGAAGACGATGTCGGTCGCGCGCAGCGGCGACATCGTGCGGGTGAGCGTCCACACGCCCCTGAAGAGCGCCGAAGCCAAGGCGCTGCGCGAGGCGACCGCAAGGGCCACCGACGACCAGGTGTCGATCGGCCGGATCGCGGACTCGCTGGCGCTGGGGCAGGCCCCGGCGAGGGCCGATCTCCTACCGTTCGTTCCCGCAGGGGTGATCGACTGGTCGACTCTCCCGAAGCTGACCACGGACGACTGCAAGCGTCTACGCGAGCACGCCGAGCAGGTCGAAGCCGCGGGGCCCGAGCGGTTCGCCGCCCGCTTCGCCGACGGGCAGCGCTTCAAGGACGCGGCGTGCGTCGGTCGGGGCCTCTCCGAAGCCGCCAAGAAGTGCCTCGCCGGGGCCACGACGGTCGAGGCCCACGCCGCGTGCGAACATCCTACGAGCCTCGGGACGTTCGTGGCCCACCAGAAGGTCCGAGGCCAATGGGAGACAGAAGAGAAGGGCAAGCGGGTGGTCGTCGAGATCGGCACTTCCCAGGTCGCGATCGCCGTCGGTGACGATCCACCCACGGTGCTCGGTCCGCTCGTCCTCGACTCGGAGGACGGCGTTGCGTGTACGCTCGAGACGTCGGGCCCGGCCGCGGCGGCGCGGGCGCTGCTGACCGTTGACGTGGTCGACGCGGACAATGTGAAGATCTCCTTGTCCAAGGGCTCCAAGGTGCCATTCAAGCGCACGAAGCTCGCGAACGCGCTGCTCCCCGGAATCTCGAAATGAGTCGCTCGCTCCGCGTTGCTGCGCTGGCGACGGCCGCCTTGACGCTCTCGGGTTGCGCCGGCGTCACGCTCGGCCCTGGCGAGGTCGTGAGCAGGACAGTCGTCAGCACGAGGAGAGAGGTCGAGCGATCCAGCGGCGCGCTAGCGGCAGACCTGAGGCAGTCGGGCACCACCGTCTCCGTAAAAGTCGAGCGAGCGTGTCTCGGCGAGGAGCGCGTCATCCCCACGATCTCGACAGTGACCGAGTACGCGCGCCTCAACGGCAACCCCAAGGCAGACTGGATTCTCCTCGTCGGAGGGCTCGCGAGCGCGGGACTCGGCGCTGCGATGATCGCCTCTCCCGAGACCTTCCAGAGTTCGAGTTTCTCGAGGCGAGAGTCCGTTGGATGGGGAGTGGGGGCTTCCGCGCTCGGCGGTACGCTCCTCGTCGTCGCGCTGATCGACGTTGTTCGCGCCAGCGGCGTGGAGCGAACCACCACCAAGGGCGAGGGGAACCCCACGGTCGTCCGGAAGGGCGTCGACTGCGGCCGCACTCCCGAGCGGGGGGCGACCCTCGTCGCGCGTGACGAGGAGGGTCACGCGATCCATTTGGGCACGACGGACGCGACCGGCGAGGCGCAGGCCGATCTCGCCGGCGGCGAGACCCGCGCCCTAGCCGAGCGGGGCGGTCGCTGGACCTTCTCCGTCGGCGACGCGGCTGACCGCTGGAGGGACGTGGGCATCGTGGATCGCGGGCCGCTGCTCGCGAGGCTGGAGGATGACGCGTGGAAGAGGCTCGATCCGGCGGCCTGCGAGCGGAGCGCGACGGCCGCGCACTGCGCGGCGGTGTCCGAGTTCTTGGCGCGATTTCCGGGAAGCGCTCGCGCCGCGGTCGCGGATGGCGCGCTGCGCGCCTACCGCGAATCCAGGGAGCGGGAGCAGCGCGAGGCGGCGGCGCTCGCGGCGCGCGAAGAGGCTGCCGCGGCGGTAGCCGCCAAGCGACAGGAAGCTGCGGCGGCGGCGGCGGCCAAGAGGAGCGCCGCCGCCGCGGCCGCCGCCGCCTCGCGAGCGAAGTGCTCGAGCGGTTGCCGGGCGGCCTGCGCGGGAGACGGCCCGTGCGCCGCGAAGTGCGTCCAGACCAACTGCAAGTGAGGCCTCGTCGACTCGCTCGTCGGCTCGAGTGCTACTCGGTCGACTCTGTCGGCTTCTTCGTCGCCGGGGTCGGCCAGGTTCGCCGGCTCGCTCGGCTACCGCGCCCATCACGGCGTCCAACATCGGGGCGAGCGCGCGTGGAGCGCCGCGAGCGCACGGATGCGGGGACCTCACCGGCTGGTCACGGAGCGCGACCCCACGCACCGGGTCGCCCAGAAGGCGCGGTCTCCGAAGCCTTCATTTTGCCTGGGTAAAACAGCGCGTCCGACAGCCGACGCGCCTCCCCCAGCGGGTTGGCCTACGCTGGAGGGATGGCCGCGCTGATCCGCCCGACGAGCGCCTCGCCGGCCCTCAAGCGGGCTTCGACACGCTCGGCCTGCTCAAGCGCGCTC
>DAORJJ010000633.1:0-4002 GCA_035439005.1 Polyangiaceae bacterium | reverse complement strand
CCTCACCCCCGCGATCGTCCCCGCCGGCCCCGCGCAGCTCACTCCGCAGCCTGGGGTGGCCCCCGCCTCCCTCCCGCCTCCCGCTCAGCCGCCTCCGCAGGTCGCCGCCGCGCGCCCCGCCTCGCTCCCGCCCCCGCCGCAGCCCGCGTCTCTCCCGCCTCCGGCGCTCGCGCAACCCACGGCGCCGGTGCCGGCGAAGCTCGCGCTCGCGTCGGCGGCCGATCTGCCGGCGCCCGCGGCCCAGGACTCGGGCCGCGGCCGCGCGGTCATCGCGACCATCCTCGTCGTGCTGGCCGCGGCCGCGATCGTTGCAGCCTACATCTATTTCGACAAGAAGGGCCGAGGGGGCCAGGTCGCCCCGGCGTCGACGTGGGCGCGCGCGTGAGGGTGTTCGTGGCGGGCGCGACGGGGGCGACCGGGCAGGTGTTCGTGCCGATGGCGGAGGCCGCGGGGCACACGCTCACGCTGCACGTCCGGCCGGCGTCGCGGGCGGGCTCCCCGCTCGGAGACGACCCGCGCGCCGCCGTCTTCGACCTCGCCGACGAGCAGGCGACCGAGGCCGCCCTGCGCGGCCACGACGCGATCGTGTCGTTCGTCGGCACCATGCGCGCGCGCTTCGCGCGGGGCGACGACTACGCGTCGAGCGACCTCGGGAGCGCCAGGCAGCTCGCGCGCGGCGCGCGGCGCGCGGGCGTCCCGCGGATGCTCCTGCTCAGCTCGGTGGGCGCGGGCGGGCTCGGCGCCTACCTGAAGATGAAGCTCGCCTGCGAAGAGGCGGTCCGCGCCGAGGGCATCGGCTGCACCTTCTTTCGGCCCAGCATCCTCGTGAGCCCGGAGTGGGCCGCGTCCGGCTCGCACGGGGCGCGGCGCGCGCCGCTCGGCACGACGGCCCTGCTCGGCGGGCTCGGGCACCTGCCCGGGCTCTCTGGGTTCTCCCTGGACTACAAGCCGATCCCCCTCGAGCGCGTGTGTGCCGGCTTCCTCGACGCGCTCGCCAAGCCCGCGGAGTACGACGGCCGGGTCGTGCTGGGGCGCGACCTCTGGCGCCTCGACGTCGCGCCGCGCGCCTAGCGGGTTGCTCGTACGAAACCGAGACGAACCCTGCTAGGACGGGCCCGATGGCGTTCTTCCAGCAGCCCCCCGTCACCCCCGAAGAGCTCGAGGCCGCCCGCCCGCTCGCCATCCCGCCCGAGCAGGTCCTCGAGTTCGACGAGCGCGAGTGGTACGAGCGCGCCTACCGCGGCGACGCCCCGCAGCTCACGTTCCGAGCCATCGCCATGGGCACCGGGCTCGGGTTCTTCCTGTCGTTCACGAACGTCTACATCGGCCTGAAGACAGGCTGGTTCCTCGGCGTCGCGCTCACCGCGTGCATCCTCTCGTACGCGATCTGGTCGTTCCTCCGGACCGTCGGCGTCGCCAAGACCGACATGACGATCCTCGAGAACAACTGCATGCAGTCTACAGCTTCCTCGGCGGGCTACGCGACGGGGAACGTGGTGGTGTCCGCCATCCCCGCGCTGCTGCTGCTCACCGTGACCGACGAGAACCGCAAGGGCGTGCAGCTCGCGTGGCCAGTGCTCGGCCTGTGGGTGCTCTGCCTCGCGACCTTCGGCGTGGTGCTCGCCATCCCGATGAAGCGCAACCTCATCAACCGCGAGAAGCTCAAGTTCCCGTCGGGCACCGCCGCCGCGGTCACGCTGCAGGGCCTCTACAGCAAAGGCGACGAGGCCATGAAGAAGGCTCGCGCGCTGCTCTACGCGGCGCTCTTCGCGGGCCTCGTGCCGCTCGTGAAGGACCTCGAGGTCCTGAAGGTGAAGAAGGGCGCGCTCGTGGTGGGGCGCGAGGCCCTCCTGCCCCAGGGCTCGAACATCTTCAACTGGCTGCCCGCCCCGGGGGCCGACGGCAAGAGCTACAAGTGGAGCGACTGGCACGTGAAGATAGACCACGGCGTCGTGCTCCTCGCCGCCGGCGCGATCATTGGCGTGCGCGTGACCCTGTGGATGGTGCTCGGCGGGATCTTCGTGGCGGTGTTCCTCGGGCCGATGGCGCTCGAGTCGAAGTGGGCCTCGCCGGCGGCGGTGGAGGCCGCGGCGCACGCGAAGGTCGTCGCCGTGAAGCTCCTCGGCGTGAAGGCCTACAACACCGGCATGGCGGACGCGCTGGTCGCCGTGAAGATGTCCGGGGCGGCCTCGAAGCCCCAGTCCGCCTGGAAGGAGATCGGCGTGTGGCTCGGGGCCCCGCTCCTCGTCGCCTCCGGCCTCGTGCAGCTCGCCGCCCAGTGGCGCACGATCCTGCGCGCGCTCTCCGGCCTCTTCGGCGGGGGCGCCAAGGCCAAGGGCGCCGAGGCCGACAAGAAGACCGCGTACCGCGAGCCCGGCGAGCGAGACGGCGACCCGAAGGCGCCGGCCGCCGTGCGCCCCGAGGACGTCGAGGTGCCGACGCGGTGGTTCGTGTTCGGGCTCCTCGGCTCGGGGACGGCCATCGTGGTGGTCGCCGCGACGTTCTTCGACATCCCTCCGCACTTCGGCGTCTTGGCCGTGGGCATGACGTTCGTGCTCGCGCTCGTGGCCGCCCGCGCGACGGGCGAGAGCGACATCACGCCCGGCGGCGCGATGGGCAAGATCATGCAGCTCACCTACGGCGTGCTCATCCCGCAGAGCTCCACCGCCAACCTCATGACCGCGTCCATCACCTCGGGCGCGGGCCTCGCGACGGCCGATCTGCTGAACGATCTCAAGTCGGGGTACCTGCTCGGGGCGAACCCGCGCCGCCAGTTCATCGCGCAGGCGATGGGCATCCTCACGGGCACCATCGCCACGACGCTCGGCTACTTCCTGCTCGTGCCCGACGCGACGGTGCTCACGGGCACGCCCGCCACCGACGTGATGCCCGCCAAGGACGCGGCGTTCCCGGCGCCCGGGGCGCAGCAGTGGCTCGCCGTCGCGAAGCTCTTTCGCTCGGGCATGCGCAACATGCACCCCATGGCGCAGCAGTGCGTGAAGGCCGGCCTCGTGCTCGGCGCCGTGCTCGCGCTGCTCGAGGCCACCGTGCCGAAGCACCGCAAGAAGTGGGTCCCCTCGCCGACGGGGCTCGGCCTCGGCATGATCCTCCCGTTCTTCTCGCCCTTCTCGATGTTCATCGGCGCCCTCTTGGGCGACGTCGCCACGCGCGTCAGCAAGGCCTGGGCGGAGCGCTACGTCGTGCCGCTCGCCGCGGGCGTCATCGCGGGCGAGAGCATCATCGGCGTGATCGTGGCCGGGCTGAACAACTTCGTGTTGAACTGACGGCCGGCGCCGGGGCGCACGCCGCCCTGCGGCGCGCGCACCCGCGCGGGCACCCTCGCTAGAGCCCCTTCTCGCGGAGGAACGTGTTGGTAAAGGCGGCCCCGCGGTCGTAGCTCTCGCGCACGGTCTTCTCGATGAAGCTCTCGATCACGCCGCCCACGCCGAAGATGGAGACCTTGATCTCGAACTCGACGACGCGCTCCATCTTCTCGCCCTTGGCCTCGGCCCGGACGCTGCCGCCGATGCGGATCTTGTCGGCGAGGGAGGGGGGCTGGATGGAGAACGTGTAGCGCCGCTGCGCCGGATCGTACCGGCCCTCCTCGGTGCTCGGGGAGTCGCCGACGAGCTTCTTCACGACCGCCGGCGGCTCGTCCTTGGGCAGCATGCGGAGCCGTCGCGAGCGCGAGCCGTCCTCCGCCACCTTCTCCTCGAGCACGTCGTACTGGCGAAACCCGAGCGCGTCGCGGTTCAGGCGAAGGTTGTACTCTGCATCGAAAAAGACGCGGCCCCAGTACGTGTCGGGCGTGGTGTCGAGCGTGTGCCTCAGGGTGAACGTGGCCATGGTGTCTCCTCTTACTCCGCCGCTGCGCCGCCGCCCGCGCCGCGCGCGCCGCTCCGCCCGACGAGCCCCCCGTCGCGCCCCGCGCCGCGCGCCTCGACGCGCACGGGCTCGCAGTCGTAGAGCGCGTGGCACAGCGCCAGCGCGCGCGGGGAGCGC